>JASHOC010000264.1 GCA_030041305.1 Acidobacteriaceae bacterium
TTCGAGTCGAGTGTCCTTGGACACAGGGGCGCCTTCCAGATTCTTCCCCACCGGATCGATCAACCACATTCCCGGTCTCTGGCTGAATCGTGCGCCAAACCAGAATCCGTATTGTCCGTGCTGCAAGCCGACAGCTTCATAGGGAGTTCTGGAAAGGGGAAACTCCGGTTCAGGTCCTGCCCATTTCTGATACGTCAGCTCGGGTACTTTCAACCCGATGGAGTCGTAGAACCCCCGGAGAAAGCTATGTGGATACTGAATCTGATAGATGGCCGAGCCCTGGTGTGCAATCAGCCGCTTCCCCTCCACCAGAAACTCGTTTTGCTTTGCTTCGCCGCCGAAAATGGGATGGTTTTCGAGGATGAGGCATTTCGCCTGCGGCGCGTGCTGCCTGAGGTACAGCGCGGTTCCCAATCCGCTGAGGCCGCCGCCGACAATCACGAAATCCAGCACTTCGCCTGTGTCCACAGCATCCTGCGGAGGATTGGCGAAGACATGGTCGCGAATCTGATGACCCGACGACATCACCTCGTACGTGTTGCCGTTCGATTCGGCGTAATCGCCCACGCCGCCGTATCCGGTCCAATTGCTCTTGCCCATCTGGGCCATGATCTGGTAGGGCGTCAGGCCCGTCAAAGCCGCGCCGCCTGAGGCGAGCAGCGTAGCGTTCATAAAATCGCGCCGGGTGATCGGCTGATCCATCCCCAGCGCGCTATCCTGCGGTCCCTTCTTGGTCTCGTCGCTCATCGTGGGCTCGACTCGATCTCTCTAACGCTATGGTATTCCTTCACAGTAGACCCGCCCACCCAGTATTCCCGCCGAGGCGCCGGCCGACGGAGCGAAGCAGAGCGGCTGTTTGAAAAGCTGCTCACCGACGCAACGATCTCGGCATGTTGTCTGAGGAGCTTGATGGTGAGAGTGGGCGCTTCATGGGGAACTTCCCTCAGGCCTTCTCGCACATTGCCCTCATCAATGCAGCACGGATGCTGTCGTCGCACAAATCGCGCGCCGACGCTCATGGGTCATCCGCAGACCGTCCCCACTGGAGATCATTTTTACCGGAGAGCGGAATTGAATACGCCAAGCGCTCCTGACGCTGGGGCCCTTTTGCAATTGGCATGGCTTTTACCGAATGGGCCACTCAGGATTCAATTACTTGTGGTATTCGAACAGATGGCAGAAACACCATGAAAACCGTGCCCGACCTGCCCGGCTCGATGCGGGACTTGAATCGAATCCTTCCCCCGTGCTTCTCGATAATGCCCTTCGACACCCATAGTCCCAACCCCGTTCCTATTTCTTTGTTCGTGGTAAAGAACGGCTCGAACAGCTTTTGCCGGTGTTCTGGAGCGACACCATGCCCCGAATCTGCGATGGTCAATCGAACTCCCGGTGAAGATGATTGATTCCAGGCCCGGCCGGCGGAAACGCGAACACGGACCGTCCCGCCATTGAGAATTGCGTCAATACTATTGTTCAAGAGGTTCGCTATCACCTGGCGAATCTCGCTCTCGCCGGCGAGAATTTCAGGATCCTGCCGAATCTCCGATTTGATTTCGATCGATCGGTTTCTGGCTTTCGGCGTGAAGACACCCACGAGTGATTCAACAATGGTTCCGATGTTCAGCGGCTTGGCGCCATGTTTCTCCCGATAGAATCCGAGGGTCTGCTTGCTGAGGAGCGACACACGATTCAGTTCTTCGTCCGCCTGCGCAAGAAGCTCATGAATCCTGGTTGGATCATGAGAGAAACGCGCCAGGTAAAGAAGATTCGCCACAGTTTCCAGAGGGTTATTGATTTCATGCGCAATCGTCGCCGCCAGCCGTCCCACCGAGGCAAGTCGCTCCGAAATTCGCAGGGCCTGCTCGGTTTGCTTCTTCTGCGTGATGTCGCGCGCGATCTTTGACGCTCCCACAATCCGGCCGTTTTCATCGCGAATCGGAGAAATCGTCAGCGCCACGTCAATCCGCCTGCCGTCTTTAGCAACGCGCACCGTTTCGAAATGTTCAATCCGCTCACCGCGCGCAATCGTGGCCAGAATGCGGTCCTCGTCCTCCTGCAACTCGGGTGGAATGATTTTTCGTATAGGCTGCCCGATCATCTCCGCTGGAGAGTAACCGAACAAGCATTCCGCCTCGCGGTTCCAGCTTCGCACCATGCCAGTGAGATCTTTGCTGACGATCGCATCCTCCGATGATTCGACAATGGCAGCCAGATGGCGTCGCGCTTCCTCCGCAGCTTTACGTTCGGTGACATCGATGTTGATGCCCGCCAATCGTGCAGGCATTCCTGATTCGTCTGCGAAGGCCTGCCATCTTCCCAGAATCCAGTGTGCGCTCCCATCCGGCCAGACAACGCGCCATTCCGCCTGCACAGGAGCGCCGGTTTCAATGGCTACCCTGACCTGCTCAAGGGCATTCTGCCTGTCCTCGGGATGCACCCGGCGCTCCCAATCTTCCTGTCTTCCTCCGAAGGTTCCGGGCGCCAATCCGTACATTGCTTCCAGTTCGGGATTCCAGCGGACTTCATTGGTCCTCAAGTCCCACTCCCATGTTCCGATGCCCGCAGCATGCTGAGTCAGGCGCAGGTGCTGCTCGCTTTCGTGCAGCTCGCGCTCTGTCCGGGCGCGCTCTTCGGTTTCCTGGTTCTTCGAAATGAGGATGGCCGCGGCGTGGGTCAGCACATTGGCCAATTGAAGATCGCGCGAGGTCGCCTGGCGCGGCTCTTTGAAATACATCGCGAAGACGCCGATTGCCTTTCCGGTAAAGGTCTTCACCGGAAAAGACCACCAGGCGCGAAAATCGTATTGTTCGGCGAGCCATAACCAGGGTTTCCAGCGCGGATCTTCACAAACGTCCGGGGTGATTCGCGGCTCGTCAACATCGACGGCTAAACCGTACGCTGGCGACTCCGGACCGAGTTTAAGGCCATCCATGGATCGAACGTACTCTTCGGGCATTCCCAACACATACTCCAACTCCGTTCCGGCGGCGTTGGCGATGTAAAAGGCGCATTTGGCTTCGCTGCGGTATTGCTTGATGGCGGTGCGGAGGAGCATCTCCAGCGAATCTGCGAGCGGCGACCCGTTTACAGCAGCCTGGAACGCTTGTTTTTGGCCGGTCAACCAAAGTTCCGATTCGCGCAGCAATTCCTCAGCGTGTTTCCGGCTGGTAATGTCGGTGCACGCGCCGACAAAACATGTCGGCTGGCGGTCTTGGAACTGGATCTTGGCTCGTCCGTAGAGCCATTGCAGGCTGCCCGTTGGCAACGGGACGCGGAATTCCATATCGAAATCGGCACCGGCCCGGCAAGCGTCGATAGCGAAAGCCAAGCGCGCCTGGTCGTTCGGATGCGCGCGGCCAATGAACGCGTCCATCGTTTCCACCGTTTCGTCCGGCCCCACTCCGAGGAGTCGTTTCAGGTTTCCGTCAATCTCCACAAGATCGGTCTGTGGATTCCACCGGAAGGCGCCGGTGCTCGAAGCCGCCAGTGCTATGTCGACCTCGGCGCGGAGCCGTGCTTCCCTTTCAGCCGTCTCCCGGCGCAAATTGGCCATCTTGACGTGAGTCGTCACCCGCGCAATCAGCTCGCGCGCCGTGAATGGCTTCACCAGGTAATCATCCGCGCCGGCCTGCAGGCCCTCCAGGCGAGATTCTTCTCCTGCGCGCGCCGAAACCAAGATGACTGGCGTGCTGCGCAGCGCCTCATCGCGCCGGATCTCGCTCAACACGCCAAAGCCGTCCATGCCCGGCATCATGACGTCGGTCAAAACCAGTGCCGGTCGTAGCTGGCGTGTAGCATTAATCGCCTCGATGCCGTCGCGAACCGGATGAACAATATAGTTTTGGCGCAGCAGATGCGCGAGGTAATCGCGCATGTCCGCATTGTCATCCGCGATGACGATCAAGTCACGTTTCTCTCCAGGAGCCGTGTCCTGCGAGCCTTTCTGGGAGCCCTGAATCAAGAAGCCGGCCAAGGGACCGGTGGACGGCAGCACTTTTCGGCCTCTTCGATGTACGCTGCTGCGGATAGTGCGGTCGAACTCGGAGAGTTGGCTGCCTGAATACGGTCTGCAGGCAGGTGAATCTTTCCGGCGGGTATGGTCACACAGAAGCTCGTTCCGGCGCCGAGTTCGCTCTGAGCCTGCACCGAACCGCCGTGCAATTTCACCAGTTCCTCGACCAGCGCCAAACCGATTCCCGCGCCCTCGTACGTCCTGGCGCGCACGTTCTCAACCCGGTGAAAGCGTTCAAAGATGCGCGGCAGCTGATCGGGAGCGATTCCCACCCCGGTATCACGAACCGTCAGCTCAATGGATTCAGCAACGCGTTTGAGCGTCAATTGCACGCGGCCTTCGAAAGTGAATTTGAACGCGTTGGAGAGAAGATTCAGAACAATCTTCTCCCACATCCGACGGTCGACGTAGACCGGCTCCTCCATCGGCTCGCAACAAACCGTGAATTCCAAGCCAACCCTCTCCATCGCTGACCGGAACGCGCTGGCAATATCCACGGTGAGACTGGACAGGTCGGTGGGCTCATACGTGGCCTGCAGCCGGCCGGCTTCAATGCGGGAAAAATCAAGAAGTGTATTGACCAATTTCAGAAGGCGGAGTTCATTGCGGTGCACCATCTCCAAATCTGCGCCGGCCAGGGCGCCGTCCTTCGAAGAGAGCGCCGACTCGGTGGGGCCAAGCAACAATGTGAGTGGCGTTCGTAATTCATGGCTGATGTTGCTGAAGAACAGCGTTTTTGACCGATCCAGCTCCGCCAGCGCTTCGGCGCGTTTGCGCTCCTGTTCATGGGCGCATGCATTCGCGATCATGGTCGCGATTTGGTTGGACATGAGCTCCAGAAAGTCTCGATAGTTCTGGTCGAACCGGATGCGCGAGCTGATTCCCGCAACCATGAACCCGGCAAGTTGGTGCTGAATGTTCGACCGAATCGGCACAACGGCAGTCATGGTCGGCGCATCTGTCCACAGTCCCTGTGGCGGAAACTCGAATTTGCCCTTCAGGTTCTCGACCAGTTGGATTTGCTCAGTCGCACGCGTAATGGACAGAGGCCAAATTTCCTCGGAGTGAGAGTGCAGGTCGATAGACTGCGGGCAAGCGCGATCATTCGGGTCCACCCCGAGACAGCACGCCCGTTTCGCGGTTGGCTCTTTTTCATCCAACAAGTACAAGAGGAGGAAGGGTATGTCCTTCGGAAAAGACGAAAGCGTCTTGCCCACGTTCGAACACGCTTCCTCGGCTGACTTCGGTTCGGCGGAGTGGGCTCCCAGTTCGCGTAAGGCATGGACCCGCCGCTCACCGATGACTTTATCGGTGATCTCATGCACGGTGGCAAGGACTCCTCCGATTCCGCTTGGGACCGTCTCATCGGGAACCGGACTGTAGGCGATTGTGAAATGGGTCTCTTCAAAAAAGCCGCGGCGATTGATTTCGAGCGGAATGTCCTCCATCCAAGTGGCGGGCCCGCCGTAAAAGGGGGTTTCGATCAATGGCTGCAGAACGTGCCAGATCTCCTTCCACACCTCGCTTACGGGCCGACCCAGCGCCCAGGGATGCTTCGCCCCCAAAATCGGAATATATGCGTCGTTATACAGGGAGCAAAACTGAGGGCCCCACCACAACAATTGGGGGAACCGATTGGCGAGAAGAAAGTTCGCCATCATGCGTAAAGCCGGAGACCAGCTTTCCGGGGAGCCAAGAGCGGTTTTCGACCAGTCCTTTGCGCGCATGAGGCCGCCCATCTCTCCACCACCGGGAAAGACAGATCGGGCGACATCGGTATCGACCTCGAATGGTGCGCCCGGCCGGTAGACGCGAGATTTTATCGGAATCGATCCCGGGTCTATATCGACAGAACTCACGTTGCAGTCCCCCCCAAAAAAGCCATTCTGAGAATCGCAGAAAGACTCGGCGATGTCAGGGATCGCTCGGGTTTTTGGATGCGAGGCATAGGCAAGTCGGTTGCTTTTTCGAGGTGATGAAAAACGCCGCACAAGTTCAGCAGTCGCAGAAGGTTAAGTGTTGATTGCTGCGGATGAAAAAGGCTCGTTTGGAGACTCTTCCCGCGTCATCGGTTCACCAGGTTGGATGGCCTCTCGCGCCTGATTCCGGCCCCGGTTTTCCTCAGCTTCGGGGTCGCAGCGCGGCTTGACGGCGGGCGGGGAATTCTTGCGACGGCTAAAATTGAAAGAGCGCCATGCCGGAATTCACCCACCTCCACCTGCACACCGACTACTCTCTCCTTGACGGCGCTTGCGACGTTGCCAAGCTTGTCGATCGCGTTGCCGCGCTGGGCCAAAGGGCCGTTGCCATCACCGACCACGGCAATATTTATGGGGCGGTGCACTTTTTTCAAGCGGCGAAGGAAAACGGCGTCAAGCCCATCCTGGGCTGCGAACTGTATGTGTGTAAGGCCGAGGACCACCGCGCTGAGGCAGCGAGGCGCAACGGCGACAAGGATGCTTCGCCGGGGACAGCGCGAGAGTCCGAATATAACCACCTGCTGGTGCTGGCCGAGAACGAAGAGGGCTATCGGAATCTCATCCGTCTCACCTCCGAGGCCTCGCTGCATGGCTTTTACCGTCGGCCGCGGGTGAGCAAAAAGTTTCTGGCCGAACACGCCCGAGGGCTGATCGGTTTTTCCGGCTGCCTCAGCGGCGAGTTGTGCGAAATGCTCGCAGCCGGCAATTACGAGAAGGCCAGGCAGGTTGCCGGGCAATACGAAGAAATCTTCGGGCGGGGCAATTTCTATCTTGAAATTCAGGACCAGGGGCTCGAACTGGAGCGAAAGATCCAGGCCGACCTGTTTCGACTGGAGCAGGATCTGACGATACCGCTGGTGCTGACCAACGACTCGCATTATCTGTGCGGCGAGGACTCCCACGCCCACGACGTGATGCTGTGCGTGCAGACCGGGGCCAAGATCCACGAGGCTAATCGATTCAAATTCGATAGCGACCAGTTTTTCGTCAAAAGCGCCGATGAGATGGCGCGTTTGTTTCCCGATGCGCCGGCCGTCGTGGCGCGCACCATGGAGATCGCCGAGCGCTGTAACGTGAAGCTGCACCCGGTCAAGAATCCGTTCCCCGAATTTGCCGTGCCGCCGGGGCACACCATCGACAGCTATTTCGACGAGGTGTGCCGCGCCGGCTACAAAAAGCGCTCGGAAACGGCGGTTCGGCGCCTGGAAGCGCGCGGGGTGCTCCGCACCTCTCTCGACGTATATCAGTCGCGGCTTGAACAGGAAATCGGCATCATCAAGCAGATGAAGTATGCGGGCTATTTCCTCATTGTGTGGGACTTCATCAAATACGCGCGCGATCACGGAATTCCCGTGGGCCCGGGGCGCGGCTCGGCGGCCGGCTCGCTGGTGGCCTACGCCATGGAGATCACCAACATCGACCCGCTGCAAAACGCGTTGCTCTTCGAGCGATTCCTGAACCCTGAGCGGGTCTCGATGCCCGATATCGACGTCGATTTCTGCATGAACCGGCGCGGCGAAGTAATTGACTACGTGACGCGCAAATACGGGCGCGAGCAAGTGGCGCAGATTATTACCTTTAACACCATGGCGGCCAAGGCGTCGATCAAAGATTGCGGCCGCGCCCTCGACATGCCCTACGGCGATGTGGACCGGATTGCCAAGCTGGTTCCGGCCACGCTGGGCATGACGCTCGATAAGGCGCTCGAGGAATCGCCTGATTTGCGCAAAGCATACGACGGAGACCAGACGGTGCGTGAGCTGATCGACACCGCCAAAAAGCTTGAAGGGCTGGTGCGCGGCTCCGGGGTGCACGCGGCGGGCGTGGTGATTGCGCCGCGGCCGCTCACCGAACTGGTCCCCGTGGCGAAAACCAAGAACGACGAAATCGTCACCGCCTACGACATGAAGGCCGTGGAGAAGATGGGCCTGTTGAAGATGGACTTCCTTGGGCTCACCACGCTGACCGTCATCGACGACTGCCTCAAGCTGATCGAGCAGCACCGCGGTGAAAAGCTCGATATCGAGGCCATTCCGCTCAACGACGAAGAGACCTACAAGAAAGTGTTCCATTCCGCGCTGACTTCGGGCGTGTTTCAGTTCGAGTCGGGCGGCATGCGCGACGTGCTGCGGCGTTACAAGCCGGACACGGTTGAGGATTTGACGGCGCTGAACGCTCTTTACCGGCCCGGGCCGATCCAAGGCGGCATGATCGACGACTTTATCGAGCGCAAATGGGGACGACGCAAGGTGGAATACATGCTGCCCGCGCTCGAAGCCATTTTGAAAGAGACGCTGGGCGTTATCGTCTACCAGGAACAGGTGATGCAGATCGCCAACGCGCTGGCCAGCTACTCGCTGGGCGAGGCGGACCTGCTGCGCCGCGCCATGGGCAAGAAGAACGCAGAGGAAATGGCCAAGCAGCGCGATCGCTTTATCAGTGGCGCGGTGGGCAACGGTCATCCGAAGGATACGGCCGCCGAGATCTTCGATCAGATGGATAAGTTCGCCGGCTACGGATTTAACAAATCGCACTCCGCTGCCTATGCGCTGCTTGCTTATCAGACGGCGTATCTGAAGACGCATTATCCGGTGGAGTTCATGGCCGCACTGCTCACCTCGGAAACCTCGAAGCCGGAGTCGGTGGTGAAGTATATCGGCGAGTGCAGCGAGATGGGCATTGCCGTTGAGCCGCCGGATGTGCAGATCAGCGGAGCGCAGTTTACGCCGCACGGCGAAGCCATCCGCTTCGGACTGGCCGCGGTCAAGAACGTAGGCGGCAACGCCATCGAGGCCATCAAAAGGGCACGCGAAGAGGCGGGTGGGCCGTTCACGAGCTTCTGGGAATTTTGCGAGAAAGTGGATCTGCGCGTCATGAATTCGCGCGTGATCCAGTCGCTCATCAAGGCCGGGGCGCTGGATTCGCTGGGCAAGCGCGGGCGGCTCTATGCCGCTGTGGATAAGGCCATGGAGCGCGCCCAGAAGGCGCAGCGCGACGCGGCGCAGGGGCAGGCGGGTTTGTTCGGATTGTTCGACGAGCCGCCGGCGCCCGGACGCAACGGCGGGCGCGAGGCCGACGACCTGGCGCGCGGACCCGACTGGGAAGACAGCGAGCGGCTGGCGAACGAAAAAGAGGTGCTGGGATTTTTTGTCTCCGGTCACCCGCTGGACAAATATGCCGAGAAGTTACGCAACCTCTCCGGCGTCATCACCGTTTCCGAGGCGCTGGAGCGCAGGCCGCCGGAGCGGCGCTGGGGCGCGCAACCCGATTTGGGCGACGAGATCCAACTGGCAGGCATGTTTCACGGGCTGCGCGTGCAGAAAACGCGGCGCGAGCAAAAGCTCTACGCACAGGCCACGCTTGAAGACGCCACCGGCAAGATCGACGTGATCGCCTTTCCCCGGGACTACGAACGGCTTGCCGCGCAACTCAAGATCGAGGCCCCGGTGCTGGTGCGCGGCGTGCTCTCCGGCGAAGAAGATGCGGCGCCGAAGATCGCCATCAGTTCGATACAGGCGCTCGAAGACGTGCAGGTGAAACTCCCGGCCGGCGTGCGCATCCGCATCAATCTCGACCGCGCCACGGAAGAAATGCTGGCTGGCTTGAAGTCCGCCGCGGACGCCGCGCCCGGGCCGGGAAAAATCATGTTGCAGCTCGAAAAGAAAGGCGAGTACGCGGTCATCCTCGAGCCCGAGGGAATGTGCGTGACCGCCGATCGAGCCTGGATCGAGCGCATAGAAGAATTGGTAGGCAAGGGCGCAGTGCAGGCGGTCGGATAGAAGCACCATCAGCTTTCAGCGCCCTGGCCCGGGCGGGCCACAACCCTAACCCGGCGTAGCCGGAACCAAAGAGGTCCACAGCTATGATGGGCTGTGGACATCGAGCTTCTGACGCAACGGTATGCGGCTCAGATTTCCGGAGTTCTGAGTTGCTGGGATAGGGTGCTGATTTTCGGTACGCTGCCGAAGATCTGCTTTGCCGCCGGAATGACCTCGTATCTGTACGAGCGCAAGGTGA
>JASHOC010000265.1 GCA_030041305.1 Acidobacteriaceae bacterium
TGCTGGAGAACGCCCTGGTCACAAAACCATCCCGCTACCGGCCATCGCGAGCAAACGCGCCCACCGGAAAGCACAACCAGTAGTGGTTACTGTACTAAGGGAGCTACCCCACTTTCAAGTAAAAGCCTGCCAAACCGCCCACAGCGCATTGGAAGCCGCGAGCCTTCGATAGAATTGGAAGGACACGAAACCTCAAACGTCATCCTAGGAGGCCTCACCTATGAGTTCCGCCTCTTCTGACTCCTCCGCTGACGCCCCCATTCGCACCCACCGCTCCGGTTTCGACCTTCTTCTCCATCCGGGCCTCAACAAAGGAACCGCCTTCACTGAAGCCGAGCGCGACGCCTTCGCGCTCCACGGCCTGCTGCCGCCGCACATCGGCTCCCTCGAAGATCAGCGCGCGCGCCGCAAACGCCTCCTCGATTGTCGACAGACCGCTTTTGAGAAATACAGCGTCATGCGCGACCTTCAGGACAGCGATGAGACGCTGTTCTATTCCCTGATTCTTCATCACATCGAGGAATTGTTACCCATTGTCTACACCCCGGCAGTAGGCGAGGGTTGTCAGCGCTTCTCCGAAATCTGGCGCAAACCACGCGGTCTTTTCATTAGCTATCCCAATAAGGGCCGCATCGACCAGATCCTCTCCAATCCGCGCTACGACCCCATCCGCTGCATCGTGGTCAGCGACGGCGAGCGCATCCTCGGTCTTGGCGACCAGGGCGCTGGCGGGATGGGCATTCCCATCGGCAAAATGGCGCTCTACACCGCGCTCGGCGGTATTCCTCCCCATCATTGCCTGCCTATCCTGCTCGACGTGGGCACCGATAACGAAGCCCTGCTCCACGATCCTATCTATATCGGATGGCAGCACAAACGCATCCGCGGCCAGGAATACGACGACTTCGTCGAAACCTTCGTTGCGGCGGTCGAGCGCCGCTGGCCCCACATTCTGCTGCAATGGGAAGATTTTGCGGGCGTCAACGCGGCGCGCCTTCTCGAGGGCTACCGCAATCGCCTCTGCACCTTCAACGACGACATTCAGGGAACCGCGGCGGTCACCACAGCCACACTCCTTGCTGCCGTTCTCGCCACCGGCATCCCCTTGCGGGAGCAAACGATCGCCATGTTTGGCTCCGGTTCGGCCGGCGTCGGCATCATCGACATGCTCGTTTCCGCCATGAAAGAGAAGGGACTCGCCGAGGACTATGCCCGGAAGCGCATCTATGCCTTCAACCGGCACGGCCTCATCGTGGAAGGCGGCGAAGGCGTTCGCCTCAGCCAACTGCCTCTGGCCCGCAAACCTGAGGACGTTGCCGGATGGAAACTCACAGGCGGCGGCTCCATTTCGCTGTTGGACGTGGTGCGCAACGCCAACCTCACGGCTCTGGTCGGAGTCAGCGCCCAGCCCGGCGCTTTTTCTGAAGAAATTGTGCGTGAGATGGCTCGGCATACGCCGCGCCCCATCATCTTTCCCCTCTCCAATCCCACCTCGCAATCAGAAGCCGCGCCCGCCGATCTGCTCCGCTGGACCGAGGGCCGCGCCCTAGTCGGCACCGGCAGCCCCTTTCCTCCGGTCGAGATCGGGGGCAAGCTGGTCCCCATTGCGCAGATCAACAACTCCTACATCTTTCCCGGCCTTGCTCTCGGTATTCTCGTCTCGCGCGCCAACCGCGTCACTGACGCCATGATGATGGCTGCGGCCAAGGCTTTGGGTTCGTTGTCGCCCGCTGCCGCCGACCCGTCCGCACCGCTCCTGCCTCCCATCGCCAATTCTCGCAAAGTCAGCCTGGCTGTGGCCCAAGCCGTCGGCGCCGAGGCCATCGCCGAGGGCATCTCCGACGTCTCGGGAGAAGAGCCATTCCTCGAAAAGCTCCGCGCCTACATATGGGAGCCCGTTTATCGCTCTTACGAACGGGTCCCGGCGGGAGGATAGCGCGCCCAAAAAGAGACTCCTGCTCACTGGCCCCCGAACCGGCCGCAATGGCTCCCCGTAGCGACTCATGAACAGTGTTTTAGCCCTGGTCGAGGCCGCTCATAACTAACATGCGTGGCTCCGTCATCTCCTCGATGGCGGAGCGGATGCCTTCGCGGCCGAGGCCCGAATCCTTGACGCCGCCATAGGGCATGGGATCCAGACGCCAGGTCGGCGTGTCACCCACAATCAATGCGCCGATCTCGAGTTCACGGTAAGCCGTAAGAATGCGGCCCGCGTCGCGCGTGAGCAGACCGGCCTGCAAACCGTATCTGGAGTGATTCACTTCCGCCAGCGCCTGCTCGAAATCGCCGTAGGGCTCAATGACCACTACAGGGCCGAATACCTCTTCATCGCGCACCTTCATGCTCGCTTGGGTTCCGGTCAATATCACCGGCGAAACCACCGCGTCCTTGCGCCCGCCGCCGGCAACCAACCGTGCGCCACCCTCCACGGCTTCCTTCACCCAAGCTTCCACGCGGTCCGCATCGCTGAGGCGAATGAGCGGACCCACCTCCGTTGCTTCGTCGCTGGGATTGCCGGTCACCAGCTTTGCGGTAGCCTCAGCCACTTTCGTCAGAAAGGGATCGTAGACTCTGCGATCCACAAACACGCGTTGCACGCTGATGCAGGACTGGCCCGCATATCCGAAGGCCGCGCGCGCTGTGCGTGCGGCGGCGTCATGCAGGTCAGGCCAATCGCCGTGGACGATCAGAGCCGCATTGCCGCCCAACTCCAGCAGGACGCGCTTGCGCCCGGAGTGCGCCTTTAACTGCCAGCCCACCTTCGCCGAGCCCGTAAAACTCACCAGCTTGATGCGGTCTTCCTTTTCCGCAAGCCAAGCCGTATCGCCGTTGTCGAGCATCAAAACCGACAGCGCCTCCTCGGGCCAGCCCGCCTTCAAAATCACTTCGCCAAGCGCAAGAGCCGTGAACGGTGTCAGCGGCGCAGGCTTCACAATGATTGGGCAGCCGGCCGCCATGGCCGGCGCAACTTTATGCGCAACCAGGTTGAGGGGAAAATTGAACGGCGTGATCGCCAGCACGGGCCCGACGGGAAAGCGCTGCACCAATCCCCATCGGCCTTCGTTGCCCTGCGTCAGATCGAGCGGAATGCTTTCCCCGCCCAGCCGCGCCGCCTCTTCTGCAGCGGTTTTGAAGGTGAGCACCGCGCGATCCACCTCCGCGCGCGCCATCCGCACCGGCTTGCCCGCCTCGGCCACAATCAGCTGCGCGAAGCGTTCGTGCTGCTCGATCAGCGCGGCGGCCACGTCTTCGAGAATCTCGCGGCGTTTCCATCGCGGCAGAGCGCGCGTGCGCCGCATGCTCGCCACCGCGTGATTCACCGCCTGGCGCGCGTCGCCGCGCCTGGCTATAGTGACGCGGCCCACCAGGCCCTGATCCCACGGCGAGCGCACCTCCAGTGCTTCGCCGTCAATCCACTCTTTGCCGCACAGTAGAAATCCGGTTTGCTCGCCTGGCCGCATCTTCATAGCCACTTCACTCCTGTTGTGCCGCATTCTTTCATGGTACAAGGGCGAGGGATGCGTCTGCGTGAACGAAACACATTCCGGCGCGCATATAGTTGTCAGACATTTCCAAAGCAGCCCGTTCACAGCGGGACCGGCGCCTGTTCTTCTCCTGCTATGCGTGGCGCCTCGACCGCGAGCCCCGTCAAGCCCGCACCAAAAAGCGGAAGCGCATATCTTCGCCGTACCACATGATATAGTTCGTGCCCCACGCGTTGTTGAAAAGGCAGGAGTGAATTCCCTTGCTCAAATCGGGCTGATCGTTCGAAAAATGTAGTGGATTTCTTTCTCCGAGCGCCACCAGCGGCGCATCCAGCGTCTCCACCGCGAAAGTGTGTCCGTCGCCATTATAGGAAAATCCCGTTTGCAAAGCGTGCATGTGGCGATTCCCCGAGGTCACGACATCGAAGGGCGACACCGGCTCGCCGCATTTCTCCAACGTCCAGCCGTGCGGATCTGCGGCGACAGGATTGAAGGTGAGCCACAGGGCCTCCGGCAAGCGCGTAGCCGGCTTCCCAAACAGCAATAGGTTCAGGTGCATCACCGCTTCCGAGTTCGGCAGCACAATCTCAAGAAATGCCTGGCGCGGAAACGAAGCGCGGCCCGATTCAAACGCTTCCCGGTCGTCGAATTCCATGCGCACTACGATCCGCTGTGCTCCCGCCCACGCCTCGACGGAAACCTGCGCCGATTGTGGCTGCCACTCCTGGTTTTTCGCCCCGTATTGCTCGATATTGGGTTTGCCGAAATCCCTCTGCGCCCAATCCGCCTTGGTGGTCAAATAACTGGCGAGAAAATGTTGATAGTCATCTTCCGCTAGAGTCTGGTAACTGAGCAGCGCGATGGGATTCCGCTCGCTCGCCCATTCTCGTCCGGTGACTTTGCTGCTCAAGCGCGTGATCGCCCCGGTGCGCGCATCGATCTCCAACAAAAAATGCTCCGCCTCAATCGCCTTTCCGGGCGCCGCTGGAACCGCCTGCGGAGACAGCACCGGCCATGAAGGCGTCAGGCTCGCGATCGCCACTTCCGCCTCTTCCCATAGCGCTTCCGGCAGCGTCGCCACGCCTTCCAGCAAGTCCTGCCGCTTTTCAATCCAACTGAACTCCACCACCTTGTAATTCTTCGTATCGAGCATGCGTTCGAGGTCGGCGGGCCTGTAGTTTTCAAAATCAAGCCAGGTCTTCGTGTCCGTGCCCCAGGTATGTTCGGCTTCGAGCAGCAAATGGCGCAAAAGCTGGACGTCGGTGGTGTCGCCTGTTGTAAAAGCGCTTCGTTCGAGCCAGGAATCGCGCAGGCGCGAAAGCTCTCGATAGCGCGCCACCTTCAAAGGATCGCTAGCCACGCCGTAAATCCACGTGTCGCCGATTTCCTGCGTCACCACCGGCAGCTTGTCGCGATAGGGCGCGAGAGCCGTGGCCATCTCCGAAAGATTGCCGGCCACAATCTCCGCGCTGGGGAAGCGCGCTGCCAGATCGGCATGGATTTTCGCAATCTCCTCCGGCGTGTGCGGTCCGCTGTTGTCGCCGCGCACCTCGGTCACCAACACGAGATCGGAGCCGGGAACCCGCGCCACACCTCCATACTCGTGGTGATACATCATCGGCAAACTCGCGCCGGAAGGATCCTTCCACAGAAAGATAGGCGGCAGCTCAGCGGTCGTCGAGCCGCCGTTTACGCCGATTTCGAGCAAAGTGATCCCATGCTTCGCCAGCGGCGCCACAATCCCGCGCGTATGCCCGGGGACATCGGTCATTTTGGCGCCAGTGGTCACTACGCCAAAACGTTCATCGAGCGAGCGCGCCAGCGCCAGGCTGCCCTCGATCATCGAGGGGCTCAGCATCTCGGTTTGCCAGGTGAACGGCAGGGCGTGCCAGGCAATATCGCCGCGACGGATCGCCGTCTCCATTCTCGCGCGATCGGTTGGCGAAGCCTGCTCCAGGTACTCATAAAGCAGCCAGGAGCCTGTGGTCCACACGTAACGCCGTTTGTTCTCCGCATTCGCTGCGCGCGCAATTTCAATGGCCTCCGGGAAGAACTTTTCAAAGTATCTCTTGTGAACCACGTTATATTGCGTGTCGATGAATCCCGCGTCGAAGTGGCACTTGAACATCAGCAGCACGCGCTTGACGCTTGGGTCCGGCGCAGCGTCTTCGGCGCGCAAACCAAGCCGGTAGGCGGAGTGGAGCGCTATTCCGGCGCTTGCCGCGGTCACAGTCTTCAGGAATCGACGGCGTTTCATGCTTGGCCTCTTTCTCCTGCGAATTCGCCCGAAGTGTACCACTCCGCGACCTTCCGCGCGCATCATCTCAACACCAGCAGCCGGTCAAATCACCTCGCCATGAACTCGATTCGCGCGCGGTTCCTGGCCCGCCCGATTTTCCTCCGGGAATCCTGTCCGTTGCGATAGACTCCTGCCTATGATCCACGATGGCCGCCGTCGCAAACTTCCCTTCGATTCCGCCGCGGCGCTCAAGCACCTGCGCGCGCGCGACGCGAAACTGGCCGTGCTCATCGACCGCGCCGGTCCGTTCACGCTCAAGCTCGATGCTTCGCCCTCGCCTTTCGAATCGCTGCTCGAATCCATCCTTTACCAGCAGTTGCATGGCAAAGCGGCGGCGACCATCCATCGCCGCGTGCGCGAAATCTACTCGGGCGACCCCGCGCCGCAGGCGCTCATCGATAGCCCCGATGAGCGATTGCGCGCCGCCGGCGTCTCTGGCAACAAAATCCGGGCGCTGAAAGATCTCGCTGCGCGCACCCTCGACGGTACGGTGCCCTCGCACGCGGCCATTCTCAAAATGTCCGACGCGGATATCGTCGAGCGCCTGACAGAAGTCCGCGGCATTGGGTCCTGGACCGTGGAAATGCTGCTCATCTTCCGCCTGGGCCGGCCAGACGTGCTCCCGGTAACCGACTACGGCGTGCGCAAAGGCTACGCGCTGACTTTTCAGCATCTGCCCAGGTCCCGGCCCATCGAGGCTGGCGATCTGCCCAAGCCGGATGTGGTTTTTAAGCGCGGCATGCGTTGGGCGCCTTACCGCTCCGTAGCCAGCTGGTATTTGTGGCGAGCTTGCGACCTGGCGAAAAACAGCGCGCCCACCGGCCGCTCGGCGCGGAAGGAAGATGAAACCGAAATCCGCCTGGGAATGAATTAATTCGTTGGCGCCTCTGGTCCGCTTGCGACCTGGCCCCGACACGCCCCGTCCGCGGGCCATGCCCAGGCTCCCATCACTCACTTTTTCCGCAAGCGGCCAAAGTGCATCACACGCTCTAGAATTACGGCAGCGGCCGGCTGGACAATTCGCTGCCGGCTCACATGAGGAGTTCGATGCCTCCAAGCAGGCGTTTTGTTTGTATTCATGGCCACTTTTACCAGCCGCCGCGCGAAAATCCATGGCTGGAATCGGTAGAGATTCAGGACAGTGCCGCGCCCTTCCACGATTGGAACGAGCGCGTTTGCGCAGAGTGCTACGCTCCCAACGGCGCTGCGCGCATCGTGAATAATAAGCGGCAAATCATCCGCATTGTGAACAACTACGCGCGCATCAGCTTCAACTTCGGCCCCACGCTGATGAGTTGGCTCAAGGAGAACGCGCCGCGCACCTACACCATGGTCCGCGACGGCGAGCGGCGCAGCCGCCGGCGCTTCGGCGGACACAGCTCGGCCATGGCCCAGGTTTACAACCACATGATCATGCCGCTGGCCAACCGGCGCGATCGCATTACCCAGATCCGATGGGGCATCGCCGATTACCGGCAACATTTCGGGGTGGCGCCGCAAGGCATGTGGCTGGCTGAGACCGCGACAGACAGCCTTACCCTCGAGCTTTTGGCGCAGGAGGGCATCGCCTTCACCGTGTTAGCCCCGCACCAGGCTAAGCGCGTCCGCCCACTCCACGAAGAGGACGCGGAGTGGATCGACACGTCCGACGCTTCCGTCGACACCACGCGCCCTTACCTGATGCGGTTTCCTTCCGGCGCTTCGATCGCCATCTTTTTTTACAACGGACCCAATTCGCGCGCCATCGCCTTTGAAGGCTTGCTGAACTCGGGCGAGAATCTTTCTGGCCGTCTCAAATCCGGGTTCAAGGATGAAACCAAACCGCAGCTTTCGAGCGTCGCCACCGACGGGGAAACGTACGGCCACCACCACAAGTATGGCGAAATGGCGCTGGCTTGGGCGCTCCGCCTCCTGGAGCAGGATAAGACGGTTCGTCTCGCCAACTTTGGCAGCTTCCTGGAGCAGTTTCCTCCGGAAAACGAGTGCGAAATTGTGGAGAACACTTCATGGAGCTGCGCGCACGGTGTCGAGCGCTGGCGCTCCAATTGCGGCTGTAATGGCGGCAAGCCGGGATGGAATCAGGCGTGGCGCACGCCCCTCCGCGAGGCGCTCGACGAATTACGGGAGTCCTTGGTTCCCCTTACGGAACAGGCGGGCGGCGCGCTGTTCAACGATGTTTGGGCCGCGCGCGATGCTTATATCCAGGTCATTCTCGACCGCGGGGCCGAATCCGTGGAGCGTTTCTTGAACGCCCACGCCAGCCATCCTCTAAGCGAAGCAGAGCGCTTGCGGGCCCTGGAGTTGATGGAGTTGCAGCGTCACGCGCAGCTCATGTACACGAGCTGCGGCTGGTTTTTCGACGACATCTCGGGTATCGAGACGGTGCAGGTCATCGCCTACGCGGCGCGGGTGCTGCAGTTAGCGAAGGAGCTTTTCGGCGGGCAGGCTGCGGGGCTCGAGCCCGCGTTTCTTGCCCACATGGCCCAGGCGCGATCCAATGTGCCCGCGGCCGGCGACGGAGCGCAAATCTACGCCCGGACAGTGGCCTCAAAGGAGTTGCGCCTCGAACAGGTTGCGGCCCATTACGCCATCAGTTCTGTCTTCTCTTCGTTCCCCGAAGAAACCGATCTCTACTCCTTCCATGTCCGCCGCATTTCCTACGACATCTACTCGTCGGGCGGCGGACGCCTGGCCTTAGGGCGGACGCACATTGCCAGCACCATTACCGGGCAGCAGGGAGCCTTTTCATTTGCAGTTCTGCATTTCGGCGACCAGAACATTACAGCCGCCGTCAAGGCCTATGCGGACGCCGACGCCATCGAATTCGAAGCCTTCGCGCGACAGGCCGGCGAAGAGGTGCAGCGCGCCGATTTTCCCGAAGTGATCCGGCAACTCGACCAATACTACGGCCGTAGCGACTACTCACTGACCTCACTGTTCACCGACGAGCAGCGTCGCATCATCCAGCTCATCCTCAACTCCACGCTTTGGGACATCGAAAACTCTCTCACCACGATTTACCAGGAGCATGCCAGCCTATTGCATTATCTTTCCCAAACCGGGCTTCCCAAGCCGCCTGCGCTCACCTTGGCCGCGGGTTTCGCCATCAATGCTGGGCTGCGCCGCGTGCTCGAGAGCGATCCCATCGATGCCGCGAAAATGCAGTTATTATTGTCCCTGGCGAAGGCCGACCAAGTGTCATTGGAAACCGCCACCCTTGGCTATATCGCCGATCAGCGCATGAAACGCGCCATGCTCGAGCTGCTGATGTCCGCAGGCTCGCTGGAGATACTCGATCGCGCGCTCTCGCTGGCACGCACTCTCATCCAGTTACCCCTCGAGACCAATCTTTGGCAGGCGCAGAATATCTGGTATGAGATTCTGCACATTCCGGTCGCCGAGCTCACCGCCCTCGCTCCCGAAGACCGTTCGCGCTGGGAGAGGGATTTCAGCGACCTCGGCGCTTGCCTCTCCATCGATGCCGCAGCCATTAGCGCACAGGAAGGCGTGAGGGCATCGGCGGCCGATTGACAACTTCCGCGCGCGAAAACCCACCTCCACGAAGAGGCCCGGAGAAGCTTTAGAACCTATCCATTTGAATTCTGCACACTTTGCGCAGAAAATGTTTCGACCTATGCATGATCGTCAATGTTCATGGGCCTTTGATGGCATTGTCGGCAGGGTTCAAACTTTTGATGTTATGCCCTTTTGGGTTCCGGCTACGCCGGGTTAGGAGAAGCGATCTCTACCAGGGCTTCTTCTCTTCGGTGGCGGCGCCCACTTCGCCTCGTTCGATGTGCTCCAGGAATGTCCGCGCCAGCTTGCGCTCGCCGGGGTGACTTTCGCCGTGAATCGTGCACAGGTCAAGGAACTCGTCGCAAAGCGCATTCCGCTCGCCCTCCCGCGCAAAAATGCTTTGCAAAGCAAGGGCAAGCTCGCGCAACCGGGCCGCCTCCGGCCAACCTCCTTCCTCTTCATCCTCGCCCACGGGCTCGGAAAAAAGCCCGCGCCGTCCGCGCGCGCACTCGCCCAGGCAGGCCAGTAGTTGTTCGCTGAAGACACGGCTCAGCTTGTCCAACTGGTTGGGATCCATGGCGTCGCGCTGGTCCATAGCTCCATTGTGCGCGACAGTCGAGCCAAATGCATCCGGGTTCAAGCGCCCGGTGCCAGAGGATCGGCTCATCACCCACCCCGCCCTGACCCCTGATCCCTGACCCCCTGAAACCTGAAACCTTGCCTCACTTCCCAAAGGGCATTAGCTTCTCGCCCATCCAGAAGCGGTTGCTGAGCCGCGTCAGGGGCCCTGCCCGCCGGCCCGCAAGCCGGGCTTGCGCCTCGCGCCATGGACCCGTGAAACGTAGAGGCGCGGGCATTCTGCGGTAGATCCGCGGAAAGCAGTCATGCGCCCGCTCAACAGCGCGCCAGTCCACCTCCAGCCCGAACTCCTCGCGAAACCGTGGTGGCATCCACGCCGCCGTAAGGGCGCGATACCACGGCGGCGGATGAATCCACGAGCCGGCGCCTTCCAGCAGTTCGCGCGCCATCTCGCGCGCCCTAGGGCTCACCCCGAGCGCATCGCAGTCGTGCATGGCGCGGTTGTACGCCAGAAATTCCTCCCAGTCAACCGGCAGCGCGGCCGCGGGAATTCCAAAAAGGCCCGCCAGCATCTTGGTTTCCGCGTAATACTGCTCGCGCTCCCCGCTCGTCAGTGGCCCCAGCCCCCACTCGTAGGCCAGCACCGCGGTTTCAATTAGCGTGGCGTAGACCCATCGCAATGCGCCAATCTCGTTGGCCTCGTAACGTGTTCCTTGCGCCCATCCGGCCACTCCCTCCGGCATCTCGCCGCGGATGCGCGTGTGCAATGAATAAAGATGACGAGCCGCGCCAAGCGCCTGGTCGAGCGATCCGAAAACCATCGTGAAGACGACGCGAAATGTATTGTGGAAGCGCGCAATCGGCCGCTCCAGTACGGTGGAGTGCTGAGCGATGGCCGCCGCTACCCATGGATGGGCAAGTTGCAACAGCGCCGCCCTCGCCGCGCCCAAAAAAAGGGCTGACTCGCGGTTAATCCGCCAAGTCACAGACTCCGGCCCGAAAGCGCCGGCCACAGGATCGGCCGAGCCTCGCGCCACCCTGGCCCGCAGAGCCTCACTTTCGCTTTCGGAAACCAGTTCAACAGGATGCGCCGCGGATGAATAGCTCATAACTGTTATAGCGGTTCTCCAATTGGTGTAGAGCAGAACCTCGAACGTTGAGTGGCGTTTTTCCCAAGAAAACGCTGCCTGGCACGCCCCTCAAAACTCCACGGGAATTGGAGAACCGCCGTAAGGCCGGCATCGCAAGCCCAGCCAGAAGCACCGGCACGAGAGAATAACCAAACCTCATTGTCTCAGCCCTTGCCGCAAATCGAAGGTGATTTCGGCAGTCGTGCACCTGTCAAGTCAGCGTGCAGATCCAACCCGAATTGCGATCGGCATCGCAATACCAAAGGACGCCGTTCCGCATCTCCAAGCCGTGCACGGTAGGATCGGTCTTGGCCAGCTGGATCTTGCCGAGGATGCGGCCATCCTTTTGGCTGATCTTCTGGATCTGCTGATAATCGGGGGCCGCGGACCAGAGATAATCGCCATCGATCACCACCAGGCCGTGGGTACGCAGCACCGGCGCTGGAATGGAGCGCACTCGTTTGCCGCTGGCCTCGTCCATCAGGAATATCCGGCCCGATGACGGCACCGCCATCCAATAATGGCCATTGCCGGCCCATTTCACGTCATGGCCACCGGACGGCGGCGCGCCTGAACCTTCCTTGGCCGCGCCATAATAGCCCCACCCGGGCGTCACCCACTTCTTGAGGGTCGAGCCGCTCTTGGGATCGATCAGCAAGGTGACCGGCGGACCACCGCTCTTCAACCCAAAGGTTGAGGTCACCAGCCAATTACCATCGGCGTCTATGCAGAGGCCGCTGCCATGCATGGCCTCGGTCTGCACTACCCGGATCACCGAGCCGTCGGCGGGACGGATCTCAAACACCCTGTTCGGGTCTGCCTGATCCAGAATCAGTAGCGTTCCCGCCGGGGTAAACTGCATGGCATTCGGTTCCTTGATTGTGGGTTGCACCGAATAGAGCCTGGTGAGCTTTTTCGGGATCAGAGGCGCGGCATTCATCTCCGCCACCTTGGATTTGGGAATCACCACACCGGTGGTGGGTTTGTTGTCGTCAAACACCGGTTCCACATCGGCCGCACGCGCCCGTTCGGCCAACACCCAAGCGATGGCGCCGGCCAGCAGCCGGCGGCGCGTGAAATCTTCGCCCATGATTTCCTCCCTATTTAGAGCGGAACCAGAGTAAACGTGTCTTCTCGATTGGTTGAGAAAGGTGGCTCTTTCCTAAGGAAAAAGCCACTTGGAGCTCGTGCTTCCGGGATACATCTACTCTGGTTCCGCAGTAGTCGTCTCTGTGCCGGCTATAGTCGTGACGAACTGCTTCCCGCCTCCAACGCCGATCACTCGGGCCAATCGTGCCACCTCTTCCCACTCGCCCGATCCGCATCCGGCTGCAAAAAGCCCAAACTTTGTGGCCGGATGGAAACATCAACAGCATACTCCCTGCACTGGGGCGGGTGCGCCGGCAGCGCGGAAAGCTGCATAGGAATTGAAATGAGCGACCTGAGACATAGGCAACAGTTTGTACCGGACACATGCGTAACACTTTCTCCCGAGGGAGGAAGTGAGATGCCTTGGAAGGAGCGTTCGGTGATAGACGAGAGACTGCAGTTTGTGGCTCGGCGGCCGGCCGGCGAGGCGATGGCGGAGCTTTGCAGAAAGTTCGGAATTTCCCGAAAGACCGGCTACAAGATCTTCGACCGTGATCAGGAATGTGGTCTGGAAGGGCTCACTGATCGCAGCCGCCGCCCCTATCGCTACGCCAACCAGCTTCCTTTTCAGGTGGAGAACTACATCCTGAACGTGAAGCGCGAGCACTCCAGCTGGGGCGCTCGCAAGATCCGCGAGAAGCTGATCCGCAGGTTCTCCGATATTCCCATTCCTGCCAAAAGCACCATCCATGCCGTGCTGGATCGCTACGGACTGGTTGAGCGCCGCTGCCGCGCATTCCTCCTGCCGGCAAGTGGCCGTAAAACGGCCTAGTCGAATATTGCGGCCCCTCTGCTGCGCTCGACGAAAAACTTTGCTTCAGTTTGGGAGATTACCCGAGGCGTGCTGGAACTCGCAGACACCACTCGATACTTTAGAATCAATCCCTCACAGGAGTCCCGATATGCTGATTTCCACTCATCTGGATTCACAAATCACGTATGTTGGTGAAGGATATTCAGGAAGAGATGTGTTCTCGACACGCCGGTGCGGAGTTCCAGATAAACGACGTCCTGAGTTCTGGTCCTGCTGTACGGACCGATTCCATTCGGAGTAGTGAACAAGGTCGTGCCCTCCAGTTTTGTTCTCCAGGCTCTCTTACCGGATGCCAATCTGCGCGCACCCTCACCCTTGCATCGAATTGCCTCCATTGCTATAATTTCTGCCGCTGGGCGATCCAGCATCTCCCCCCTCACTCCGGGTTTCTTGTTCTACGAATTCCTGAGGAGGAACTCATGTACATCTACAACGATCTTCTCTTCTTTGAAGCATCCGATGGCGTGGCCGAGGTCTATCGGACCAGCAAGCATGCTTCGATGAGCCTTGAACGTCACGAAAGTGGCTGGGGCGCAAACTGGACCCATCTTCTCGGTGGGTATTTTGTCCTTGACCTGCCCGGTAGTCTGGCTCAAATCATCCTCTACAACGCCGTTTCAGGAACCATCAGGACAGAATCAATCGTTACGACGAATGGCATCGGAGAAGAGACGCTCATTCAGGAGCTCCCAAACTGGCGTCCGGGCTGGAGTCAGGTCGTAGCCATCAACCAACTCAACACCGGAGGAGGGATTGTCCAAGGGCTTTCCCAACTGCTGTTCTACGATGCGGCTCAGGGCGTCAGCGAAGTCTATTCCGTATTGGGGGCGAGCCCATGGTTGTCACTCCTCAACCGCTTTACCGGCTGGAGCAAAACCATTAAACAGATCGTTCCCGGTAGCTTCACCAGTGCTCTAGTGCCGGGTTTCTTTCTCTATGACACAGCCGGGACCGGAGAATTCTATCTTTATACTTACAGTCCCAATACGATCTCCTTGGTGAACAAAATTTCGGGCTTGTCAAAGACCTACACGCTGGTTATTCCCGGCTTCTTCAGCGGCGGGCAGCAGACCGATCTGCTCTTCTATGATCCAGCACGTTTCGTGGGCGACTTCTACGCGGTCAACAACGGCGCCATCCAGCTGCTTGAGGCGAACACCGGATGGCACAACGACTGGGACATAATTGTGCCAGGAAATTTCAGCAGCAACAGCAAATATACCGACCTGCTGTTTTACAGCCGGGCAAGGCATACCGGGCAGTTCTATCGCACTAACCACGGGGCCATCGCCCAACTCGCGCTCGACATGGATTTCCGCGGTACCTGGACGCAGATTCTCTCTGGAAATTTTTCTCCTCCGCCTGGCGCCCCTATCACTCCAACACCGACTGCGCAGGCGTCGGTTCTCCCAACGCTTGCTCCGTTCGGTCCGGACAATGATTACTATTCTCTTAAGCTCACAGGATCGGGCTTTGAAGCCAACGAGACCGTCTCGCTGGTGTTGACCTGGGTGGATCAGAATCAGCCAGCCCAGAGCCTCCCTGCTATGACAACCCCGGCTGACAGCTCCGGAGGATTCGTCTACACGTACAGCGGAACCGGAGGAGGGGTTTGCATTCCATTCCGGAGATGGTCCGTCGTAGGAACCGGCCTCACAAGCCACCGCCAATCCAGCTCCGTCTCCGTCGGATGTCCGTGATGAAGGGGTATCCATATTGCCGGCAAAGTATGAACACGAAAGATTCAGACAGTATGCCTGTTTGCCCGGATAACGCCCAGGACCCGGCGCCTTTTCTTAAAACGTCTCCAGGAAAACGGGCGAGCGCTCGACTGTTGCTAACCACTCATCGGGCCCAAGTCGATCCGTGTCCTCGGCAATCGGCCGAATAGCGGCCTATCCGGACATGGCCCCCAGACCCGATCTGCAAAGGCTGCCGCAGAAACCCATTCCAGACCTCCTCGCCACGCCTGACAAGGCTGCGGATCGTATCCCCGGCAACCGCCCGACCCAGCACTCAGAAAAAATTGCACCCGCATTTGCCGGTTAATTCGCCAAAGCGCGTATCCTTGTAATCGAGACTTGAATC
>JASHOC010000266.1 GCA_030041305.1 Acidobacteriaceae bacterium
TTCCCAAGAAAACGCCACCTGGCACGCCCCTCAAAACTCCACGGGAATTGGAGAACCGCCGTAGCCGCTGAGGGAAGGCTCTTGCGGAGCATCGTTCTCACCACAGGCCTCAATCCACCACCACGTATCCCCGCGCAAGTTCCATGAAATCTTGTAAATTCTTCTGCATCCAGCCACCGGATCGGTGCAGCTCTGCCGCCAGCAATCGCGCAACATCCGGTGCGGCTTCGATAGCCGCGCGCGCATCCAAAAACAATGCTCGCGTGCGCCGCGCCAAAACATCCTCCACCGTCCTCGCCATCTCGTGCCGCGCCGCCCAAACCACCTCACTGCGGCGAAAGGGCAGCCGCGGATGAAGCAGCGTTTCGAGCTCGGGTTCCTGCGTTGAAAGCTCGTGCAATTTGGGCAGATCGGAACCATACACCCGCTCCCACTCGCCACCAGCTCCCTTTCCATCCAGCGGCGCATCCAGGGTCCAGCCGTGCAGCTTCATCGCCAGCGTGGTCGATATCCGCCGTGGCAGTGCGCCGACCTGGGCGGCGCAGTCGATCGTATCCTGGCCCATGCGCCGGTAGGTCGTCCATTTTCCTCCGGTAACCGTCACCAGGCCCGAAGGCGAAACCAGGATGGTGTGGTTCCTCGGCAATCGCGCCGTGCTGACGCCCTTCTTGCCTACCAGCGGCCGCAAACCCGACCACGCGCTCAAAATCTCCGCGGTCGTGGGCGCGTGATCGAGATAACGCGCTATATGTTCGCGTAGGAACTCCCTCTCTGCGCGGAGCGACCTCGGCTCGACCGTCACCCGGTCGACCGGTTCGTCCGTGGTCCCTACCAGCGTAGCGCCATGCCAGGGAATGGCGAACAGTACGCGCCCGTCCGCCGTCTTGGGAACCATCAGCGCGGTGTCGCCGGGCAGGAAGGTACGCGGCAGAACAAAATGCGTTCCCTGGCTCACCGTGAGCAGCGATCCGGAAGGCCGGCCATCCAAAGCCACCAACTCCTCAGCCTGAACGCCGGTGGCGTTCACCACCACCTTCCCTGAAAACTCGAAATCCGCGCCCTCTTCGCGTTCCCGCGCTCTGACACCGACGGTTTTTCCGTTACGCTGAATCAGGCCCGTCGCTTCGACGTAGTTGATCCCCACTCCGCCCGCGTCCTGGAGCGTGCGCAGCAGCGCGATGGCGTAGCGTGCGTCGTCAAACTGGCCGTCGTGATAAAGAACCCCCCCGCGCAGCCCGTTGGCGTTGATTCCCGGAAGCCTCTCCAGCGTCTCTTCCCGCGACAGCCGCTCTGAGCGTCCGAGTGACAGCCTTCCCGATAGCTCTTCGTAGATTTTCAGCCCCAAGCCGTAATAAGGCAGGGCGCCATAACTGTAAGCCGGAACCACAAACGAGAGATCGTGCGCCAGGTGCGGCGCGTTCCTCAGCATGTGTCCGCGCTCCCGTAAGGCGTCGAGCACCAGGGCCAGATTGAGTTGCTGCAGATAGCGCACGCCGCCATGGACGAGCTTGGTGCTCCGGCTCGAGGTTCCCTTGGCGAAATCGAAGCGCTCGATCAGCAAGGTCCGGTAGCCCCGGCAAGCGGCCTCCACCGCGGCGCCTAGGCCGGTGGCCCCGCCCCCCACCACCACCACATCCCACGGCTTGGCTTCTCTGCCGAGCTGTTTCAGGATCTCTTCTCTCGTCATTTCCGGCTCGTCCGGCGACTCCGCCTCAAGTGGGTGTGCGCAGCAGCAGGTATCCACCCACCAGGCCGAACAGCACGTCGGCAGACCACGCCGCCAGCGCTGCTGGCAGATAAGCCACGTTGCCCATGGCCCCAAACAGATTGTTGATCACCCAATAACTCAGGGCCACGGCAATGGCTACGGCAATTGCCGTCAATGAGCCGCGCCGGCCCATCGAAAGCGCAAATGGAATGGCCAGCACCGCCATGATCACAGCCACCAGCGGGTACGCCAGCTTCTGCCAGAGCGCAACGCGCAGCCGCATCGTGTCGAATCCGCTCTGGCGCAGATCGCGAATATAACGCTCCAGCTGCCCGAAGTTCATCTCCTGCGATTCCAACGCTTCTTTCTTGAAGTAATCCGGCGGCTCGTGAATTTCAGAGAATGTGGTCTTGCGGAACTCGTGATAGTCCGTCACATCCGCCCCCTGAATATCGCGCACCCAGCCCCGCTCGAATTCCCACGAGTCGGCGTCCCCATCCCAGTAAGCGCGGCTGGCGAAAATGCGCCGCGAGAGTTCGAAGGTCTTGGGATTGAACTCGAAGACCGACAGGTTGGCGAATTCGTTGCGATCGGCATCGAAGAACTGGTAATAGAAGATCCGGCCCGGCTCGCCCGCGCGGGGCTGCCCAAAAATCCACCTCTGCTCGGGATGTAGGAAAGTTTGCGCCGGCCTCCCTTTGATGGCGGCGCGCAGCGCTTCCTGACGCCGGTTCGCCTGGGGCAGATAATACTGGTCGAAGAGAAACAGACAAACGGCCAGTGTCCCGGCGATGGAGACCATGGGGATGATGAGGCGGTAAAGGCTGATGCCCGTGGCCTTCATGGCCACGATTTCGCTGTTGCGGTTCAGCAGGCCAAACGTCACCAGCGCCGCAATCAGCACCGCCAGCGGCGCAATCTGGTAGAGCATTGAAGGGGTAAGGTTCAGCAGATAATCGCCCACCGTCACCAGCGCGATGTGGTTGCGCAGAATATCCCCGATCAAATCGAAGAACGTAAAGATGATCATCAGCAGAACGAATCCGGCGAGCACCAGCACGAACATGGCGAGGAACTCGCGCAGCACGTATTCGTCGAGAATGCGCGGAAAAATGCCCCGCGTCTTTACCCGCTGCGGGCGCGGCTGCAGCTTCTCGAAAAATTCCGTCAGCGCGAATCCGTTGGATTTAGAATCGGCGGCCACCTCTTCCTTGCTGAAGCGCGCGCTCCAGTTGGCAATCACGTTCAGCAGCCTTCCCCCCGTCGCCATCTGCCAGAGCAGAAAAACCCCGACCGCGGCAAAGAGCACATTCGCAAACCATACGGCCAAAACCACCGGGAACTTGTTCTCCTTGCCTAGCTCGATTCCGGTGGAAGAGAGAAAGTAATAGATGAACACCAGCAGAATGGTGAAGACCAAGCCGGAGCTCTTCCCTCCCCGCCGCGAATTCACGCCCAGCGGGACCCCCACCAGCATCAGCACCAGGCAGGCGGCGGGAAACGCGAACCGGCTGTGTAACTCGATCTCGTAGCGCTTGCCATCCGGCCCATGCGCGCGCTCAATGAGCTCCTGCATTGGCAGCGCATAAATCGCCGTATCCATCCGCCCCAGATGCACGTCATTCTGCTGGCTCAGCAAGAGCGGCATGTCGGTGGTCGCAAACGTAGAGATGTTGTACTGCTGCGCCTGGCCCGCCACCGTCTCATGGTGCGCGCCATCGCGCAGCCGCATCAGCAGTTCCTGGTTGCTGCTGTCGTTCGCCACCGTCGCCGTGGTCGCCGTGGTGATGATCGGATTGGCGGGGTCGGAAACATCGGCCATAAAGACCTGGCGCCAGTTGGCCGCGCCCGTTCCCGATCGTACGTCCTGCACATAAAGCACCGCGTTGCGAAAATCTTCGTAGAAGACGCGCGGCTGAATTTCATAGGAGGCCTGCTGCGTTTCCAGCGACCGCTGCATGTCCAAAATCGCGCGGTTGGCGCGCGGCGCCAGGTAAAGCGAGTTGGCCAGCCCCAACAGCGTCCCGGCGACGGCCACAATCGACGCCACGCGCACAAAATAGCCGATGCCCAACCCCGACGCGCGCATCGCGATCACTTCGCTATCCGCCGCCAGTCGGCTCAACCCAAGCAAAATGCCCACCAGCACCGCCATGGGGATGGTCAGCCGGAAGAGACTGGGCAGCGTGAAGAGAAAAATCTCCATCATTTCGGAAAACGACGAGCTGTTGCGCACCACAATTTCCAGGATGCGCGGCAAATTGGGCATGAAGAGAATGAAGGTGAACAGCGCGCAGCCGATCAGCGTATGGGAAAGAATCTCGCCGAGAATATAGCGGGTGAGAATGCGCACCGGGTTCGCCTGAGCCTAGTTTAGCGGGTTTCGCGTGCCGGCGCAGAAAACAGAACGGGCGACTTCGCTCCGCGACGCCCAAGCTCCGGGCTCGACCACCCCCGCAGCCGCAGGCTGTTCGTCAGCACGCAGACCGAACTGAACGCCATCGCCGCGGCTGCCACCCAGGGCGTAAGCAAAATGTGAAATGCCGGGTAGAAAACTCCGGCGGCCAGCGGAATGCCAATCACGTTGTAACCCACCGCCCAGAACAGATTTTGCCGCATCACGCGCAACGTAGACCGCGCCAGCCCGAGTGCGGCGGGAATCGCGGCGGGCTGCATGCGCAGCAGCAGCACGTCGCCCGCCTCCTGCGCCAAATCCGCGCCGGAGCCCACCGCGATCCCGGCATCGGCCTGGGCCAGCGCCGCCGCATCGTTGATGCCGTCGCCCACCATGGCCACGCGCAGGCCCTCCCGCTGCAGGGCGCGGATGCGCGCCAGTTTGCTCGCCGGATCGAGGCCTGCTTCCACCTCCGTAATCCCGGCCTGCCGCGCAATCGGCGCTGCCGCGTCCGGCGAATCGCCGGTCAACATCAGCACGCGCAAACCCTCCTGCCGTAACGCGGCAACCGCCTCGGCCGCGTCGGTCCGCAGAGCATCGCGCGCGTCGAAGTAGCCGGCTGCCTTCCCGTCCACCGCCATCCATAACCGCGTCACGCCCGGCTCAGGTTCGGGAACGTCAGTTGGCAGCGGAACCAAGAATTCTTCCAACAGCGCCGCATTGCCGAGCAGACACTCCCGGCCCTCGACGCGCGCCGTCAATCCGCGCCCGGGCAGAACCTGCACCTCTTCGGCCGGCCGCCATTCCCAACCCAGCGAGCGGGCGTAGTCCACCACAGCGTGGGCCAGGGGATGGTTCGAGCGCTCCTCGGCCGCAGCGGCCATCCGCGCCAGATCGCTCTCCTCATCACCCGCCAGTGCATGCGCCGACTCGAGCACCGGCCGGCCCATCGTCAACGTTCCTGTCTTGTCTAGGACAATCGCGTCGAGATGCGCCAGCCGCTCCAACGCTTCGCCGCCCTTGAACAGCACCCCAAGCTGCGCTCCGCGTCCCACCGCAACGGTAAGCGCCGCCGGGACCGCCAATCCCATCGCACACGGGCACGCAATCACCAGCACCGCTACCGTATTCGCCAAGGCCTCCTGCAGCGAACCCGACGCAACCACCCAAACCACGCAGGTAATCAGCGCCAGCCCCAGCACCACGGGCACAAAGATAGCGCTGGCGCGGTCGGCCAGCCGCTCCATCGGCGCTCGTGAACCTTGCGCCTGCTCCACCATACGCGTAATCTGCGCCAGCACCGTAGCCTCCCCCAGCGACTCAGCCCGGCACGTCACCGCCCCGTCGTAATTAAGCGAGCCGGCCAGTACGCGGCCTCCCGGCTCCCGCGCCAAGGGCGTCGATTCTCCGGTCAGCATGGACTCGTCCACCGTAGTGCGGCCTTCAAGAATAGTCGCATCCACCGGGAACCGCTCGCCTGGCAGCACCAGCACGCTATCGCCCGGCTCGACTTCCTCGAGTGGGACCATGGCCTGGACGCCGTCCACGACCCGGCGCGCCGTTGCCGGCCGCAGACGCGAGAGCGAATCGAGCGCGCTCAGGGCGCGGTGCTTGGCCCGGCCCTCCAGGCTCTTGCCGAGCAAGAGGAACCCGAGAATCAACAACACCGCGTCGAAGTAAACCTGGCGTCCGGCCTCGGGCCAAATCGTCGCATAGGCCGAATACACAAAAGCCACAGCCGTGCCCAGGCTCACCAACGTATTCATGTTCGTGGCCCCGTGATGCAGCGCGCGCGCCGCACTCCCGTAGATATCCCGGCCGGCCCATACCACCAACGCCGCCGTCAGAATCAGGAGCGACCAGCGCAGCGGCTGGCCCGGCATCCCATAAAGCCACGGCGCCAGGCGCATCAAGCCCCGGTCCATCGCGCCCATCCCGGCGCCCAGCGGCATGCTCAGCAGCATCGCCGCCGCCCCGGCTGCAAGCGTGGCCGCGGCCTTGCGCGCCGCGCTGCGGTCTTCGTCGCGTGCGCCCGCCATCTGTTCGCTCGGCCGCGGCAACACCGCATCGTAGCCGGCGCGGCGAATCGCCTCGATGAGCTGCTCCGGCGCCGCAAGCCCGGGATTGAAGACCACGCTCGCCCGGTGCGCCATCAGATCCACCCGCACCGACTCGACTCCGGCCGTCGCACGCAAAGCCTCCTCCACGTGGTGCTGGCAGGACGCGCAGGTCATGCCTAGAACCGGCAAGGTCAGCGACTCTGTGGAAAAGGATGGCACTACGCTTCCCGATGCGCCGTGTAACCGGCCTTGGCAATTGCGGCGATCGCAAGATCGACGGCCGCCGGCTCCTCGTTCGAACTCAGCCGCGCTTCACCCAGGCGAACTTCCTTCACCACCACTCCCGGCGTGGATTCAAGCGCCTGGCTCACGCGCCGCACGCAGGCCCCGCAATGCATCCCATCGATTTGCAGTCTGAACTCCCGCATCCATTCTCCCCTTTTTCGATGATAGAACCGCTGCGGAGATTCACCCGAAAACGCTCCCGCCGCCATGGAGACTCAGACCGCGGTTGGAAACCACGGCGATGCGCCTCCGTCAAAACCGGGACACAAATCCTCATCGCATGGGGGCCGCGCCGGCGCCGAACTCGCGCCGCTTCCGCCGCGAAGTTACCTTTCCACGACCGCCTTCGAAAGGTTTCTCGGCCGGTCCACGTCTACGCCGTGTTCCAGGGCCATGCCATAGGCGAAGAGCTGCAGCGGAACCACTTCAAGAACGGGCAGCAGGTATTCCGAGGCCGGCGGAATAAAGATGCAATCCCCGGCCAGCCCCGCCACGGCCGCATCTCCCCTATTGGCCAGGGCGATCACCCGGGCTTCCTGCGTCTTGATTTCCTTGAGCAGTTGCAAGGTCTTCTCGTAGCGCAACACCGAGGCTGGTAACTCCGGATCCACAGTGGCGAGAACCACCAGCGGAACCCGGTCGCTGACCAGGGCGTTGGGACCGTGCTTCAGCTCGCCCACCGGATAGCCCTCGGCATGAACGTAGGACGACTCTTTCAGCTTCAGCGCGCCTTCGCGGGCGATGGCGTAATGAATGCCGCGGCCGAGATAGAGAAACGTCGATGCGGCGCGTAACTTCGCTGCCAGCGCCGCCATCTGCCGTCGCCACTCATCGAGTTCCGCTCCGAGCGCCGTCGGCAACGCCAGCAGTTCGGCAATTCGCTCGCCGAGCCCTTCTTCATCCATCCGCGCCAGGCGCTTCCCCTCGTAGAGCGCCAGCAGGTAGAGCACAGCCAATTGGCAGGTGAAACTTTTAGTCGCGGGAATCGCCTTTTCCCGGCCCGCCGCCAGCGGCATCGAGAGATCGGCCTCGCTGGCCATCGTCGAAAAAGCGGAGTTGGTGATGGCCAGGGTCTTATGCCGCTGCAGGCGCGCCTGCTCCAGTGCAGCCAGTGTGTCCGAGGTTTCGCCGGACTGCGAGAGCACCAGCACGCTGGGGTGTCGCAAATCCGACCCGCCGCGCAAACTATATTCGCTGGCGTACTCCACGTCCACGGCTAGGCCACACAGCTCTTCGAGCAGGATTTCGCCATACAACCCGCTATGCCGGCTGGAACCGCTGGCCGCAATCAGAATTTCCCCCGAGGGATCGGGCCAATCGGAAAGCAGCTCGCTTACCTCTGGCCGCAGAGCCCCGTCCTTGGCATAAAGGCTGATCGTGCGCTCCAGCGCCTGGGGCTGTTCATAGATCTCGCGCAGCATCTCGTGATCAAATTGGCTCATTGTTGACGGATTCTCGCCGCCTGCCCCTTGCGGTTTCGATTCCCTTCCACTTATGATCATAGCGCGAAGAATCGATCATCTTCTTGAACAAATATGGAAAAACGCTCGCAAGATCCCCGAGAGAATTCCTCGATCCCCCTGCCATCGATCCCCTTGCTATTGATCCCCCTGCCATCGATCCCCCTGCCATCGATCCCCGCGATTGACCATCGAGTTCTGCGATTGGATGCGCTATGCCTGAAAGTCTGAGCCGGCGTTCGGAAAAAATCGTCAAACTGCTCCTCCGCACCGGCAGCGCCACCATTGAGGAAATTCTCGCCGAGGCGGGTTCGTCGGCCCCCAGCATTCGGCGCGATTTGGCGCGCCTCGAAAACCGGGGGCTCATCCGCCGCACCCATGGCGGCGCTACACTCGTGGAGCCATTGCTCTACGAGCCCTTCCGCTACGACAGTTCGTTTCTGGCCCGCGAACAACGCCACGCCGCCGAAAAGCGCCGCATCGGGCTCGCCGCGGCCGAGTTAGTCAAAGAAGGCGAGACCATCGGCCTTACCGCAGGCACCACCACCACCCACATCGGCCGTAGCCTGCGCCATCGCGAAAAGATTCAGGTGGTCACCAACGCGGTCAATATTGGCATGGAGCTCTGCAACCAGCCCGGCCTTCGCACCTATCTCACCGGCGGCATTATCCCTTGGGCATGGTCGTTTTCGCTGACCGGCAACGCCGCGCTTCGATTCCTCGACGACGTCTATATGGATAAGGTCTTCCTCAGCGTCACCGGTCTCGACGCCGAGCGAGGGGCCACGACCCTCGAACCAGAGGAGGCGCTGGTCATCCGCAAGATGCTCAAACAGGCCAAAGAAGCGATTGTTGTCGCCGACATCAGCAAACTTGGCAAGGTAAGCCCGGCGTTCATCTGTCCCGCCAACGAAATCGCCATGCTGATCACCAGCACCGCCGTGAGCGACGAAACTCTCGCCCCGTTTGAGCGGCTCGGCGTTCGCACCCTCCGCGTATAAGCGACGCTTCCGGCGCCAAATTCCGGTCGGGGGTTTGCAGACGCGCGCCGGCTCAGGGGTCCGCCTCTCGCTCTTGCGCCGCCTGAATATTCCAGCTTCGATCTCCCAACTCCGCTGTCCAGAGACCCGTCTCGAAATTTCGAACCCGGTGAGGGAATTATGCAGGCATTGCCGCTTATCAAAGTAGAGAGAAGGAGATAACCTAAAATGCCTGAGGTTCCGAAGATTTTTCACTTTATCACCAGCGCCAAAACCGCGTCTGCGCAGACCGCGGCCAGGATTAAACGCTGGATTGCCAAGAATCCCGGATGGAAGGCCATCGTGTGGTGCGATCCGGCGACCATGGGAGCGAACAACGCGGTGCTCAGCGCACAGGATCCCAACGTGGAAGTAAAGCCGATCGACGTGAATACGGCTCCAATTCCGCTAGGATGCCGCAGCGGCGCTGACCGAACGGGCTTCGCAGCCTCTTCCGAAGTGCTGCGCTACCAGATTCTTCTGAAGAACGGCGGGTGCTACTTCGACAGCGACTTGGAGCCTGGGGATCCGCTGCCGCCCACACTCACGGTGAGCGCGGATACGGCGTTATTCGCATCGGCTAAGCCGGGAGGGCCGCGTGACGCGGCAGTTGCCTGTGTGGCTGGCAGCCATCGCATCCAGCAGCTTGGGCAACAGGCCGTAGTGCAATGCGACGCTGTTGCCGCGGCCGCGCCGAAGCCTCCAGCGAGCCCGTCGGGGCCGGATGCGAGTCTCGACCGGTACGTTCAGGCGGGTTCCGCTGTCGCCGTCTAAAAGCGGTTCTCCAATTGGTGTAGAGCAGAACCTCGAACGTTGAGTGGCGTTTTTCCCAGGAAAACGCCGCCCGGCACGCCCCTCAAAACTCCACGGGAATTGGAGAACCGCCGTAAAATCCAGCGGTTCCTTAAGTACCGATCCAATTCACCGCGTGGAAATGAGTCCCGGGGCGCAATCCTTCGCGCCCCGGAATCCTTCAGCTAAACAGCGCGTCGTCCCAGGACTGCACCTCATTCCATTGCGGAGTGGGCGCAAAGTATTCCGTGCCCGGCTTCAAGCGCTTGCGCACTTCATCGTCGTTCAACGTCACTCCCAATCCCGGCGTTTCGGGAACTTTGGTATACCCCTGGTTGATGATTGGTTTCTCGACCCCCTCCACCAAATCCTGCCACCAGGGCACGTCCAGCGCGTGATTCTCAAGCGCCAGGAAGTTGCGCGTCGCCGCCGCACAGTGCACATTCGCCATGCCGCTCACCGGCGTGCCCGCAAAGTGCATCGCCATGGGCACGCCATAGCCGAACGCCATGTCGCCAATGCGGTGCGTTTGCAGAATCCCGCCAGATGTGGCGAGATCGGGATGAATCTTGTCCACCGCATGTTCGTTGCACAGCTTCTCGAAATCCTCAATCCGGTAGATGTCCTCGCCGGTCAATGTCGGCGTGGGGCTTTCCGTCGTAATCTCCTTGAGCAGATCGGTGTAGAACCACGGAATCACGTCCTCTATCCATTCAAGGTTGTATTTTTCATACGCTTTGCCCAGGCGGATCACGGACTTCACGCCGATATGGCCCAGGTGGTCCATCGAGAGGGGCATGTCGTAGCCGATGTTGTCGCGCACCGCGGCCACATATTCGCACAGCCGGTCGACGCCCTTATCGGTGACCTCCGTGGCGACAAACAGATTAGGCTGCGCGTACTTCTCCCACTGGCTCATGCCCGCGGGCTGCATCACCGTCCCCGGCATGCCTTCTAATACGTTGATGCCCAGGTCCATCTTCATCCACGTCAGGCCCATCGCCTTGCGCTCTTTGGCCCGTTTCCCATATTCAACTGGGTCCATCGACTCGGTGGTGTCCGCGTAGATGCGAATGGCGTCGCGCCATTTGCCGCCCAACATCTGGTAGACCGGAATGTTGTAGACCTTGCCCGCAATGTCCCAAAGCGCCATCTCCACCGCGCACACGCCGCCGGCCTGCCGCGCGTTGCCGCCGAACTGCGCGATCTTCTGGAAGAGATAATCGATGCGCAGAGGGTTCTCATCCAGCAATCGGCTCTTCAGCACCAGCGCATACTGCGGACCAGCGATGTCGCGCACTTCGCCCAACCCGTAGACGCCTTGGTTGGTGTCGATGCGGATGATCACGCATGGGCTCGGCCCCGGCTTCACCACCACCGCGTAACGCATGTCGGTGATCTTCAACGCCGACGGGCTGGAGTTGGTGTTGACATTCTTGATTGCAGGCTCCGTCTCCGCGGCGGCCGCCTCGGCGGCCCGAGCCAGGGCTCCGCCTGCCATCATCGCCAGGCTTGACTTGATCACCCTGCGACGGCTGAAATTCGACCTTCTCTCTTCCCGCATAGTTCGATCTTTCTCCAAGCTGAGCTTGGCTTTCTTAATCTGTTTGTTTGATCGAGCGCGCCATTTCACGCGCAAATGGCGCCTTCTTTGCGCCGGGCTCCGCGATCCTCCCTCCTCGTTCTCCTCTTAAACAAACGAGATGGCGCGTGCGAAAGCAATTTTGTTAATGAACGATGGCCGCAGTATATTTCGCCCCCATCGCGCCGGTCAACGGCATGTTGACCCAGGGCAACCGCTTGACTGATTTCTGTTCCTCAAGCAGGCTCTTTCCGCCGCCAAAAAACAGCCGGAAAACCGCCTGGGCGATTTCTCTGCTCAAGCAGGCTCCTTCTGCCGTCAAAACAGCGTCAATTACCGTCTTCCCGGAGGGAAGACACGAAAGTAGCCCAGGGTGGAATCTGACCCGGAGTGCAACAAAGGGGAAGGGGAAACCCTGGAATAGCGCCCACCAGAAGTCTCCGCACCCGGCGGGGGTGCGACGAGTGCATCGATTGGCGCGGAGTCGTGTTCCTGCGATTGCCCTGCATGTTGGCCGCGCCCGACGAAGCGGGCGCACAGCGCATCACATCGAACCATCGCGCCGGGTTGCCGTGCTCGACTTTGCCGCTCAGTTCGGGACGGGAAAAGCAGGTCCCTCCTGAGCTCCTCAGGAAATTGCGTCTCTGAAGTGCAAAAAAGCGGGCACGTCGTTGCCTACGCCGCCCGTTGGCGGCCATGGGCCCGGGAACCTGTTTATACCGGCATCTTGCGCTTGGTGTACTCGCGCCCGATGATCGCCGCCGCCTCCGGTCCCTCAAGCACCATCGAACCTTCTTTAATCGCGGTGAGCACATAAGCCGGGCTGTTCGGGTCGGGACTGCCCCCGTTCAAAAACATGACGTGGTTCTTCTTGCAAAGCGCGCGCACGTTCTCTTTTACTTTGAGCATCTCCGGCCGCACTTGAGTCTCGTCGAATGGGATCGCCCGGTCTTCGGGCATAATAGACAAACCATATAGCCAGAAGCTATGGTCGCCGGGACCCCACTCCGCCATCGAAATGCCGGGCAGCGCGATCGTCTGCGCGGAATCCGCATCGGCATAGGTGTCCTCGATCTTGACCCCGAAGATCATTTCGCCCTTGGGATTGAGCGGCCACAGGTCAGCCAGATGGTTGTACTTATTGGTGTCCACACCCCAGATCTGCGCGGCGTATCCGGCGCTTGACCCGCGCAGACCCTGGTAATCGAGCTTGGGAATCCCCGGCCGCTCGAAGGGATAGCGCATCGCCATCTGGGTCGCCACTTTCACCGCCCCGGCGTCGCGCGCGTGGCACATGTGAATGCCGTGAATGCCGCAATCCAGCAACTGCTCCAGAACCCAGCTGTTGGCGCGCATATACTCCGCATCGAGCCCAATGATGCCCGTCTCCACAAAGACCGCCGGCGTGCGATGGCCGCTCCGCGTCGGGCCTCCGTCCACCAGGCCGCGCATGAACTCGCGCAATTGCATGAAGTCCAGAGCCCCGTGCTCCATCTCCACGTTAATCGCGTCCATGTAGGTCTGGGCCATGCGCACGCCCTGCGCATAGGCGTCCACCCCCGGCGCCAACCCCGAGCCGTCGTAGTACACCGGTTGGCCGTCTTCCCACAGCTCGATGGCCTTGTTCACCCGTCGCGGCTTGTAGTTCCAGTCCACAGACGAGGGTTGCGTATGGGAATTGGCCGGCGCCATCATACGGGAGCCGAACATGCCGCCGCCCGCAGGCCTTCGCTGCTGTCCGGCGCCTTGGCCGGCGCCGCTGGCGCTCTCCTGCCCCAACACAGCCTTCGCGCCCATCCCCATGCCCAGGGCCGCACCCGCTCCCAACAAATTTCTTCTTGTGATTCGCATTTGCCCCTCCGGCTGTTCTACCGGTCGGCTCTACGGAACCTTGCTGGACTTTTTTCTGTGTCTATGGATCGTCTGCGGTCAAGCCTGAATTAACAATATTGAGGAACGACCGCCGGTCTTGCACGGTGTGCATGGATTGTGGAAACGCCTTCTCAAACCGCCACGCAAGAAATCCCGGCGGCCTTCGCCGGGGCGAAGACCGCCGAAATCAAGCGCGGCAGCCCTATACCGGCATCTTGCGCTTGGTGTACTCGCGGCCGATGATCGCCGCCGCCTCCGGCGCCTCCAGCACCATGGCCCCGTCCTTGATCTGCGTGATGGCGTAGGAGGGGCTGTTCGGATCCGGGCTGCCCGCGTTGAGGAACATCACATTGTTCTTCTTGCAGTTGTCCAGAACCGCCTGCCGCACCTTCACCATCTCCGGCCGCGTCGTAACATCCGGCGGACGCGATCCGTCCTCGGGCATGATCGAAAGACCGTAGAGCCAGAAGCTGTGATCTCCCGGGCCCCACTCCGCCATCGAAAGACCGGGCAGCGCAATTGTCTTGTCCACGTCCTGGTCGCAATACGTGTCTTCGATCTTCACGCCGAAAATCATTTCGCCTTGCTTATTCAGCGGCCACAGGTCGGCAATATGGTTGTATTTATTGCCGTTCACGCCCCAGATCTGCGCCGCATAACTTGCGCTCGATCCGCGCAGTCCCTGGTACTTCAGCGTGGTGCCGGTGCTCGGGGTGTCACTCTTTGCGGCTGAATCGTTGTCCGGCGTCGTGATGCCCGGGCGGGGAAACGGATAACGCATCGCCATCTGCGTTGCCACTTCGATTGCCTCCCACCTGCGCGCGTGGCACATGTGAATGCCGTGAATGCCGCAGTCCAGCAACTGCTCCAGAACCCAGGTGTTGGCGCGCATATACTGCGCGTCCAGGCCGATAATGCAGGTCTCCACAAAAACCGCCGGCGTGCGGTGGCCGCTCCGCGTCGGGCCTCCGTCCACCAGGCCGCGCATGAACTCTCGCAACTGCATGAAGTCCAGAGCCCCGTGCTCCATCTCCACGTTAATCGCGTCCATGTAAGTCCGCGCCATGCGCACGCCCTGCGCATAGGGGTCCACGCCCGCTCCTAGGCCCGAGCCGCCGTAGTAGATCGGCTGACCGTCTTCCCACAGTTCGATGGCCTTATTCACTCGCCGCGGTTTGTAGTTGAAATCGACCGTCGAAGGCTGAACGCCGCTGTTCACCGGAGGCTCCATTCGCGTCCCGAACATGCCTCCCGCGGGGCGCCGCCGCGCCTGCGGCGAGCCTTCCTCGCCCTCCTGTCCCAGCACGCCTTGGGTTGCCATTCCCACACCGAGGGCCATCCCCGCCCCGAGCAGGTCTCTTCTCTTGATCTGCATAACTTTCCTCTCCTTATTGAATAACCGGTGGTTATTGGTTGGCCCTCGCTCTTCCACACGGGCTCAGCGAGAGGTTAAACTTCCAGATTTCGTCTAGCTTTTTTGAAACATTGAGAGCTGTATTCCGGGATGCCTATGTACAGTTCCGGCTGCGAACCGATATACCCCCAACCGCGGTGAAAGTCTAACTCAAGCGAATATATTTGGGGATAGGTACGCACACCACGGCAACGGTGACAGTACTCCCCGCCGCCAACGAGTGTCAAGAGTCAACCGCGCAGCCGCTCAGCGCTTTCCCCACTTATATCGCAATACGGGACTCTGTTCCAGGACCCTATTTATTTTCGACGTGGACGGAGGCGTTTCGTCTTTGGAAGAGTCCAAAGGGTCGCTGCTTACGTCGCCGGCCTCTGGCTTCTCCATCGCGCAGCCTCTGTCAACACCGCCGCGAAGCACGGTCCTCGATTACCGCTCCCGGAATTGGAAGGCAAATCCCCCCCAGGTGGGTAATTTCCCCTGCCGCACTCAAAGTAGAATGACCTTGGTTTAGAATCGCGAAGACGCGCTTCCGCAGACCTATTTGCAAGCCGGGCATCCTGCCTGCAACGGTTCCGCAAACTCAGATCGTCGTCATCGCAACTATCGCGGGCTACGCCCCTTGGAGGATTCACGTATGAGTTTCCTGATTTCGCGCAGAAATCTCATCAAAGGTTTGAGCGCCACCGCCTTGGCTTCCGAAGTTTTACCCAAGGTAGCCATGGCCCAGGCCGAGCCGTCGCCGCCATCGGATCAGTCGGGAAAGAAACCCTGGTGGCTGGGCAATGGCATGCCCCAGGAGAGCGCCTCCACGCCCAAAATCGCCGACGCCATCAGCCTCCGCGATGGCGTCACCGACGACGCCATCCGCGGCGTCGTGCAAATCGGCGTCTATCATGTGCTTTCCGGCGGCCCCCGCATTCCCTGGACGGTCGACCAGCTTCAACCCATCGTCGACAAGCTCAAAGCCGGCGGCGTCGCCCTCGGCAACCTCATGATCGACGGTTTTCCCAACACCATCTACGGCCGCCCTGGACGCGATGAAGAAATCGACAAAGTCCGGCAATCCATCGAGGCCGCAGGCACAGTCGGCCTCCCGGTGGTCGAATATAACTTCTACGCCCATCGCGCCATGGAGGGGTATTACGAAGAAACCGGCCGCGGCGGAGCCGGTTTGACGGGCGTCGACTACGATCGCGCAAAAGGCTTGCCTCCATTGCCCGACGAGGGCGCGCATACTCTCGATGAAATGTGGGCCAACATCGCCTATTTCCTCAAGGCCGTCATCCCCGTCGCAGAAAAGGCCAATGTCCGCCTCGCTCTTCACCCCAACGACCCGCCTTTCCCGCTCAGCCGCGGATCCCAGCAGATCATGGCCACCGTGGCTGGTTGGAAGCACCTGATCTCGATCGTCGACAGTCCTTCGAACGGAATCACCTTCGATTGCGGCGTCACCCGCGAAATGGGCGAGGATCCGGTCGCTGTTTGCCATTACTTCGGCAGCCGCGATCGCATCAACCACATGCACTTCCGCAACCCCACCGTCTTCGCGCCTTACCTCAAATATGTTGAGGGCTTCATCGACGAAGGCGACGTGAATATGTTCGCGGTCATGCGTGAGCTCATCAAGGTCCATTACACCCGCGAGGTCTATCCCGAACATCCGCGCGCCATCGACTATGATCGCCAGCGCGGCCCCATCCCCGGTTATCCGGGCGGCGGCGGTTACGCCGGAGACCTCTACGACATCGCCTACGCCAAGGCCATGCTCCAGGCCGCCCTCATCGTCGAGCGCGGATAACGCCCATTCGCATGGTTGAAAAACCTGGGCGCCCCAGGTCCCCCTTCTGGGACCTGGGAAACCTCGCGTCTCACCCGCCATCGCGCCTATTTGTAACATCTTGATGGGCTCGTCATGTAAAATTGGCGCGAGGGATGGAGTTATTTCTCAATCTCGCCTGGGCTGTGTTGTCCATATGCATGCTCTGCCTGTGGCTGCGCTTGGCGCCGCGCAGGGGACGGGACCGCCGCATCCAGTTTGTCGCCCTGGCGATGATTATTCTCATCCTGCTCCCTGCCATCTCCGTGACCGACGACCTGCAGGCGGCCAGGAATCCTGCCGACATCGACACCTGCTTGCGCCGCGACCATGAATGGTCCAGCCCGCATTCCATCGTTCCTGCAGTCGCCCTGCTCCCGCTTCTGCCGTTCGCCAGTCTCGATTTCCGCGTCCGCCGCGCCGCGCTTCCCGGCCGTCAGGCGGTCGCCACGCCGGCCAATCCCTTCCTCGCTCTCATCGAGAACCGCCCCCCTCCGGCCGCTTGATCCCCCGTATCCGTCTCCTCCTCCGCTAACGTTCTCGAATTCCGCTTGCTCGCCGCCATTGTGCGGCGCAAAAGGCCGTATATGAACGAATTCCTCCGCTTTCCGTCCACCGCGGCGGTGGCTGCGCTGCTGGCCCTGGCGCCCGTCTGCCTTGAGGCGCAGCCAGCCCTCACCTGGGACCAGGTGAGGGCGCGCTTTGAAGCCAACAATCCCGCCTTACGAGCCGACGCCGACAACGTCGACGAGATGCGCGCTGAAGAAATCACCGCGGATCTGCGCCCCAATCCGCAGTTCGGCGTCACCGTCGACGGCACCCAGATTGTTCCCAACAAGGGCGTCTGGGAGCCGCTCAAAGGCACGTTTGAAGTGCCCAGCATCAGCTACCTCCACGAGCGCGATCACAAGCGCGAGCTGCGCCTGCAGAGCGCGCAGCAGGGCACGCAGATCACCCAATCGCAGCACGAAGACCTCGATCGGACCATGGTCTTCGCGCTGCGCTCGGCCTTTGTGCAGACCCTCGAGGCCAAGGACGTGCTCGACATGGCGCGCGCCGACCTCGACTATTACGACCACATCATCGCCATCAGCCGCGACCGTCTCCACGCCGGTGACATCGCCCAGATCGACTTCGACCGCATCGAGCTGCTGCGCGTGCAATACGAATCCGAACTCGAAACCGCCATCGTAAATCTGCGCACCGCCAAGATCCAGCTGCTGCAACTGCTGAACGATCAAACCCCGGTGGCGCAGTTTGACGTCACCGGGCCGTTCGATTTCTCCAACACGCTTCAGCCCCTCGCCAGCTTCCGCCAGATTGCCCTCGCCAACCGCCCTGACCTGCAGGCGGCGCTCCAGACCATTCAGCAATCGGAAACCAACCACAAACTGGCCGTCGCGAACGGTTCTACCGATCCCACTTTCGGCGCCTGGTACACCTACAACTCTTCAACGAACAACCCGCAGACCGTCGACAGCCAGACTCTCGGCCTCAGCGTCGACATTCCGCTCCGCGTCTTCGACCGCAATCAGGGTGAAAAACAGCGCACGCAAATCGACATCGACCGCAGCCAAGAGGCCAGCCAGGCCGTTCGCGCTCAGGTCTTCTCCGACGTTGACACCGCCTACGCCGAAGTCGAAAGCAACATCGCCCTGCTCCAGCCTTACAAGGACCAATACAACGCCGAAGCGCTCCATGTGCGCGACACGGTCACCTATTCCTATCAGCACGGCGGCGCCTCGCTGATGGACTTCCTCAACGCGCAAAGCGATTTCCGCCAGGTCCAACTGGCCTACGCGCAGCTCATCGGCGCCTATCTGACGGCGGCGGCGCAACTCAATCTTGCCGTCGGACGCGAGGTGATTCCATGAAGAATCCGTGCCTATTACAAATTGTCTGCTGCCTGGCCGCTTGCGTTTTGCTCTCCGGCTGCGGAAAAAAATTCGATCCCGCCAGCGGCCAGGCGCCGCAATCCCAATCCATCGAGACCGGCAACCCCGAACTTGTCCCTGTCCAAAATCCGCAGCAGTATCCGCTCGTGGCCGCGGGCCGCATCGACGTGCCCGATCAACTGAACGTCACCGGCGCCGTCTTTCCCGACATCTCCCGCGAGGTCCCCGTCATTTCGCTGGCCAACGGCCGCGTGGTCGACATCAAGACCCGGCTGGACGACAACGTGAAGAAAGGTCAGTTGCTGCTCACCGTGCAGAGCAGCGACGTGACCAACGCCTTCGACGCCTACCTCAAAGCGGTCAACGACGAGCAAATGAACAACAAGGCCTACATCCGCGCCAAAGATCTTTACGCGCACGGCGCCATCTCCCAGGCCATGCTGGAGCAGGCCGAGGACGCGGAAAACGACGCCAAAGCTGACCTGGTGGCCGCCGACCAGCAGTTGACAATCCTGGGCGTGGACAAAAACCACCCCACCAACCTCGTCAACGTCTACGCGCCTATCACCGGCGTCATCATTGGGCAGAACGTGACCAACGCCGCCGCCGCCGGCGTCACGCTCTCCGGCACCGCGACGGCGTTCACCATCGCCGACTTGAGCTCCGTCTGGATTCTCTGCGATGTCTATGAAAGCGATCTCTCCCGCGTGCACCTGGACCAGGAGGCGAAGATTCAACTCGTCGCCTACCCGAACCGCCCGCTGACGGGCCGCGTGAGTGACATTGGCCCCGTTCTCGATCCCACCCTGCGGACCGCCAAGGTGCGCATCGAAGTGCCCAATCCGGACGACCTCATGCGGCTGGGAATGTTTGTCACCGCAACGCTCCTGAGCCGGCAAAAGGTGACGCACGCCGTCATCCCGGCCACCGCCATCCTCCACCTGCACGATCGCGACTGGGTCTTTGAGCCCGCCGCCGGCCAGCGGTTCAAGCGTGTGGAAGTGGAAGCAGGCATTATGCTGCCCGGCGGCAATCAGGAGATTATTTCAGGCCTCGCGCCCGGCCAGCAGGTGGTGCGCGACATCCTCGCGCTCGAAGCCACGTTGGAGGCGCAATGATCCGAAGGCTGGTCGATTTCGCCCTCCATAACCGCTTTCTCGTTCTGGCCCTCGGCGTTCTGCTCTTCGCCTGGGGCATCGTTTCCTTCATACGCCTGCCCGTCGAGGCCTATCCCGACGTAGCCAACAACTATGTCGATATCATCGCCCAGTGGCCCGGCATCACCGCCGAACAGATCGAGCAGCAAGTCACCATTCCCATCGAAACGGTGATGAACGGCATTCCCGGCGTGGCTCACGTGCGCTCGTGGTCCATCTTCGGGCTCTCCACCGTGGAACTGGTCTTCGGCGAGGAAACCACCGATTTCGAAAACCGCGAACGCGTGCTCGAGCGGCTCTCCCAAGTCACCTTGCCCAACGGAGTCGTTCCCCAGATGGGCACCGACTGGAGCCCCGTCGGCCAAATTTACTTCTATACCCTGCGCAGCACCAACCCCGAGTACGACGTCATGAATGTCAAGACACTCGAAACCTGGGTGGTGGAGAAGAATCTCAAAACCGTTCCCGGCGTCGTTGACATCAACCCCTTCGGCGGACCCACGCGCGAGTACCAGGTCCGCCTCGATCCCGACAAACTTGTCGATTACGGGCTCAGCCTCAGTCAGGTCGAGCAGCAACTCACCAATAACAACGTCAATGGCGGCGGCAGCTTCATTCAGGAAGGCGCGCAGCAGGTCAACGTGCGCGAGGTGGGCCTCGTCCGCGATATTCAGGACATCGGCAACACCGTCATCGCCTCCCGCGGCGGCACGCCCATCCGCGTCAAGGACCTGGGCGTCGTCTCCCAAGGGCCCATGATCCGGCTCGGACGCTTCGGCGACACTTATCGCGACAAAAATGGCATGCTCATCGATAACGACGATGTGGTCTCCGGCATCGTCGCCCTGCAGAAGGGCGCCAACGCCCAACCCACACTCGATGGCGTCAACAGGGAAGTCAAGCAACTGAACGATCAGATTCTGCCCAAGGGCGTCACCCTCGTCCCCTTCATCGACCGCAGCGATCTGCTCCACTTCACCACCCACACCGTTCTCGACAACCTCACCAAGGGCATGCTTCTGGTTGCCGTCATTCTCTTTCTCTTCCTCGGCAACGTGCGCGGCGCAGCCATCGTCGTGCTCACCATTCCCTTCTCGCTGCTCTTCGCCGCCACCTGTCTCGACTTGAAGCAGATTCCCGCCAACCTCCTCTCGCTGGGCGCGCTGGATTTCGGCATGGTGGTCGACGGCGCGGTGGTCATGATCGAGAACATCGTCCGCCATCTTGCTCGCAAGGAAGAAAACGGCCGCCCCATCCAGAGGAAAATTTCTGAAGCCGCTCATGAGGTGCAGCGGCCCGTCTTCTACGCCATCGCCATCATCATCACCGCTTACTTGCCCATCTTCACCTTGCAGGCCGTCGAGGGCCGCCTGTTCCGGCCCATGGCCTGGACTGTCGCCTTTGCCCTGCTGGGCGCGCTCATCTTCTCCATCATTCTGGCTCCCGTTCTCGCCAGCCTGTTTTTGGCCAAGGGCGCCAAAGAATGGAAAAACCCGGTCATGGAGTTTCTCCGCGTCCGCTACCGCCGCGGCGTTGCCTGGACCATTCATCACCGCGGCCTCACCCTCGGCGTTGCTGTAGCCAGCCTCGTCCTCGGCCTCTATCTCGCCACCAGCGGCGTCATCGGTTCCGAATTCCTTCCCCATCTCGATGAAGGCTCTCTCTGGGTGCGCGGCACCCTCGAGCAAAGCATTGGTCCCGATCAAAGCATCGCCATCGCCAACCGCGCCCGCCTCCTCCTTTGTTCTTTTCCCGAGACCACTGAGTGCACCAGCCAAACCGGCCGTCCTGATGACGGCACCGATCACACCGGATTTTTCAACACCGAATATTTTGTGGGCCTGAAGCCCAAGGAGCAGTGGCGCCCCATCTTCCACCAGAACAAGGACGATCTCATCGCCTCCATGAACTACGAACTGGAAAAAACCTTCCCCGGCGTCATCTGGGGCTTTTCCCAGCCCATTGAAGACAACATGGAAGAGGCGGTGAGCGGCGTCAAAGGTGAACTCGCCACCAAAGTCTATGGCAGCGATCTGCACACCCTCGAAGACTTGGCCGACCAGATCGAGGCGGTGATGAACAAGGTTCCGGGCATCGCCGATATCGGCGTACTTCAGGTCACCGGCCAGCCCGATCTCGATGTGACGGTGGACCGCGCCAAGACGGCGCGCTGGCAGATCAATGTGGCGGACGTGCAAGACGCCATCCAAACCGCCGTCGGAGGCACTGCCCTCACCCAGGTGTTGCGCGGCGAGGAGGTCTATAACCTCACCCTGCGCTATCTCCCGCAGTACCGCAGCACTGAAGACGCCATTGAGAACATCCGCCTGCTCTCGCCCACCGGCGAACGCGTGTCTCTCGCCCAGCTTTGCGACGTGCGCGAGACTGACGAGGGTTCCGAAATCTATCGCGAGAACAACCAGCGTTACGTAGCCATCAAGTACAGCGTTCGCGGCCGCGCCCTCGGCGACGCCGTCCGCGAGGCCATTGACAAAGTCAACGCGCAAGTCAAGCTGCCCCGCGGTTATCACCTCGGATGGGAGGGCGAGTACCAGAGCGAGCTGCGCGCCGAAGCCCGTATGGCCATCATCGTGCCCCTCACCGTCCTGCTCATCTTCATCATCCTCTACACCATGTATAAGTCCTTCAAATGGGCGATGCTCATCCTCGCCACCGTCGCTCTCGCCAGCATCGGCGGCTTGCTCGTCCTCCTCCTCACCGGAACCAACTTCAGCGTCTCGTCGGAAGTCGGTTTTCTCGCCCTCTTCGGCGTCTCCGTGCAAACCGGCGTCATTATGCTCGAGTACATCAACCAATTACGCGCCCGCGGCAACACCGTCGTGGACGCGGCCATCGAGGGCGCCGTCTTGCGCTTGCGCCCCATCATGATGACCATGCTGGTGGCCACTCTCGGCCTGCTCCCCGCCGCCATGTCGCACGGCATCGGCTCCGATACGCAGCGCCCCTTCGCCACCGTCATTGTCGGCGGTCTGATCACCAACCTGGCCATGAGTATCTTCCTCCTGCCCACCCTCTATGTCTGGGTGGCGCGCGAAGACGACATCCTCCCCGAACCCGAAGCCGAAGAGGAATTCCTGACTTGAGCTCTCTGGAATTGCGTGCATCAATGGTTTTGTATCAGGGCGCGACTTAAAGTCGTGCCGCAAATACGCAAGAAAATCGCGGGCTTTACGGCGGTTCTCCAATTCCCGTGGAGTTTTGAGGGGCGTGCCAGGTGGCGTTTTCTTGGGAAAAACGCCACTCAACGTTCGAGGTTCTGCTCTACACCAATTGGAGAACCGCTATAGCCCCTCAGGGACGCCTTCCAGTCGACACCAAGGGATTGATGAACACGGCGCCGCCCAAGCACTGATTGATCCCCAGTCCCCAGTCCCCAGTCCCTTAGTCCCTAGTCCCTTAGTCCCTTAGTCCCTAGTCCCTTAGTCCCTAGTCCCTAGTCCCTAGTCCCTCTCTCCCTCGTCCCCTCGTCCCCTCGTCCCCTGTTCCCTGCTTTTCCCTCATCTTTCACCGTCCACACCTCCGCGCTTGCGTATACTCACTCCTCAGGAGGTTTCGAGCCATGGCTAAACCCCATAAACCCAATCAACCCGCCAAGAAAAGCGCAACCCGCTCCGGCGGTGCGCCCCCCTCCGGTTCCGGCGCCAATCCGCCTGCGGGCGCTGGAACCCCCGCCAGCAGGCCCGCGGCCACGTCAAGCGGCAGCCCCGTTTTTGCGCAGCCCGTGCCGTCGCCCGACCCCACCGCCTTCAAAGATCCGGTGACCGATTGCAAGGAAACGGATGTTCCCGGCGTCGAGCCCGTGCCGCAACCCTCCACGGCCGCTGCCGAACCCATCCTCACCTTGGCCCAGGTGTATGGGAGCCAGGGCGCTGCCCTCGCGCAGACCATCCAGAATGCGGGCCAGATCGTGTTTCATTGTGTGGGCGACACGGGCAGCGACAAAGGACCCGGAACCCAGTCGCTGGTGGCCGACAAGATGGTTTCGGATTTCTCTGAAGACAACGCCGACGATGTGCCCTCGTTCTACTACCACCTCGGCGACATCGTCTATTACTTCGGCGAAGGCGCCTATTACTACGACCAGTTTTATGAGCCGTACCGGAATTACCCCGGCCCCATCCTCGGCATTCCCGGCAATCACGACGGCATCGTCTATCCGGCCGACCCGGCGACCACCCTCGCAGCCTATCTGCGCAATTTCTGCGCCCCCGCGCCCGCCCCTTCGCCCGACGCCGGCGGCCTCCGCCGCACCACCATGATTCAGCCCGCCGTGTATTACACCTTCGATGCCCCCTTCGTCCGCATCCTCGGCCTCTACAGCAACGTCCTCGAAGATCCGGGCGTCATCTCCGATCAAAAGGGAACCTATCCCACTCTCGACCAGCGCCAGATCACGTTCCTCACCACCGCGCTCCAACGCGTCAAGAGCCAAAAATACTTGGGCGCGCTCATCATCGCCACGCACCATCCTCCCTTTACCGGCGATTCCGAACACGGCGCCAGCCCGCTCATGCTCCAGGACATCGACAACGCCTGCACCGCCGCCGGAGTTTGGCCGCATGCCGTGCTGTCCGGCCATGCCCACAATTACCAGCGCTATACCCGCACCGTGAATAACTACCAAATCCCCTATGTCGTCGCCGGGTGCGGCGGGCACTCGCCCCTCAGCAAGCTCCGCTCCACCGTGCGCACTCCCTACAAAATCGACAACACCCTCACCCTCGCCAGCTATGACGACACCGATTACGGCTACCTGCGCATCGTGGTCAACGCTGCCACCATGACCATTGAGTTCCATCCCCAATCCGACGGAGGCGCCACCAAAACTCCCGACGACGATGTCACCATCAACCTCGCCGCCCACACCGTCAGTTAGCGGTCTGTTAACAACCCGGGGCTGAACGCCACCCATCCCAGGCCGCGTTTTCAGGCCCTGGCGCGCAGTCTCATCGCGCGCGTTCCGTGCCCGCACGGGAATCGCCGGACAGAACCCGGCCCCAGTCAATCGCGTCGGGGAAGCCTTAAAGGAGAACCGATATGAGCCTGAAAATCGGCACCCGGGAAGTGAAAGACACCATCATCCTCGACCTGAGCGGGCAACTCACCCTGGGCGAGGCAAGCGCCGCTCTGCGCGCTGAGGTTCTTGACGCGGTCAGCCATGGATATCGGAAGATGCTGCTGAATCTGGCCGAAGTCACCTACATCGACAGCGCCGGCATCGGCGAGTTGACCTCCGCCTTCACCTCGGTGAAGAACCGCGATGGCGCCCTGAAGCTCGTCAATCTAACCAAACGCGTTCATGACCTGATGCAGATTACCAAACTGTATACGATCTTCGATGTGTACGACGACGAACGCAAGGCGGTCGCCTCGTTCGCTTCTTAGGCGCCGTTCGTTTTTGGCCTGCTGGGTCACCAGTCTCCTCCGCCGCGGCGAATGAGATCTGGGAAATCATGCATGGGCGGCGGGCAAACACCCGCCGCTCACCTCCGCGACCCGGTGCTCACATTTCGTCCGCCGACGGGCCGTAGCATCCCGGAATCTTAGCCCCGAGCAGTCGCAAGTAAACGCCCAGTTGCGCGCGATGGTGCACCATGTGGCACATCACCGCCTCGCGAAACACCTGGTGGCGCGGCTCATCAATGTATGTTTGTCCGCCGTAAATGAACTGCCAGCGCTGGTCCCATTTCTCCATCGGAATCCGAGCCAGCTCCTTCCGCACCCCAGCCAGCTCATGATCGAACTTCTCGAGCAGCGCTTCCTTGCTCGCCGGCTCGTACGCCTCCCACTTGTGGTCGGCAGCGAACTCCAGCTTGTCCTGCTTCAACGTCCCGTTCGCCCAATCGCCGACCATGTCGGTCAGGTGTCCGGCGAGTCGCCCCAGGCTCATCGATTTGGGATGAGGTTTGTAGTTGAAATCGGCGTCCGCGGGGATGGCTTCGAGCACGTTCCGGGTTTTCGCCGTCTCCCGGTCGTATTCAGCAATTAAGTCCTTTCGAAAATCCATGCAGCAACCTCCTCAGGTGCGAAAACAGCATAGCTGATTTTGGGTCAAAAGGCGAAGAAAAAGCGATAACAATTCTCCCCTCGCACTCCCGCCGGCCAATACATCCCCCTCCAACCCTGCCCGGAGTGAGCCAGCTCAACGCGTGAGTTTCAATTTGGCGTGCGGGCGATGAATTGAAGGCTATGGGCTTCAGAATGGCGCGTGCAAACTGGCTGAGCGCCCCGGAAAAAGCATCCCGGAGGGATGCCGCGAAAATAGCCCAGGATGAAGTCCGCCATCCGCGGACGAAATCCTGGGATAGCATCCCCCAGGAGCCCCCGCACCCCATAGGGGTGCGACGAGCGCATCGATTGGCGCGGATTTCCGCGCATGCGTTCGCGCCGTCAACCCGTTACTAAAGTGTTCCCCCTCATTCCCAAGCACTTCCACCCCACAACCCCTTGCCGGTCATTTCCCCGTTCTCCGCTACGCTGAAAAGCGTCAAAGGAGCACTCCATGGAATCTCGCTGTCGCTACACCCGCATCAACGGCGCCCGCTGCGCCATGCCCGCCCTCAACGGTCACGACCTCTGTTTCCAGCACCAGCAGCGCAAGCGCCAGGCGCAACGCAAACCCGCGCCATCCGACCCCAAGGCCCCCGGTCCGCTGGTCAACCTCGTCTACATGGACGACCACACCTCCGTCCTCGCCAATCTCAACGCCATCGCCGAAGCCTTCGCCTACGGCCTCATCGACCACCGCCAGCTCAGCGCCCTCAC
>JASHOC010000267.1 GCA_030041305.1 Acidobacteriaceae bacterium
TTTCAATCGAAAGTGGCGATTCTTTGAGGGAATCGCCACTTGGGTTCCCGGGCTCCGGTGTGCAGCAGAAGGAGAAGCGCTATAGCCTGTCCCATCCGTCCGCCCCGGGGCGTCATGACCGCGCCACCGCCCGTCCTGACGCCCCCCGGGCGCCCGCCACGCCCGCAAAACCTAAGCCATTCTCGGCTTCCCGCCGACTTACGCCACCACAAGGGAGGCGCATTATAGTATAGGCAAGGTATAAATGGAGGCTAAAGCAATGATCACCCATAGGAGTCGTCGACGAGGCCTTGGATGGACCATTGCGATGAGTTGCTGCTTCCTTATGAGCTCCCTCCCGGGCCCTTCGGAGGACGTGAACAGCGAAGCTGCACAGCACTTTGCAGCAGGGCAGCAGGCACAGAATGCGGGACTGCTGGACAACGCCGCCCGGGAATACCTGAAAGTTATTCAGCTTGTTCCTGATGCCGCGGAAGCCTACGCGAGTTTGGGCTTGGTCTACAACGCCCAGGCTAAATACGCGGAGTCAGCACACGCTCTCAATAAGGCGGAAAATCTCAAGCCCGGCTTACCGGGGGTTAGTCTGTATCTGGGCATCGACTATCTTCATCAGCACGAGCCCACGCAAGCGATTCCTCATCTCCAACGATCACTTCGCGTGGAACCGAAGAACGAACAAGTCTATACCTGGCTGAGTCAAGCATACAGTGACGAAGACCGACTCGATCTGGCCCTCGAATATCTCCAAAAGGCCAGCACCCTCTTCCGATCCGAGCCAACTCTCCTTCTTGATCTGGGGCAGCTTTATCGCCGGGCGGCTGACGAGCAAATTGAACGCGTGCTGACGGGGGCCGCGGCGAGCCCACTGCGGCACATAGTGTACGGCGATATATACAGGGATGAGCAGATGTGGCAAAATGCGCGGGCCCACTATTTCCGGGCCCTCGAGCAAGATCCGCACTGGCATGGCGCCCATTTCGGTTTGGGAGAGATAGCTTTTCAGAACCAGGAATTTGACCTCGCTGCCCAGGAATACCAGAAAGAACTGCAAGTCGATCCAAAGTCTGCGGCCGCTATGGCAAAGCTGGCTGAGATTGCACTGCTCAATGGGAGGCCGGGCGAATCTCTACCGCTTTTAAAGTCAGCTATCGCGATTTCTCCCGAAGAGACGGCACGCGCTTTGGGAATGCCGCAATCCTCTGTAACTGACCTATTCAAGGTGAGCAAGGGGGAAGAAGAACAGCTTCGCGCATGCCTTCCTGTTCTGACTGGCGCTCCGCCAAGCGCCGAGAGGGCCCTCGCTGTCGCACTCGTCGAACATCGACTTGGACAGGATGATTTGTCGATGCCGGAGTGGAAACAATTTGTGGAGAGCGCGCCACGACTAACATCTACCAGCCCCTATCGACGCGCAGTTATCGATTTTGATGCGGGGCGGCTGAACGCGGCGGAAGCAACCCTGAACTCCTGGCTCGGCGCCCATAACCTCGATTTTCAGGCTCGATATCTTCTAGCTCAAACCTATCATTCTCTCTCCCGTCAGGCGCTCGAAAAACTCCTGGCAACAGCTCCCGACTCCTACCCAGCGCATCAGGCGCTAGCAGAAATCTATCAGCAGATGCAGAAAAACGATCAAGCGCTCGCGGAATACGCGATCGTTGAACGAATGGCTCCGAACCTGCCGGGAATACATCTTGCAGTGGGCGGTATCCTCCTGAAGATGCATCGTCCAGACGATGCACTGCCTGCACTCGAAGAGGAATTACGCCTGAATTCCGATAGTGCAGAGGCCAACGCGGACGTTGGCGAAATTTACCTGGAGCGAACGGATCCGGCAAAGGCAATCCCATACCTCGAGCGAGCGGTCAAAGAGGACCCGAAGCTTCAATCTGCGCATCAGCAACTCGGAAAGGCCTATTACGCGCAGAAGCAGTATACGAAAGCCATTACGCAGTTGCAGGACGTGGCGCAATATGACGTTGATGGTTCTGTGCATTTTCAGTTAGGGTTGATTTACCGCGCCATGGGGCAGAGCACGAAGGCTGGAGAGCAATTCGAGGTCAGCCGCAAACTCAAACTCGACAGTCTATCTCACTCCGAATCGGAGATGGCGACATTTCAGAAACTATCTCAATGAACCTTCCATTCCAATTCCCGTTTGTAATGCCCCTTTTGCTTGTCGCAACCATCTATGCACAGACGGATGCATTACAGGAAGGAGTCGTCTCGTTTCGCGAGGGTCGATACGAAGAAGCATTGAGTGAGTTCCACGAGGCCCAGCGCCTGCGGCCAAACGACGCATCGCTCGAAAACTTCATCGGTATCACAGAAACCAAACTCGGCCATATCGATGACGCAAACCGCGACTATCAAGCTTCCATCCGGCTGAATCCGCGCTACCCGGAAGCATACAAGAATTTGGCTTTTAACTATCTGCAAGCCGGACAATATGGGCCCGCGGAAGCACAGTTGAAGTCTGCACTCGCGCTCGACGGCAGCGACCCAGCAATTCACTACTATCTCGTCATCCTTTATCTTTCGACACAGCGCGATCGAGAAGTCGTCGCCAATGTCGATGCGGCTAAGAATCTCCTCAAATCTGACTCAGACACAGCAACATTGGCGATCGAGGCGAGTCTGCGCTCCGGAGCAATAGAGCAAGCGGAAAAGCTTGCGGATCTTATCGAGAGCGGATCCGGGTTATCGGTTAAGCAGGAATACCAACTGGCTAAAGATTTCGACGATCGGGGTCTGCTTGTCGATTCGGTCAAGCATTATCGCCGTGTGCTTCAGATGAGCCCTGATTCCTGGGAAGCCCAATATGACCTGGCAGTAACGCTCGCAAAAGCGAAGCAAACGGTTGAGGCGTTGAAATTGCTCGAGTCCATGGAAAATCAACATAGTGGCGATGCGAAAGTATTAGCAATGATCGCTTCGGCTGCTGAGTACGCCGGGGATTCTTCACTGGCCCTGAACACATACCAGAAGGCTATTCGTGCCGACCCCGCTAATCCTGACCGATATCTGGACTGTACTCGCCTGTTGATGGATCTGAATCGGTACGACGAAGCAGCTAAAATTGCGACCCAAGGAATCCCTGAGGTCCCAGATCCGTATGCACTGAGAATCCGATTGGGCGCCATTGAAATGATGCGAGGTAGCCACGAAAAGGCAGTGGATGATTATCAACAAGCCATCGCGATGCATCCCGAAGTCGCTTTGGGCTACGTAGCGCTGGCTCAGACATATATGAAGGACGGGGATGAGCAAAGAGCAATGAAAGTGCTGACCGAAGGGCGGACGCGTGTAGCGCCTGATTTCGCCCTCGAATATGCGTTCGGGCTCGTCTCATCCGATTTGGGCCAGCAAGAACAGGCAATCGAAGCTTTTACCCGCTCCGAACAACTTAATCCTGATATCGTAGAGCCTCATTACAAACTGGGTATGATCTATTTTCAAAACGGCCAATTGAAAAAGGCGCAGGAAGAATTCGAAAGCGTTCTTCGGATAAACGATTCTTATTCCAGCGCATATTATCAGCTTAGCCGGCTCTATGCCCGATTGGGAGATACGCAGCAGGCTCGTCGAATGGCCGAAAAAGGACAGGAACTTTTAAGGACGCAACAGGATCAGGCCATCACAGCCGAGAAATCCCGCCTGAGCTCTTTGCGGCCACAGTAAGAGAACGCAGTGCAGCGGCCTCAACACTTTTATGCCTTTGCGTTCAAAACGACAATCTTGACCTACTCAGGAGTCTCGCGCTTCACAAAAAAAGGTGAGACTGGCTTGTGGCGCAGACATGCAGGCTGATGAATTAGGTGGGGGCCAGGTATTGTTCGGAACAGCGTCATATCGCTAAATGACACAGGACCGAAGGCGAGACCAAACAGACGACCGATGCGTGGCCGGAAGGTCAACAATCAAGGCGCTCATTTGTGGCCTCTAGAGCCTGTTATTAACTTTGAAGGGTGCCGCAAGCGAGCAAAATGCCGAAAATCCCAGCAAAACGCGGATTCTGGGGATGCTCGGTTCCGGCTGCGCCTACGATTTCCATTTGTCTTGTTGTACCTTCAAAAATTCCATGCTGATTCCATTGGATTTACGGGCGCAAAGTTAATAACAGGCTCTAGATTGTGGGTATGAGAATGAGGGACATTCATCCCTGCACTCCTAAGGAATTCACTGACACGGAATTGCAATCCATAATGGCCGATAGAAAACCTGCGAAGCACGCCTAGGTGCATTGCGCTTTATGATGCTGCAGCGTGCAATGCGGACAATATTAGCGCGTTGAAGCGTTTCGCCGCGCATTCCACTTCAAATAGGATGTTGCATGTTGTGATAACTGACTGGCCCCGAGTTCCGATGGGAACATGGGCGGGGCGCGTTTCTTGACCCGAAGCGTGCAGGATGCTAGTTTTTCATCAGAAGTCTTCATAATCCGGAGTATGTATGTCGCAGACGGCAGCTCATCTTGAATTCAAAAGCCCGCTTTTCCAAATGACCCAGACTACACCCACCTGTCTGTGGAACGATTCCTCATCGATCGAAGAGCTGACCTATTCCATCGAACATGGGGCGGTGGGAGCCACTTGTAATCCGGTCATCGCCGTGTCTGTTCTCAAGAAGGAGATGGCGGCTTGGAAGGGCCGCATTCAGGAACTCGCAAGGACTAATCGGCTGGCGACGGAAGATGAAATCAGCTGGAAGATCGTCGAAGAGATTTCTGCAAATGCGGCTAAGCTACTTAAGCCGATCTTCGATCGCGCGGGCGGCCGCAATGGGCGGCTTTCCATTCAGACCGATCCCAGGAACTATCGCAATTCCGATGCGATGTTAGCTCAGGCCATTCGGTTCAACCAACTGGCGCCGAACATGATCGTAAAGATTGCCGCCACGCGCGCTGGAATTGCCGCCATTGAGGAGGCAATCTACAAGGGAATCAGCATCAATGCCACCGTCAGTTTTACGCTGCCGCAGGCCATAGCGATCGCAGAGGCTATGGAGCGCGGTATGAAGCGCAGGGAAGCCGACGGACTCGAGGTCTCGACCATGGGATCCGTTTGCACGCTGATGGTCGGACGCCTCGACGATTGGTTGAAGGTTGTATTGGAGCGGAAAGGCATTTCCATCGATCCGGGCTATCTGGAGTGGGCCGGGGTCGCAGTTTTCAAAAAGGCATATCAGATCTATCGTGAGCGCGGCTACCGGGTGCGGCTTCTTTCCGCGGCCTTCCGCAATCATATGCACTGGAGTGAATTCATCGGCGGCGATGTGGTGATCTCTCCGCCTTATGCGTGGCAGCGCCGATATAATGCGAGTGATATTGAAGTTGTCCCGCGCATCGATACTCCGGTCGACGAGAAGATTGTCTCTGCGCTACTTAGAACGTTTCCCGACTTTGAGCGCGCCTATAAGGAGGATGGCCTGACAATTGAAGAGTTCGACACCTTTCCCTGCACGCGGAGAACTCTCCGGCAGTTCATCGCAGGCTGCGCGGAGATGAACTCAATCATTCGCGACATCATTCTTCCCAATCCCGATACGGAATAAGCGCGGCGTTTTTTCGGCGGCGCACCATCCTTGATTCCCCCGCGAGACCGCAATGTGGGCCCAGGGCGCCGATTGCGCCCGGTGTCCTGAGGGCCCAGTCCCCCGTCGAAGGCCCGGAGTTATTTAAATACCTAGCTCGCGCTGACTACGCGCGCCCGCGCCACTTCGGCTATTTGCATCGCCCCTGGTCCTTCATCAAGCCATGCTACAGAGTGCCGATGCACGAGAAAAATCCTCACAATCAATTCCAATGTGGTTTTGTGACGCCCTTGAGATATACCCAAGCCCATCCCAATCCGGCCAGTATCGCAAGTTACTTATGGGCTAGAGCCTGTTATTAACTTTGTTCCATTGTTTTCGTTTGGATAGGTGGTTGGCGGTCGGCTTGTTCATGCTGGCGGCATGGAGAAGCGGCTATCTCAGGGACGTAAGTGATGAGGAATGGGCATTTGTGGCGCCCTACCTGACGAAGTGCAAAGAAGACGCCGAGCAGCGGGACTATCCGTTGCGGGCGGTTTTCAATGCGGTCCGTTAGGTGGTGCGGAGCGGCATTCCATGGCGTATGATGCCCAACGACCTGCCGCCGTGGAACGTGGTCTATCAGCAGCTGCGGCGCTGGATGGATGCGGGTTGTTTCCAGATGATGGTTGAGGATCTGCGCATTCTGCTGCGCGAGTTTGCCGGGCGCAAAGCACAGCCCACGGCAGGGCAATCGCATTTGAAAATGGTTTGAACCATTGGTGATACTTTCGGGCTGAAGCGGGTCGGGAGATTCTTTGAGGAGGGTCATTGGAATGGCCGACGAAGAATCTTTGGATCAGTTTGGTTCGTGCTGGGAGGGGCTTGAGGACCCGCCCAGGCCAAGCGCGGTTTCGTCCTGCTGCCGCGCCGCTGGGTGGTGGAGCGCAGCTTTGCCTGGGCCGCGCGCTTCCGTCGCCTGGCCCGAGACTATGAACGGCTGGTAAAGACTCTGGCCGCGCTTCATTTCCTCGCCTTCGCCTGTATCATGCTCGCCAACCTCTTCCGCTTTCTGGCCGGAAGTTAATAACACGCTCTATCCGTAATAACACGCTCTATCCGTAATACTGTTCACTTAACGAAATCGGTGGCATTCTGTTCTCTGCCGGAACAGGAGGCTGCATTTGGCGCGAACGGTTGCCGAACTCCCCGCGGGCACGCAAATTACGGATTACATCAGTCTTGGGGTCATCAGCAAGGCGTTTCCTCTGTCGGCCATCGGGCCGGTGCTGGAGAAGACGGGCACGGCCAGCCTTCGTCAGCCGGATCCGGCGGCCCATGTGGTTGTCTATTACGTCCTGGCGCTGGCACTCGTCCTGTCGACAGGTGCTGCGTTGTCTGCTGGAGGGCATTCAGTGGCTGCGCGATCCTTCGGCGCGTGTGCGGGTGGCCGGCAAGTCGGGGATCTCGCACGCGCGCACGCGGCTGGGGTGGGAGCCGTTGTGGCAGTTGCACGACGAGTTGGTTAAGCCGGTGGCGGCGCAGGGCACGAAGGGCGCCTGGCACCGGGAGTGGCGGCATGCCGTAGGCGTGGTACGGCGCAAGTTGCATGTCTACGGTGCTATTCCCCCCTCGGCAGAGGAGGACATTTCATAACGCCGTCCTCGACGAGATTCTTCAAGAACGTGTGGTTTCCAGCCGCAACCGGCGCAATCCCTGCGGCGTGAAACCCAAAATGAACAACTTCCCCCTCCGTCCCCGCCAAAGCAAACCCCTGCCCCGCATCGACATCAGCAAAGCAATCCGAATACTTAAGTGAATAGTATTAGCTCTAGCCCGACTCACTTCTCCTGAATCGACTCCAGATAGCGCGTCAGGTTCCGAATCCTGAGCGCTCTGGCTTGGTCAGACATTGACTGGTCGTCCGCTGTGCCAAGTAACGGACCCCAAATCGGCATCTGGCTCGAACCGTGAGCTGGCAGCGAAGGACCGAATTGAAGCACGGAAACGACATGAGTGTTTGGGAATGTCCCATGATTGTTCTTGCTCAGAACGGTCAGGTCAGGTGGCGCCACTGTGAGAGCGGACGCGGTGGGCCCGTGACCCCGGCCATCGATGCCGTGGCAAGGAGCGCAATAACTTTCGAACATTTGCTTGCCGTTATCCGCCTGCGTTTTGCCGACTGGAATCGTCACCGTCTTTGTCGATTGAGATTGTGCATGGCCCATGCTCACAGCGATTGCCGCAACCATAGCAGCAAACAAAAAACGTTTGAACATAGATCCCTCCATTCTGCAACTGAAATCCATACGAATACTATGGGTCTATTGGAGGCTCATGCTATGTGATCTAACACACATGAGGCGGTGACCTAAAACACCTTAAGGTCGGGCGATCAATCAAGTGCGGCTCCTCGAGGATCCGTCGCTAATCGCTTCAGGCTTTTTTGCTGGCGGTATTTCGATGCGGGTGGATAACCGCCAAGAGCTTCATCGCTGTTCCTGGTGCTTGCGAGCGATTTCAGAATTCGTCGAATGCGATCTGCTGCTCAGGAACCCCAAGCGAGGCGAGCATCCGGTTGCAGGCTTTAATCATCGCGGGAGGGCCGCAGAGATAGTACTCCAGGGATGCGGCATGGGGATGCGTGCAGAGGTGCTGGGTGAGGACGACATCATGGATGAAGCCGACGTGCCCGGTCCAGCGATCTTCAGCGAGCGGTGCGGAAAGCGCGAGGTGGAACGAGAAATTAGGGAACGAGTGGGCCAGGGCCGCGAAATAATCTTCGTAGAAGATTTCCTGGCGCGAGCGCGCTCCATACCAGAAGCTGATTTTGCGGTCGGTTGCCTGAGAATGGTGCAACCAGGAGATGTGCGCACGCAGCGGGGCCATGCCTGCGCCGCCGCCGATGTAGACCATTTCGCGTTTGGTGGGCTTGACGTGGAAGTCACCGAAGGGGCCGATCGCTGAGACAATGTCACCGGGTTTGAGGTTGAACACGTAGCTCGATCCGATGCCCGGGGAGCACTGCTGACCGACGGGAGGCGTGGCGATGCGGACGTTGAAGCGGAGCTGGCGCTCGGTTGCGGGGTTGCTGGCCATGGAGTAATTATTGCGGCGGCCGGAATGCGGATTGGCGGCGATGAGATCGAAGACATGCTGATGGCGCCAGACCGTGGCGAACGGTTCAGGGATATCGAAGCCCCGGAAAGGAATGGAATCGTAGGGCGGGATCTCGAGCTGCAGATAATCGCCGGGAGTGAATTCGATTGCGGTGGCGGAGCTCTCCGGTTCAAGAACGAGCTCTTTGATGAAGGTGGCTACGCTGTAGTTGCTGACCACCCGGAAGCGGAGAGCGGTTTGCATCCGGGCGCCGGCCCCGCCGGAACGGACGACATTGATGCGGATTTGCGAGCCGAGCTCTTCGACCGGATACGTGACAAGGCCGCGGCAGACGGGAGCACGGGCGGGAGAGCCGTCGGCAAGATTGAAGCGGCCGTTGTGCTTGGGGCACTCGATCATGCCGCCCAGAACGAGGCCTTCAGAAAGATGGGTGTTGCCGTGCGTGCATAGACCGTCCGTACCGTAGAGGCGGCCTTCGGCATCGCGGTAGAGCGCATACGTTTTGCGGAGATGGTCGAAACGGATCGCGTCCGCACAGCGAAGGGCGGATGCCGGGCAGACGCGCAGCCAGCCTTCACCTTCGGGCTCCGCTGCAGAGGTGAAGCAGGACTCGCGAGCGCGGGATCGGGGTTCGGGCAGGATGCGTTTGACGTGAAAGGCGGGATCTTTGGTTTGCCGTAGGATGGCGGGCATGATTTCCCGCCACGCGTGAAGAATGCTGCGGTAGGGCGGTGGACAATCTTCCTTGACGATCGCGTGAAGTTTGGGAAGCGCGTGGTAGGGAACGAGCGGGAACATGTGGTGCTCGACGTGGTAATTCATGTTCCAGTAGAGGAAGCGATGCACGCGGTTCATGTAGACAGTGCGGCAGTTGAGACGGTGGTCGAGAACGTTCTCTGCGAGGCCGGCGTGCTGCGTAAAACCGTAAATGGGCATGAGCCATGCGCCGAAGAAATTGGTCAGGCCCACGAGCATCAGCGGCAGGATCGAGCGTTCATCAATGGTGAGCGCGAGGACGGCCGCGTAGACGCCGAGATACATGCGCGCGCGCAAGAAAACGCGGTGGAATTCGCTGCGCGGGATGAAAGTTTCCTCTTCAGGCAGCATCCGGCCAAGGCTATGCCAGAGGATGGCCCGGAAGTAGTGTGCGTAGCTGGGCACGTTAAAGAAGGTGAGCACGATGCGGACGAGGCTGGGTGGACGCGGAACAGCGATTTCAGGATCGCGGCCCACAATGATCGTGTCACTATGATGGCGGTTGTGGCTCCAGCTCCAGATGACGGACTCGCGCATGACCATGAATGATGCGATCTCATAGAGCGCGTTATTCATCCAGTCGGTCTTGAAGGCGGTCCCATGACCCGACTCATGCCACCGGGAGTCAGAGGTTGTGGCGTAGAGGACGCTGTAGATGAGATAGGGCAAGATGGCCCACCGGGAGCCCCAGAGCGCCCAGGTGGCGAAACCGGAGCCGAGGATGAGGGAGAACCAGAGAAGCGTATCGCGGAGAGCGGGGCCGTCGCGGCGGACCAGCAACTGGCGCATGACTTCGCGCGGGACGGGGCATTGATACCAGTCCGCTTCGGCCAGACCCCGCTCAACCGCGAGCTTTGAGTCGGGCCCGATGAGACTGTAATCGGGGCGCGGCAGTGGCTCAGGAATGGTGGCGGTGGTGGAGCTCATGGGAAATACTCTGCCCGACTCGGCGATTGTGTGAAAACGTGTCGGCGGACCTTATTAATAAAAGCGTAACGCCGCGGAGGCAGATTGTCTTCTCGGGCCATGCCGGGAATATTGATTTTTTGTCCTTATCGTTGCGGCCCCGATCGGTGTCAATCACGGCGCGGCCTCGAAGTCAAGCAGGCGAGCAGCGCCTAAACCGCCGTAGCGCTCCGGCCGAAGGCGACTTTCTCAGGACTGGTCTGTCACTCTGTGGATCGACGCAGGGTGGTTCCAAGCCTCCGGCTTGATTCGCATTCCAAATCCGCTCTCCTCTGGGACCTGAATGGTTCCATTGCTCGGGGCGATGGGATCTTCAAGCATCAGGGGCCAATCATGTTCGTAAAAACGCTGACAACTTTCCAGGATCCATACGTTCGGCATGGCCGTTGAAAGATGCGTCGAAGCGTAAAATAGGAGCGGGCCCCCCGCTGTGTGCGGCGAGATAGGCAATTCGTTGGCGTCGGCAAGGGCAGCGATTTTGCGTGCTTCCGTCAGGCCGCCACACCAGGTGACGTCGAACTCCACGTACTTTGGCGTGCGCGATTCGAGCAGGCTCTCAAATTGCATCTTGCCAGCCATGCGTTCGCCAACAATCAGCGGCGCAGATGTCGCCGCAGCCAGTTCATGGTACTGCGTGTAGTTCCCAGGCATGAGCATATCTTCGATCCACATCGGCTTGTAAGGTTCAAGTGCATGTGCGATGCGAATGGCGGCGGTGAGATTCCACTGCGCGTGACACTCGATCGCAATCTCAATTTCGTCTCCAAAACCGTCGCGCAATTTCTTGACGGGAACGAGAGCCTCGTCGATGTCCTGCCAGGTGATGAACTCGTTCCGATTGCGTTCAGCAGCGCCGTCAAATGGCCAAATTTTGATTCCGCGAATGCCTCGGGTTTCGATCAACTCGCGCATAATCTTTTCGGGTTCTTTGTTGAAATCGTACTTATAGGGGAAGCAGGTATTGTAGAGGCGCACCTGCGGGTTGGCCTTTCCGCCAATCAATGTGTACACAGGCGCATTCAACGACTTCCCGAGCAAATCCCAGAGAGCCAGGTCAAGTGCGCTGAGGACGCGCATCTCCGCGCCGCCGGCGATCTGAAAGTCGAAGGTGCGATAGAGATCGGCCCAAATCCGCTCAATGTCGCGCGGGTCCTTGCCCATCAATGAGGGCGCAATACTGTGAATCATCGCGGCCTCCACGGGATTGCGCGGATAGGTCTCTCCGACGCCAAAGATGCCGGCATCGGTTTCAACCTTTAACCAGGTCCAATGAGGCCAGAATGGGGCATCATCGCGGGTTTTCCAGTAAACCGTTTCAGCGCGTCTGATTCTCATCGGCGGCATTGCCCCTGCGAATGAAGAGAATGCGGCCGCAAGTGGTGACGCGAGCAGGCTGGATAGAAAAGCCCTTCTGGTTGTATTCATGGGCGGAATTATAGGCGCGCCACCCGATGAGGGTAAAAACACAATCCAGGTCTATATTTCACCAAACTCCATCTGTTCCCATCCGGTCCGGTTGGACGAAATAGTTGAAGTTGCCGGGCTTCGACATCCCTGGTCGAACCGTGCTGCATTGAATGCGGAGAGCGCCCAACCATGCGGAGCCGCACACTCCCACGACCCTGTCCCGCGGGTCAGGCGGCTTCCGTCGAATGTGCTCAACGAAGCTATGGTGGGCAAGACTGCGCCCCCACCCTATACTCGGCCGAACCGCTGCTCGCCCAAATACCCAGACGAGTTGGCGCGACTTGATTGATCGGCGGCTTTTACGGCGGTTCTCCAATTCCCGTGGAGTTTTGAGGGGCGTGCCAGGTGGCGTTTTCTTGGGAAAAACGCCACTCAACGTTCGAGGTTCTGCTCTACACCAATTGGAGAACCGCTATAGACCAGCCGAGACTTCATCGCCGCTCCCGCCGCTACTTTGCGTCGAAATTCTCGACGGAAATCTCGTTGCTGGCCGTGGTGATGGCGGTCTGTTGCGAAAGCCGGTAACCGTCGCGGGTGCGGATATGGTACTTCTGCAGTTCATTCCCCACCAGCTTCACCTTGATCGTCCGCCATCCGCGATTCGAATTGGGCGCCGGATAATAGCTGATTTGATAAAGGTGCCCGAGGTCTTCACGAATCGACGCAAACGCCCGCTTTTCTCCGCGCCACGTTCCCGCGAAATAGGCCTTGCCCCCGGTGGCCCGGCTCATGCGCTCAAAGGCCGCCGTCGAAACCGGCTCTTCCTGGGCTTGGTGCGTGCTCACAAAGTAAATAATGGTTCCCGTCGATTGGGCCAGTTCCGCGACGTCCTCGGGTGGAACCGAGCTGGCGTTGTCCGGACCGTTCGAGAAAACCACGATCGCCTTCCGCCCCGTGAGCCGCGATGCGTCCTTGACAGTGATCAGCAACGAGTTATACAGCGCCGCGTCATCCCCGGCCACGGTATGGCGCACGCCCGCCACCACCTGAAAGTGATTCGTCGTCAGTGGCGTCGCTCGCGATAAATCGCGGCTGTAAGAATAAAACGCGATCCGGTCCACGTCGTCCATCGAGCGCACAAAATCTGCGATCGCGTCCTGGGCGAAAACAAAACCCCGGTACATATAATTGCTGGTGTCGAAAAGAATGAAGACGCTGGCCCCCGAAACCTGCCGGATCTCCACTCCGGCTGGTTTGGCGCCCTCGACGGCTGCATTCCCCTCCGGAGCGTCGCCTTTCCGTCCCGCGGCCTCTTCGCCAGAAACGTCAATTTCATTCAACCGGTTGCCGGTCGCGTTGCCTTCTTCAAACGAAGCGATCTTCTCCGGAATCTTGTCTTCGTAGATCGTAAAGTCTTCCGGTCGCAGCCCGGCGATGTAATGACCTTTGTGGTCGGTGACCGCTATGCTCAACTGCACCAGGTCGACATTAACCTGCAGGCGCGAAGCATCGTCTTGCGCCGCCGGCCTGGGCGCCGCGGTCAATACCAGGATCAGGCTGGCCCCGGCCATGCCGGCCATAGAATATCTGTTCCATTTACTCTTCCGCATGAGTGCTCCCATCCGCAATAATTCCGTTGCCTGCCAGCGTATTTGGTTCTACGGTGATTTTGCCCTGTTCGAACTCTTGCCCGGTTTGCTCCATGGCCCGCAACAGAGCCGGCCAGTCGTCGATGTTGGTTGCGAAAATATTAGCCACCATATCGCGCGTCAATTGCGGAACGAGAAGGTTCAGCATCACCGGTGAATACCCCATCCGATCCGCTAGGCGCGCCCAATACAGATTGCTCGATTCCCAGGATTCGCCGAACAGCCGGCTGGTATATCCTCCTGAAACCGGGAACGGCTCGTCTTCCAGCAGCGTGCACGCGTCGCTGTCGGCTAGCGTCGGATGAGGCACCCCAAAGTCTCTCGCCAGGCGCTGCGAGTCCGTATCCTGCGGATCGGCGCGTGACAGGTCGTCCAATTCCCGGTTTGCCGGCCCCCGGCTCGCGGTCTCGCCCGGAAACTTCTTCCGGAATTCGGCGGCCAGGAAGAACGTATCGGAAGGCAGCATGCCTGCGGCCAGCGCCGTAGCGGTCTGCTGATGCTCTAAGGCTTGCTCGATCTCCTCTAACCGGCCCCACGGCATTCGGCCGGAGAGTATCTCCAGGATTTCTGTCCGCAGTTGCGGATTGCTTGCCGAAGCCTCGATCAACTCCTCTCCGGCCTTTTGATAAAGGGCAGCGGCGTGCATTTCCTTTGGGGTTATCCGCCACCAGCGCGGCACAGTTCCGTCCACGAGCAACTCCGGCACCGTCTCTTTCCAGATCAGCGCCTGGATATTGTGCGGCGCTATAAAATCCTCTTCGGTTTCCGCCAGCGCGTAGGGCAGGCCGGCAAGCGAACCCATCAGGTAAGCGCCCCCGCCGGCGGTCACGCCGATGCCCACCAGCTCCGGCGAGTCCCAGGGATGCTCCACGCCTTGCACCGTCGACACCGAGAAATCATGGGAGCGGACGAACAGCGGGTTGTCATGTAATACCTGCGAGCCCGGCGGCTCATAATAGGCGTAATTCAGGCCCACCAGCGTATCTCGCAAAAATGGAGTCAGCCGACCGCGGGCCGCTTCCAGTTGCGCCGCCGATCCCGGGCTGCGAAGGATCTTGGTCAGGTCGGTCCGCACCTGCAATTCCGCGTGACGGCTGGTGTAAATCAGCGGTGACCACGCCACTCTTTCACCACCGGTGAAGATCGGTCGGGGCATTTCGAATTCACGCAGGCTCTCGGCCAGCGGCATTAGGCTGCTGCCCAGATGCGCGCCATGGGCCATCGAGTCCAACCCGTCGTAGAGCTGGAAGAGCGTATCCAGCGAAACCAGGCGCTGATCGTTGAGGACGGTTCCCATCCTCCGCGCCAATTCCTCGTGCACGCGCCGGCCGTCCGGCGTGTTCTGCGCCGGTCCCGCCAGCAGATCGATGATTTGGTCTTCCGACAAATTCGACTTGCCCGACGCCGCCAGCAAAACGGCTTGCAGCGAACTCCGGGAAGCATTGAAGAGCGCGGTCGTTGTGGAGGCGTCGTTGAACGGCTGAATGGTGCTCCGCCACGATGCATTCACCTGATTGATCGCAATCTGTCCCTGGCCGGCAAAAATCTGCCACAGGCCGATGTCGGCCTGAAAAGCTCCCAATGCGTTGGCGCGCAGCGCCGGATTCGCAATTCCATCGATCTTCTCCGCCGTCTGGATAAACTGGGTGATCGATCCGTCGTCCAGGCTGGAGAAATCCGTGAACACCAAATACCATCTGTAAAAATCTGAATACTTGTCGGCCAGCAACTGCGCGGTTTCCGGCGACAATGGCTTTCCCGATCCGCGCACATCGTCGATAGCGGTCAGGGTCAGGTAAATCTGTTCTAAACCGGTGTCGGTGACGACATTTGACGAGGCCGCCAGCGCTTCAAGAACCCGTTCCGGACTGTTCACCTCGTGGACCCGCCTCGCCCATTGACGCGAGCCGTTGGCTTTTGCCTCTCGGTCCAGGATTCCCTGCCAGATCTTGAGATCCCCCGGAATCCGCGGCTGGCCATCGGCTTGCCACCGCAGCCGCGTCAGCAGCAAAAGCAGTTCTGCGTTCCGGGGAAAAACGCCCGAGGCCGCGCTGACCCCCATGCTGCCCGAACGATAGGCATCGTACATGTCCCTCAGGCGGTCCTCACCAACCAAATGCGCTTGCTGCTCCGGAGGAATGCGAGACATCGCGTCGAAGTACGCTGCCAGCCACCCATGATCTTTTTCCAGCAATCGGGAGACGAACGCGCCCGGAAATCTCGGATTGGAGCCGACCAGCTTCTGCCAGGCATCCGCAGCGTCTTGCCCGCCCGGAACTGCAACCGAGCCGTCGCGGACGCAGATCTCGCCGCCGTAAAAGTCAAGATCCGGAGCCAGGAGAAGCAACCTTTTCAACCCCGGAGAGCGTAGCAGGGCTTCTCGCGTCTCAGGATCGATTCTGGCCAGAGCCGAGTACAGACGATCGAGATTAAGGTCGTGCAACAGCAAGTCCAGCAACGTGCCACCGCTCTTCCCGCTCCAAGTGCTTACCGCATTCCAATCCTTTGGCGTGAACAGGATCGGGACCGGGGTGGCCGGAAACGGGTACACGAAAGCATGCCCCCTGTGCAGGTCTTCCTCTAGTTCGGTGAGGGGGAAACCGGAGTCGACGGTCAAAAAAGCCCTCTCCGCATCCTGCGTTACGAGCGAAGCGTCGCTCGAGCTGCAACCGTGTTCGAACTTGTAACCGAGAACGTGAATCAACGTGTGCGCGTCCTCGCAGTTCGCCACGTGCAGCGCGCCATCCGCCCCGGTCATGCGTTCGAGCTCACGGGCCTGCCTCAGATAGCGATCCACCAGGAGCAAATACTCTGTTTCCCGTCCCGACTCGTACCCGTGCAGAAACACATTCCGGGCCAGCATCGGCAGCACATCGCCGGGAGGGACCTCCTGGCTGATGCCGGCCATGCGCAGAAATGATCGCAACGGCCCCGGAATGGTGATGTCCTGCGCAGGCGCCGCCGGCGTGGGATCGCCGCCGAGCGCTCCTAGTGGTGCGGGAAGAATCCTTGGGGATGAGAACGAATCGCCCGGTTGATTGAGTTGAGCTGTAACACACGTTCCCAGACTTAAAAACCCCGCTAGGAACACTCCGACGCCGCGTAGAGGGAACTTCATGGCGCACACCCCTCGAGCAATGAACACGGTGGCGACGCCGGTGTTCCAGCGTTGCCAGCGCGAGCGCGCCAAGCCAAACCACTGCCGGAACTGCACCGGGGATGGCCTGCGCCCTTACCGCATTCCGTGATTCCACTTACGTCTTAGAAAAGAGATATAAGTGCGATTCGCTGCCGGCTCCACTTCATCGAGCGGAGCCATTCGTAAGTGAGTCAGGAGCCTGCGTCGCCTGCCGTGTGAGCGTCCTTTACCCGAGGGTCCAGGAAGACGTGAGCGTACGCGTCTGTGCCGGTGAGCTATTTTCGCAAATCCCTATCCATCGGGCAAGTCATTTCTGCGAGGGCTTTTCTTGACCCCGTTCTGCGGGGCTTCGTCAAAAAAAGATGCCACGCGCCGGGGAAGGGATGTATCTCACAAAACTGCGGATTAGGCGCTCGCTTCGTCGCTTTCCGGCTTGCTTCGTGATCAAGCTCACACCGGACGCCTGGCTCTTGAAGGCCGCCTGATGCGCATGTAAACGTTTCGTGAATCGTCGCCGCAGCCGCGTTCCGCCCTCCCTGGTCTTTGAGCGAAAGGAGCTCCTCGGATCCTACCCGGCCTCCGGCTTTTTCCTTCAGGCAGATGCGCCCATGACGATTTCCCGCCCACGAGCGTACAATGTCCCCAAGGTTTCGGCGAACGGAACCCCACGCGTCATCTCCCTGAGGACAGACACTCACGAGAGTGAGACTCAGTTCGAGCTTCCGCGCTCTTGAAATGACCTGATCCGTGGAGATGGAGAGGTTACCTGAGATGAAAATGAATGCTTCCCGCAGAGAGTTCCTCGGCGCCATGGGAATGGCCGCCGGCGCATACATCGCAGGCCCCGCCTTGCTTAACGCCGAGACATTGAACGCCAGCCGCGTCGCCATCGGCATGTGCCCCGAATACAACCGTCAGGTGGTGGAAACGCTTGACGCCATGTTCGACCAGCTCGGCGGCCTCCAGCGCCTGGTCGGGGCCAAAACCGTGGCCATCAAGCTCAACCTCACCGGCCCGCCCACCGGCAACCGTCTCGGCGAAATGCCTAATGAAATGACCCACTGGGTTCACCCCGAGGTCATCGGAGCCGTGGTGCATCTCATGGGCCAAGCCGGAGCGCGGCGTGTCCGCCTGCTCGAAAGCTCGCCCAACGGGACCAAATCGCTCCAGGAGTTTATGACGGCCGCCGGGTGGAACACCTCTCAATTCGTGAGCGCCGGCCCCAACGTCGAATTCGAAAACACCAACTTCCTGGGCAGCGGCAAAACGTATGCCCGCTTCATGGTGCCCTACGGCGGCCTGCTCTACACCGGCTTCGACCTCAACCACTCCTACCGGGACACGGATGTCTTCGTCTCCCTGGCCAAGCTCAAGGAGCATCGCACTGCCGGCGTCACCCTTTCCATCAAGAACTGTTTTGGGACCACCCCCTGCACCATCTACAGCCAACAGTCGCCGGTGGACGAGCCCAGCATCGTTCCCGTCGGTTATCGTGGAGACATGCACGAGGGCAGCCGTGTTCCCCCCAAGAGCGCGCCGCAACCCTCCGTGGATTTCGCCACCTGGTCCCACGATCCCGGCTACCGCATGCCGCGCATCATCACCGACATCGTCTCTGCCCGCCCCATACATTTGGCGATCATCGATGGCATCCACACCATCCAGGGCGGCGAACTGCCCAAGCAGAGCCGCAAATTCATCCACCAGCCCATTCATCCCGGCGTGCTCATCGCCGGGCTCAACTGCGTCTCCACGGACGCCGTCGCCTCCGCCGTCATGGGCTTCGACCCTATGGCCGAACGGGGCACGCCGCCCTTCGAAACTTGCGACAGCACCCTCAAACTCGCCGAGCACGTGGGTGTCGGCACGCGCGACCTCAAGCGCATCGAGGTTCTCGGATCCCCCATCGCCAAGGCCCGCTGCCCCTTCCGGCCGCTTTCGCAGTTAACTGAAGCTTGAGCCTCCGCCCGGTTGGGCGTCCCACCCTCGCCGTGTTCCTTGCTTTTGCGGCTAGGGTGGGCGCCGAGCTCACAACCCCACCTCACTCTGGTCCGGCAGCCTTGCGCATCGCTTGCGGGGCGGCTGCCGGTCTTTTCCATACGCCCCGCTCACATCGCCGCGCGTAGCGCTTTGAGGCGCGGGCTCTTCAGCCCGGAAATCCGGCGTGATAAGCGATCACCGAACGTCTTAGCCACTCAACGGGCCACGCCACACATTTCCTTTAAATCCTGTAAGATGACGCACCGGAGAGACCCCATGGAACGAATGCTGGCCACGCCGGCCGATGCTGAAATCATTCTCAAACTCTACGAACTGCGCACCGAAGCGGTGATGCGGCAGGCCCGCGCTTGGATCGGAGGCGAATTCTGGCCCCGCACCACCGAAGAGTTCTTCGCCGTGGCCGATAACCCCGCCGACCCCCACAACGCCTGGTTTCGCCAGGTCACCACCTATTGGGAAATGGCCGCGGCTATGGTCCTGCACGGGGCCGTCTCGGCAGAGCTGTTCGTCGACTGTAACGGCGAGGGCTTCTTCCTCCTGGCCAAGTTTGCGCCCTTCCTGGAAGCGATCCGGGAGAAAATCCCCGGCTTCATGGTCAAGACCAGCGAACTGGTGAACCGTTTCTCGACCGCCGCGCAGCGCTTCGAGACCATCCAGAAGCGCGTCGAAGCCACGCGCCCCAAGCCGCCAGCCGTGTAAAGCCGCCGCGCCGGCTTCTTGGAAGTTTCATTTTTATTTTCATTTCGCTTGTCTAATCCGGCGTCGATGGAGGATGATGTGTGTGTCCGTGACTTTCCAATTCCCTGGAGGTTTCAATGAAGCGTAATTCCATTGTTTTGGCGGCGTTGTTCGCCATGAGCGTGCTGGCAGCGCAGGCTGCCACCCATACCGGCTGGATCTCCGACTCGATGTGCGGCGCCAAAATGACCGGTGCGACCGCGAAAGACCAGGCGTGCGTGGCAAAATGCATCTCAAACGGGAGCAAGCCGGTATTTGTCGATAACCAGAAAAACGTCTGGGCCATTGACAACCCCGACTCGGTGAAGGATTTCTACGGCGATCACGTTCGGGTCCACGTGACCGAGGACGCGGCAAACAAGAGCGTACATGTCGATTCGATCACGGCGGCCAAGTAAGCCATAGGATATTGCCGGTCGCGGCAAGACTCGCCACACCGCGCAATCTCTGATAGTGTCGTATCCGTCCCTCAGGTTGCCCGCCTCTCAAGACGCGCGCCTGAGGCAGCGGGTTCGACCGCGAATTATGGCGCGAGCAATCTGGAACGGCAAAGTTATCGCCGAGAGCGATCAAGTTGAGGAACTGGAGGGAGTTGTGTATTTTCCCGAAACCAGCCTCAAGCGGGAATACTTTCGGTCCAGCACAACCACTTCAACTTCTCCCGGCATCGGTCAGGCGCGGTACTTCACCGTGGTCATCGACGGCCAGGACAACCAGGACGCCGCCTGGTATTATCCCGACCCCAAACCGGCGGCGCGCAAGATTAAAGGTTACGTCGCTTTCTGGCGCGGCGTGGAGGTGGAAAAGTAACCCCGGCGCCGCCTGCTCGAATCGTCGACTTGAACTGCTATTGAACCAGGGGAGGCTTTTTCGCCCCAACCGCCGGTGGCTGAGCATCACCCCCGATCTCCGTTCCGCCAGCCATCGAGCCCATTCACTGACCATCGGCGATGCGCCGCCGCACTTGCCTCTTCGTTCTCCTCGTCGCCCTTGCGCCGGCCGGATGCATGCGTCCGGCTCCGCCCCCGGCAAGCGCCACCGCTCCCACGCTTTCCGGAGATGCCGCGCACCCCGCGCGGACGCAAGGATGGGTCGACACCCAGCTCTATTTTGGCCTCGGCCCGGCTGACCATCCCCAGGTCGGCGTCACCGAAGCTCAGTGGCGCGACTTTCTCGATACGGAAGTAACACCGCGTTTCCCGGCCGGGCTGAGCGTGCTGGATATCTACGGCCAGTGGCTGGATCAAGGGCGCTCCACACCTTCGCGCCTGCGTTCGAAGCTGCTCATCATCGATTATCCCGACACGCCGGAGAATCGGAAGAAGATCGAAGCCATTCGTTCCGCCTGGAAGCAGCGCACCGGCGACCAGTCGGTTCTGAGGGTCAGCCAGCCCGCGGATGTTTCGTTCTGAAAGGGCAGTATTTGAATCTGGCTTCCGACTTCAGTTCTCCGGCGTCGCCCCGGTGGAGGTTGAACCCGCTCGCGCCTCAGGCGGCCCAAATTGTCTATAGCGGTTCTCCAATTGGTGTAGAGCAGAACCTCGAACGTTGAGTGGCGTTTTTCCCAAGAAAACGCCACCCGGCACGCCCCTCAAAACTTCACGGGAATTGGAGAACCGCCGTAGATCTCTACACATTGCGTTGGAGTTCCCTCATCGTGGCATAAGGCAATGAAGTTGCGACGTCTTCCGCCGATGAAGTGGTTAGGAACGCCGTCTACCGCAGGTGCGTTCCCCGGCAGTTCCACTTCCAAACGAGACGCGCATGATCGATCGAAACCCGCTGCTCGAAGCCGCATTGGACAGTTTGCCGGACGGCATCGCGTTGGTCGACGTGTTGGGCGTCGTGGTCTGCTGGAATCAGTCCGCGGAAGCCATCACCGGCTATACTGCCGGCGAGTTGCTGGGGCGCCCCACGCCCGAGCCCCTCAGTCCTCTGCTTCTCGGAACGGCGCCCGGCGACGAGCTCGAGATTGCGGCGCCGCAGTCTGGCCCGGCGGTCCTCGTGCGCCTTCATCACAAACTCGCACACGAACTGCGAGCCATTACCCGCACCATCGTCCTCCGCGACGGCTTGGGAGAGCGCATCGGCATAGCCGCCGTCTTCCATCCCGCTGAACAGCTCGACGCTCTGCCCCACGGCGACTCCCATGAGGATACGGCCGTGGAGGCAAGCCAGGCGGATCTCGAGGACCGGCTTGGCCTCGAGTTCGACAACTTCGACCGCGGCGGCTCGCCATTCGGCCTGCTGTGGATCAGCGTCGACCAGGCCGCAGAACTGCGTAAGACCCATGGGGCCGGGGCCTGTCACGCCATGCTGGAAAAAGTCCAGCATGCCCTCGCCCGCGGTTTGCGTCCGGGCGAGGAGATGGGCCGTTGGGGAGAGGACGAATTCCTGGTCATCGCCCACGAGCGTACCGATGCAATGCTTGCCGCGCACGCCCAGACCCTCGCCGGGTTGTCCAGAACCGCCGATTTCCGGTGGTGGGGCGATCGCGTCTCGCTCACCGTAAGCATCGGCGCGGCCCAGGCCGTTCAAGGACGCGACCGCTCCCTGGCTCCCCTGCTCGCGCTCGCGCGGGAAGGCATGGAAACCAGCACTCACGCGGGCGGCAACCGCGTCACCTCCGCGCCGCGGCATTTTGACGGCGGCGATGTATCCCCCTCCGCCGAATGCGTCGCCGCGGATGCGGCAGGGAGGCAAAGGTGATTGCCATCATCGGCATCTTTCTCGTCTTTGCCGCCGTCATCGGCGGTTTCCTGATGGAGAAGGGCCATTTGACCGTCCTCCTGCAGCCAGCCGAACTGCTCATCATCGCCGGAGCCGCTTCCGGCACGCTGTTGGTGGCCAATCCGCTCCGCATCCTCAAGGCTATCGCGGACGGCCTCATGGGCATTCTCAAAGGCTCTCCCTTCGGCAAGGAGCGCTATCTGAGCACCCTCAAAATGATGTACCAGTTCCTGAACAAGGTGCGCAAAGAAGGCCTGCTCTGTGTCGAGATGGACGTGGAGAAACCGCACGAAAGCGCGATCTTCAAAAATTATCCCGGGTTTCTCCACGACCATCATGCTCTCGAATTTGTCTGCGACACCTTGCGGACCGCCATCACCGGAGGCGTGGAGCCGTTCGACATGGATCAGATGATGGAGCTGGACATGGAGGTCCATCATCACGCCGCTATGCAGCCCATCGATGCCCTCACCACCGTCGCCGATTCGCTGCCCGGGTTGGGCATCGTGGCTGCGGTTCTCGGCGTCGTCATCACCATGGGGGCTCTCGGCGGACCGCCCGAAGAAATAGGCAAGCATGTGGCCGCCGCCCTGGTCGGAACCTTCCTCGGCATTCTGCTCTGTTATGGCGTCGTCGGACCGCTCAGCGCCAACATGCGCAAGACCGCCGACGAGCACAACGAGTACCTGCACGTGCTGCGGGTTTTGCTGCTCTCGTTTCTGAAGGGCTCGGCGCCCATGATCGCCATCGAAATGGCGCGGCGCGCGATCCCTGCTTACGTCCGCCCCTCCTTTGACGAAATGGAAAAGACCTGTAAAAACAAGACCGAACCGGCCGCTGAAGCCGCGGCTTAAAGGCGAACCCTCGAGATAGAGGCATTCATCATGACGGCAAAATCGGCGCCCATCCTCGTGATTAAGAAAAAGGGCGGGCACGGCGGCCATCACGGGGGAGCCTGGAAAGTGGCCTACGCGGATTTCGTCACCGCGATGATGGCGCTCTTCATCGTTCTGTGGCTCATGGGTTCGAGCGAAAAAGTGAAACGCGCCGTCGCCGGGTACTTCAACGACCCCAAGGGAACCGCCAATCTGATGGGAACCACCATGTCCGGCAACGGCATCGAGGTCACCCAGAACGACGAAAACACGCAGCGGCTCAAACAACTCAAGCAAAAGCTCGAAGAGGAGATCATAGCCAAAAAGGAATTGGAAAACCTGTCCAAACAGATCGAAATCACCATTACCGCCGAAGGCCTGCGCATCGAGATGCTTGAAGGCAAGAACGGCACGTTTTTCCAAAGCGGTAGCGCAACGTTGAGCCCCAGCGGCCAGGAGTTGCTGGCGCTGCTGGCCGGCGAGCTCAAGACGCTTCCCAACGATCTGCTCATCGAGGGGCACACCGACGCTGCGCAATACTCCACCGACGCCAATTACAGCAATTGGGAGCTCTCGGCCGATCGCGCCAACGCCGCGCGCCGTCTGCTTCAGGAAAACGGCGTGCGCGCCAACCAGGTCACCCAGGTGCGCGCCTATGCCGACGAATTGCTCCGCGACAAGGCCAATCCCTTTGACCCCGCCAACCGCAGAATCACCATCCTGGTGAAAAACGAAGCCAACGGTGCGGTTCCCCAGGTGAACCCGCTGCCCGACATTGCCACATCGCCCCTGAGCATGACCAAGCCCTCTTCAGCTGCCGTCCCGGCGAAATCAACCTCCCCACCGGCGCAACCGCCAAGCTCTCCATCAGCTGCGTCGCCGGCCAAGCCGGCCGCTCCCGCAGCCAAATCGCCGCCCTCACCTTCGGCCCAAGGCGGATTCGCCAGCAAGCTCAAATCCGTGCTGCGTCGGTAGCGAGTTTCCTTCTCCGCGGCCGTTCCGTTCGCCTCTACGGGAAAACTTCAGCATCGCGCAGCCTCACTCCCTTACCATCCTTCTCCGAAACGATCACGTCCTCGGCCGCCATTGGCCACGCGATGCCCACCTCCGGATCGTCCCACGCCAGGGTGCGCTCGCCGGCCGCGCAGTAATAATCGGTGGTTTTGTAGGCAAATCCGGCCGTCTCGCTCAACACCAGAAATCCGTGGCCGAAGCCGATCGGAATCCACAGCATCTTGCCGCTCGTCCCGCTCAGTTCCACGGCCACATGGCGGCCAAAGTTCGGTGAACTTCGGCGAAGATCCACAGCCACATCCAGCACCGTTCCATGGGTAACCCATACCAGTTTTCCCTGCGGCTGAATGGTTTGGTAATGAATGCCGCGCAGCACGTTTTTCTTCGAAAACGAGAAATTGTCCTGCGCCCACTGCGCCGGCAGGCCGGCCTCGCTCATCCGGCGTTGGTTGAAGCTCTCCAGAAATGCTCCCCTGTCGTCCCGGTACACCGCCGTCGTCAGCAGCAGCACGTCCGGCAGAGATGTTTCAGCAACCTTCATGGTTCAATGACCTTCCACGCCAAGCGAGATTCGCGGGCAGCCAGGGGCGCCCGCGCGTTCCCTTCCAGGCTCCAACATACACGGGGAGCCGCCTTCCGCGGCCGATTCCAGGAGCGGAACGGGACCAGAGGTCTCTTGGCGGTCCGTAAGCAGACTCCCAAGCCACGCCCACCGTACAATGATTCCATGCTTCGCGATCTGGCCCCGCTTTTTGCTTACATGCGCCGCTATCGCTGGAGCTACGTTTGGGGCACGCTTGCCTGCGTCGCCACGAATCTCATCGCAGTCCAGTTCCCCCGCGTGCTCCAAGCGGCCATTAACCGCCTTGAAAACGGAACCACGCGCGAAATCATCTTTCTTCTCGCCCTGCTGCTGGTCGCCATCACGCTGGGCAAAGGCATTTTTCTCTACGCCCAGCGCTGGATCCTCATCTGCATCTCCCGCGACATCGAGTTCGACCTGCGCAACGATCTCTTCCGCAAGCTCGAAAGCCAGGACTCGGGCTTTTACCGCGAATACCGCACCGGTGACTTGATGGCCCGCATGACCAATGACCTCAACGCCGTGCGCATGCTGCTCGGGCCCGGCCTGATGTACAGCGCCAACACCATCTTTCTCTCCGTTTTCGCGCTGATTTTCATGTTGCGCATCAGCCCGTTTCTCACCCTGGTGGCGCTGGCGCCCATGCCCCTTGCCAGCATCCTTATCCAGTACTTCGGCAGCCGCATTCACGCCCGTTTCGAGCGCATCCAGGCCAGTTTCTCCGATATCTCCGCCCAGGCTCAGGAGAATTACTCCGGGGTCCGCCTCATCCGCGCCTTTGCTCGCGAAGAATCGCAGATCCGCCTCTTCGAGCGGCTCAACCGCGAGTACATCGCCCGCGCTTTGCGCCTGGTCCAGTTGATGGGCATGTTGTGGCCCACTCTCGAATTCATCCTCGGCATTTCCATGATCATCACCCTGCTGGCCGGCGGACACCTGGTGATCGCCCACCGCATCAACGTCGGCCAGTTCGTGGCCTTCAACACCTACATGATCATGCTCATTTGGCCCATCATTGCGGTGGGCTTCGTCATCAACATCTTCGAGCGCGGAACTGCCTCGGTAAAGCGCATCGACGTGCTCCTACGCTCCGAGCCCGCCATTGACGACCGCTCCGCGGATTCGGCTTTTCGGCTGCATTCGACGCTGAACGGAGAGATCGAATTCCGCCACCTGAATTTCAGCTACGGCGATGCGCCCGTGCTGCGCGACATTTCCCTGCACATTCCCGCCGGCTCCAGCTTGGCCATCGTCGGTCCCACCGGCTCTGGCAAGTCTACGCTGGCCAACCTCATCGTGCGCCTCTACGAAGCCCCCGAGGGCGCGCTACTCATCGACGGCCGGCCCATCCGCGAGTACCCGCTCTCGGTTCTGCGTCGCAACATCGGCATGGTGCCCCAGGAGACGTTCCTGTTCAGCGAAACCATTCGCGAAAACCTCGTGTTCGGCGCCCCGCAGGCAGATGCCGAAGAGTTGCTCGAAGCCGCCGAAGCCGCCCATATTCGCAGGGAGTTTGAGGAGTTCCCGCAGGGCTTTGAAACTATGGTGGGCGAGCGCGGCGTCACCCTCTCCGGGGGACAAAAGCAGCGGGCGGCCATCGCCCGCGCTCTCGTGCGCCGTCCCGCCATCCTTATTCTCGACGACGCTCTGGCCAGCGTGGACACTTACACCGAGGAGCGGATTCTCGGCGGCCTGCGCTCCTACACCGCAGCCACGACCACCATCCTCATCTCTCACCGCGTCTCCACGGTGCGCAACGCCGACCGCATCGCCGTCCTCGACCGCGGCAGAATCGTCGAAGTGGGACGGCATGAGGAACTGCTCGCCCTCGACGGCTACTACGCCAGTCTCTATCACAAGCAACAGTTGGAAGAGGAACTCACGGTTGCCGGCTGAGGTTGGTCATCGAGATTGCAAGCTGGAGAGGTGACAAGCAAACTTGGCGGCCATCACCCCGCCTCAGAAGAGGCCAAGTCGCGGCCCTCGCTCACGCCATCCAACTGGAACTGGACGCGGTCTCGCCACCCTGCACCGCCGGTTGCGATCGCAGCGGCATCTCCGCCGCCTTGACCCATGCCTTGGCCTCCGGGTCCCTGGCCACCTGCCGCCACGCCTCGCGCACATTGCGCACACAGGCGATGGCCTTCTCAAACTTCGCCTTCGAGGCCGCCTGCGAAGCCTGCAGAATCTGCGCAAAGATGGCGGCGTAAAATTCGCTCAGCGCCTGCGCCGGCCGTCCTCCCACATCCATCCGCAGCCGAGCCTGTAAGTGGATGATGATGTCCAGCGCCCGTTTCACCGCGACCCTGCGCTCTTCGGCGTCTCCCCGCTCCACGGCCGCAATCGCCGCGTAGAGAAAACGGATAATCCCGTCGTACAGCGCCACCACCAGTTCGACGGCCGACGCCCCGTCCAAAACATGTTCCCGATAACTCCCCATAACGAGCAAGCTCCTTAGCTGTCGGTTCCCTCGTTGTAGCCGGTGATGGCCGAGTACAGCTCATTAATGCCCTGCAATTGCGAGGGCAACTCCTGCAAAATCTCGTTGGCGCTGTTCAACTCCGCCGTCAGGCTTGACTGATCCGCCGAAATCACGCTGTTTTCATTCGAGATTTCCGCGTTCAGCGTGGATTCGGTGGAGCTGATGGAGCTTTCGGCCAGCGCCAAGATGCCGGTGGATGAACTCGTGCCGGCGTTGGTGAGCATGTTCGAGAAGTTCTGGCCCCAACTGTCGATGTTCTGGAAGAAGCCCACCACGCTCGAATAGTCGGTGTTCAGCACCGAATCCAGCGTGTTGGAGTCGAAGCTCAGGCTGCCGTCGTCGTTCACGCTGATGCCCAGGGAAGTGAGGCTGTTGACGTCGGAGGAATTGGTGTAGCTCAGCGTCGAGCTGGTCGAATTCGTGGCGTCGTAGAGATTCGACGTCACCGTCAGCGCGCCGGCGGAGCCGTCGGTGTTCGAGGTCAGCGACAAGCTCACGGTGCCGTCGCTGTCGTTCACCAGCGTCGCCGAAAACCCCAGCGTGGAGGAGTTGGCGTTGATGTAGCTTTCGAGATCGGAGAGGGTGTCGCCGCCTTCGGCCGAATCCACGGAGCTCATCTCGATGGTCTGCGCGGCGCTGCTGCCCACCTGGACCGTCAGGGAGCCGGAGAGCGCGTCAGAGCTGCTCTCAGCTTCGCCCAGCGTTCCACTATCGGCGGTGGTCGTGCTGGTGGTGCCGGAGTCGGTGTAGCTGAGCGCCGTGGGCGTGCTGACGTCGATCGCCGAAGTCACCGAGAGCGCGCCGCTCGACCCGGAGGTCCCGGAGGTGAGCGTAAGGGTCGATTCGCCGTCGCTGGTGCTGATGCCTGCGGTGACGCCGAGGGTCGAGGAGTTGGCGTTGATGTAGCTCTCGAGGTCGGCGAGGGTGTCGCCGCCTTCGGCCGACTCCACCGTGCTCATATCGATGGTTTGCGACGCACCATCTCCCACCTGGATGGTCAAGGAACCGGAGAGCGTCACACCGGCGTCCGCCGAGACTGAACTCAGGTAACCGTTGGGATTTCCAGAGTCGATGCCGTTCAGCAGATCCTCCTGCAGCAGGGTGAGCGTGGGCGACCCGTACAGCGGCTCGGCCGTGCCGGAGCTGGTGTCGCCTTGCTGGGCGTTGACGGCGCTGATCAGCGAGTTGTAGTCGGAGACGAACTGGTTCACCGCGCTTTCGACGGCGGAGCTGTCGTTGCTGATCACTACCTGGACATCGTCGGAACTGGTGCCCAGCAGGTCAAAGGTCACGCCTGGAATGACGCCGCTCACCGTATTCGAGGCGACCGAATAGGAGATTCCGTTTACGGTCAGAGAGGCGTTGGATCCGGTGGCGGTGATGGAGTTGTAGCCGAGCGAGTCGCCGGTCGTCGCATCGGCGATCGAGGAGCAGACGTTAAGGCTTCCGTCCGCGCCCGAGGTATTGGATTCGAGCGTCAGCCGCGAACCGTTCGCATCGGTCGTCACGCTGGCGGTCACCCCGATATCGGCGTTGTTGATGGCGCTCTCCAGATCGGCGAGCGTGTCCTCCCCGCTGCCCGTGTAAATCGTGTCGCCGGACGATGTCCCCGCTCCGATTTCAAAGGTGTAGGTCGAGCCCCCATTGGCCTGGATGGTCATCGAGCCGGAGAGCGTGTCGGAGGCGTCGGCGATTTCGTCCAGGTATCCGTTGGCCGTCGTCGCCAGCAAGTTCACCGCCACGTCGTATGTGCCCACCTCCGCCGAGGAACTCGCCGAAGTCAGATCCAGCACGCTGGTGTCGGAGCTGGAACCCTCCACCTCGGACAGAACTCCATCCGCATCCGTCAACTGGCTGATGTCGTTGGAAACATTGGAGAGCAGGCTGCCCAGGTTCGAGATCGCCGAGTCCTGGCTTTCGAGCGAGGATAACTGGTTCTGCCACGGCGTCTCGACGTTTTGGAGGTTGCTTACGATCTGCGCCACTGTCGAGCTTACGTCAAATCCCGTCCCGCTGGTCGGCGACCCAAAACTCAGCCCCACCGTGCCCATCGTTTCCTCCGTCCGGAATCGCAAGCAGCCGGCGAGCCAATGGCTTCTGCGCCGGGTTGGAAAAACCTCATGGCCGCGCTCGTCTCGCGCTCATGCAAGAGGGGCGTCCCACGGACGCCCCTCTTGGGTAATCGGCATTTCTGCCTACGGGTTTACTTCACCCCGGCGAGGTAAGACCCGGCGCCGGGGACCCTTGGTTATTGCAACAGCTTCAGCACGTCCTGCTGCTGCGAGTTGGCCTGCGCCAGGGCCGCAATGCCGGTCTGGCTCAGGATCTCGTACTTCGACATGTTGGAGGTTGCCGCGGCGTAGTCGGTGGCCTGCACCGCGTTCTGCGCCGACTCGATGTTCTCCTGTTGCGTGCTCATCACGTTGCTGACCGCATTGAGCGTGTTGATCTGCGAGCCGATGTAGCCGTCCTGCGACGCCACGTCCGCAATGGCCGAGTTGAGGGTGGTCAGAGCCGTCTGCGCATCGCCGGCGTCGGTCAGGTCCGTTCCGGCCAGGGTTGCGCCGTTATAACCTGCCGTGCCCGCGACCCCAGCGGTCCCACCGGCGTACGTAATTTGGGAGAGCGTGTCACCTGCCGCTGCGGTATAAGTGATCGTGCCCCCGTCGTCACCGACAGTATCGCCTGTCGTGGTTGCATTCAGGCCATCGATGGTCAGAACATCCTCGGACGCACCGGTCGTGGTGGAGTCTCCGGTGTAGATCGTGAACGAATTGTCGAAAACCTGCTGTTGGTTATAGGTGGTTGTCGAGCCGATGTTGCTGATTTCGGCCAGGATCGACTGATACTCTTGGTTGGCGGCAGCGTCTTGCGTGGAGTTGAGCGTGCCGTTCGAAACTTCGGTGGCCAGAGTAACGGCACGGTTGAGCAGGCTTGTCACCTGCGAAAGCGCGCCGTCGGCTACCTGCAGAAGGCCCACGCCTTCCGTCGCATTGGTTTCTGACTGACTTAGCGCCGTCTGGTTGGCTTCGAGGCCGTTGACCAGCGACAGGCCGGCCGCATCGTCCGCGCCGGAGTTGATCTGCGATCCGGTCGACAACTGCTGCAGCACGGTGTTCAGTTGGTTGTTTGTGTTGTTGAGCGCATTCTCCGCATACACCGCGGAGAGGTTATTCAAGACACCCAGGGACATGGGGTTCTCCTTGTTGGATGCGGTGATTTGCGGCCCAACTCCGGGAGCGCCCCACCTTTTACCTAGCGTGGTTGCTGCTTTCGGCTCGGAGCCGTCGCATCTGGCTGCTTCTTCGGCCTGCCCCCCGAGGACTTTACGCGCCCGCTTTTTCTGTCCCGCCGGGGGACACTTTGGCCCGCAAATTTTAATTCTTTAACCTTTTCCAGCCCTTGCCGATAACCACTGCGAAGGAGTTGCGGCGATGATCGAATTAACGCGCCTGAACGGCAACCCCATGGTGCTCAACAGCGATCTCATCAAAACCGCCGAGGCTTCGCCCGACACCATGTTGACTCTGGTCAACGGAGAAAAGCTGATCGTGCGCGAAGAAATCGCCGAGGTGGCCGATCGGGTGCTCGCCTATCGCGCCCGCCTGCTGGCCGGCGTGGCCAAGCGGCTGCATCATTTCGACGATCTCGCGCGGGTGACTGCCATGTCCAGTCTCGATTTCGCCGATCCATCCGGCGCTGCTTCCAGGCCAAAGTCCGAGGGAGCGTCCAAAAGGCTGGCGGTCACTTCGTAGCCCGAGACTTGCCTGGGCGCCGGGAAACGCCAGAAAGCTCGCCTTTACCGGATCGGCATTCGTCGGCGGTTTCGGTTGGGAAATCTGGTCATTGACGCCGAGGAAAGAACTGAAGGCTGATGGCTGAAACCCGCAGGCGGAAAGCGGATAGCTGCTTTTCGAGGAACGGCTCATGGATAAAGGAAGCATTGGCGGAGTTTTCGTAGCCGTTGTCGGCATCATCGCCGGTTTGCTCATCGAAGGCGGCAACCTGGGCCAGATCCTGCAGCCCACCGCCGCGCTCATCGTCTTTGGCGGCACTCTGGGCGCCATACTGCTCCAGTTTCCGCTGAACACGGTCTTCGCCGCCTTCCGCAGTCTCGGCCACATCTTCGCCGCCCCGCAAAAGTACGACGCTCAGCTTGTCCGGCAACTCGTCTCTTTCGCCAACAAAGCTCGCCGGCACGGCATGGTGTCGCTCGACGCCGATCTCGAGTCCATTCAGGATCCCTTCCTCAAGCAGCCTCTCATGCTCGCCGTCGACGGCACCGAACCCGCCGACGTGCGCAACATCATGCGCGTCAATCTGGATTCGCTGACCGAAGAAGAAGAGCGCCTGCCCGCGGTGTTCGAGTCAGCCGGCGGCTTCTCGCCCACCATCGGCATCCTGGGCGCCGTCCTCGGCCTCATTCAGGTCATGCAGCATCTCGACAATATTCAGGAAGTGGGCCGCGGCATCGCCGTCGCCTTTGTCGCCACCATCTATGGCGTCGGCATCGCCAATCTCTTCTTCCTGCCCTTCGCCGGCAAAATGCACCTCCGCATCCGCAGCCGCCATCGCCGCCGCGAAATGATGCTCGACGGCGTCATCTCCATCCTCGAAGGCATCAACCCGCGCATGCTCGAAATCAAGCTGAATGGCTTTCTCGACGACGCCAATCGCGAAAATACGGAGCGCGCTGCATGAACCAGCACTTGCGCAAAGGCCGCATCGGCCACGACCGTTGGCTGGTCTCCTACGCCGACTTCATCACCCTCATGTTCGGGTTCTTCGTGGTGCTGTACGCCTTCGCTAAAGCCGACCAGAAGAAACAGGTTCAGGTTTCCGCCGCCATCGACGCTGCTTTCCGCTCCCTCGGCTTTTTTCCTGCAACCGCGCCCCGTTCTGCTCAAGCAGCCGCGGGCGGCGCGGAACCGGCGGCCATCCCCATGAACATGGTCATGGGCGAAGACCTGCTCGCTCCCGCCGCAGTCAAAAGCGACCTCGAACGGATCCGCAGCGCCATGACCCGGACCCTCTCCAACGAGGTGGCGTCTCACACGGTCTCGATTCAAATGGGCCGCGACGGCCTGGTCGTCAGTCTGCGTGAGGCCGGCTTTTTCGACTCCGGCTCCGCCACTCCCAAGCCCGAGGCGCTCCCCACGTTGCGCCGCATCGCCGGGTTGCTCGGCCGCACCGCCTATGACGTCCGCATCGAGGGCCACACCGACAACATTCCCATCCACAACAGCCAGTTTGACTCCAATTGGGAACTCTCCACGGCCCGCGCCACGCACATCGCCCGCCTCTTCCTCGACTTCAAGACCATTCCCCCCGAGCATCTCTCCGCCGCCGGTTATGCCGAGTTCCATCCCGTCGCCTCGAACGACACCCCCGAGGGCCGCGCTGAAAATCGACGCGTCGACTTGGTCGTCGTGCCCCGCACCCAAATTAACTTCGCCGCGCCCAACGTGCCGCCGCCCTCGCCCAGTACTTGGCGCAAAATAACCGACGACGAATAAGCAAGCCAGCAAGTCAGCGCGTCAGCAGACGAGCCAACCAAATGAATAGCAGCGCCAGGAATCCCTATGATCCGTAGACCGCGCGCACCACAGCCGCATCCGGCAAGCCACGATCCTGTCTTCCGGTTCGATTGCCCCCTCCCAGGGGATGCGCGAGCCGACCGATTCCCCGACCCGCTGACCCGCCGATTTGCTGACCCGCTGATTTGCTAACTTGTTGACTCGCTAACCCGCCTCACTCCACACCCAGCACCTTCACAATCACCCGCTTTCTACGCTGCCCATCGAATTCGGCATAGAACACCCGCTGCCACGTGCCCAGGTCGAGCCTGCCGTTCGTTACCGGGAGCGTGGTCTCATGATGCAGCAGCAGCGACTTCAAATGTGCGTCGCCGTTGTCTTCGCCGGTGTGGTGGTGCCGGTAATCGGGCCGCGCCGGAGCCAGTTTCTCCAGCCACTCGCCGATGTCCTCGATCAATCCACTCTCCAGGTCGTTCACGTAAATCGCCGCCGTAATATGCATCGGCGAGACAAAACACAATCCATCCTTCACCCCGCTGCGCTCGACAATCTTTTCCACTTCATCGGTGATGTGCACCATCTCCCGCCGCTTGCGGGTCTCAAAAACCAGATACTCCGTATGACTCTTCATGCCGCTCTCCTGGTCCCCGATTTCGCCGTTCCTCCGCTTATCCTTACCATAGCCGTGAAGTCCCGCCGACCGCCCACTGCCCCGCAACGCCTCCGCCGCATGCACGACCGTCTCACAGCAGCCTACGGGCCGCAGCGTTGGTGGCCGGCCGAAACCCCGTTCGAGGTCATTCTCGGCGCCTATCTCACCCAAAACACCTCCTGGCGCGCCGTCGAGCGCTCGCTCGCCAACCTGCGCGCCGCCGGAGCGCTTTCGCTCGACGGCCTGCGCACCCTCCCGCTCGACAAACTCCGCCGCCTCATCCAGCCCTCCGGCTTTTACACGCGCAAGGCGCCCGCCCTCAAAGCCTTCGTCGCCATGCTCGACCGCGAATTCTCCGGCTCGCTCGAAAACATGGCCGCTATGCCCGCGCCCCAGCTTCGCAGCCGGCTTCTTGCTCTTCCCGGCGTCGGAGCCGAAACCGCCGACGCCATCCTCCTTTACGCCCTTGGCGTTCCTGTTCCCGTGGCCGACGAGTACTTGCGCCGCATCGCCGAACGCCACCAGCTTCTCGACACACCTACCGGCGCCGCTCGCATCGGTTATGACCACCTCGTCGATCTCACCCGCCGCGCCTTCGCGCCCGACCCTGCCGCCCGCCAGGCGCAGCTCTTCAATGAATTTCACGCTCTCACCGTCGCCGTCGGGAAAGCCCACTGTGGCCGCATCCCGAAATGCGAAGGTTGCCCCTTAGCCGCCGACCTGCGCCACGTTATCAAGGGCGCCGACCCCGACCCCTGACCACCGATCACCGACCACTGACCACCGATCACCGACCCCTGATCACTGAGTCCCCCAACCGTGCAGGCGTAATCTGGTTGCATCATGAGCCCATCTCCGCAACCGCCTCAAGTCAATCTTGCCCAAACCCCGGATTACCGCGAATCCTACGCCAACAGCGTGCAAGTGCGGGTGAGCGTCTGGGATTTTCAACTCGTCTTCGGCTTGGCCAGCAGCGAAAGTCCCGACCAGGTCACGATACGCAATCATCAGGCCATCTATCTGAGTCCCCAACAAGCCAAGGCCCTCTGGAACATCCTGGGCCAGAACATCGCTCAATACGAACAGGCCTTCGGCGCGCTGAACCTCGAGCCCAAGAGCCAGAACTTCCCCCAGGGATCGGTCAATTGAAATCAGGAATCTATGTGGCCCCAGGAGCAACTCATTGCGCGTGAAGCGTTTTCTGAACCCCTGGCCCGATGCGCCCCTGCCGCTCTGGATGATCTTCCCCGTCATCTTTGCAGCCCTCTACGCCAGCCATCTCAGCCTCCTCCGCCTTCCCTATTACTGGGATGAGGCCGGCTACTACATCCCCGCCGCGTGGGATTTCTTCCGCACCGGCTCGCTCATCCCCATCACCACCATCTCCAACGCCCATCCGCCGCTGCCCAGCGTCTATCTCGCCCTGTGGTGGAAGCTCTCCGGCTTTCTGCCTGAAGTCACCCGCGAGGCGGTGCTCATGGTGGCCGCACTGGCCTTGCTTGCTGTCTGGCGTCTTACCATGCGTCTCACCGGCGTGGTCTCCGTAGCTCTCTGGACCACCCTGCTCACCGGCCTCTATCCCATCTGGTTCGCGCAAAGCTCGCTCGCTCACGCCGACATTTTTGCCGCCGCATGTTCGCTCTGGGGCCTGGTGTACGCGCTCCCTTGCCGCAACCGCAGGCCGGTGATCGCCGCGCTGTGGTTCTCCGCCGCCGCCTTGTGCAAGGAAACCTCCATCGCCATCCCCCTCACTTTGGCCGCCGTCAGCCTGGTTGACAGTTTTCGCCGCTCCCAGCCTGCGCGTTCCCGGCTCTGGCGACAGACGGCCTGGCTCTCTTCCTGTGTTCTGCCGCTGGCTGCTTGGTACATCTATCACTACGCAAAAACCGCCTATTTTTTCGGGAATCCCGCCTACTTCCGCTACAACGCCGAGTCCACCCTCGCTCCTCTCCGCATTCTGGCCGCCTTCGTCCATCGCGTCCTTCATCTCACCGCCCATATGAACCTCTTCGTTCCGGTGCTCATGGCCCTTGCCGCGCTGCTGCTCAATCCACGGCCTGACGCCGAGGGCCACGACCGCGCCGCCATCGCCCCTGCTGTCCTGCGCAGCATCTTTCTCCTGCTCCTGGTCGATGCGCTCCTGTTCAGCGTCCTTGGCGGGGCCCTGCTCACCCGCTATCTGCTGCCCATGTATCCCCTGGTGCTGTTGCTCGCGGTTACCGCCTTCTACCGCCGCGTCCCTTATTGGGAAGGCCTGGCGCTGCTCTCTGCCGCAGCCTTCGCGGCCGGCCTCTTCATCAATCCGCCCTACGGCTTTGCTCCCGAAGATAATCTCGCCTACGCTAGCGTCGTCCGCATGCACCAAGCCGGCATCGACGAACTCGCCAAGCTCGATCCCGGCGCCACCGTGCTTACCGCCTGGCCTATGACCGACGAGCTCACCCGTCCCGAGCTTGGCTATGTCAAGGAGCCTTGGAACGTCGTGCGCATCGAAGATTTCACCGCGCCGCAAATCGATCTTGCCGCCGGCGAACCAGAAACCTATTCCGCCGCGCTGGTTTTTTCCACCAAGTACGATCCGCCCTCGCCGCTCCTCAGCCTGGGCGCCGAAAGCGCGGCCCTCGACGAGCGCTACTTCGGCCTTCATTTCGACATGCCGCCGGACGTGATTGCCCGCCGCCTGGGAGGCGATCTGGTCTGGAAAAACCAAGGTCAGGGCCTGTGGATCGCGCTCATTCGCTTCAACCGCCCGACGGAAGCGCGCTCGACGCGCGCGCCCAGCCAACGCGCGGCCGCGGCCGCGAGCCCCGCGCCATAGCGGCTCTGTGGGCGCCCCATCTGGTAGCCCTCTGGCACGCCGTCTTTGCTCTTGCCGCAAGGGTGGGAGGGAATCCTTTCCCGCGGTCAGAAATCCAGCTGCCCTCACTCCCCCAGCATCAAGCGCTGAATCCCCGTCGCCCGGCCCGTCTCCGCCTCGCACCCAATCAGCGCCGCACACATCTTGGGATTTCCCTTGGCCGCCTCGAATTTGCCCGGCATCCCGGTCAGGAACCTATCCAGCACCAGCCCCCGTTCCACGCCGATCACGCTGTCGTACGGCCCGCTCATGCCCACGTCGGTCTGGTACGCGGTCCCGCCCGGCAACACCCGCTCGTCGGCCGTGGGCACATGCGTGTGCGTGCCCAGCACCGCCGTTACGCGCCCATCCAAATACCACCCCATGGCGATTTTTTCGCTCGTCACCTCGGCGTGAAAGTCCACCACGATCACCTTGGCTCGTATCCCCCTGAGCACCGTGTCGATGCACTCAAACGGGTCGTTGGTGGCGGGCATGTACACGCGGCCTTGCAGGTTCACCACCGCGAATTCCACCCCGCTCGCGGTCGCGCCTTCAAACACGCCGTACCCCGGCGTTCCGCGCTGGAAATTCGCCGGCCGCAACAGCCGCCGCGGCCGTCCTAGGCTATCCGGCGCCGCCGATTTCAAATAGTCAACAAGCTCCTTCTTGTCCCACACGTGGTTGCCGGTGGTCAGCACATCTGCGCCCAAGTCGAAAATCTCCTCGGCGATCGGCGGCGTCACGCCAAACCCGCCCGCGGCGTTCTCGACATTGATTATCGTCAGCTCCACGCCGTGCGCCGCGCGCACGTGCCCAATGTGCCCACGCACAATCCTGCGCCCCGCGCTCCCAAAAATGTCGCCGACAAAAAGTATGTTCAATGGCGTCCGATGCTCCTGTGTGAAAGGGACTAGGGACTAGGGACTAGAGGCGCGGACCTGGACTGAAGGGACTTCATCATTGCGCGCAACATGCGGCCAACTTCGCTGCACAATCCTTCCGCAACTTCGAGTGCCTGCTTCGAGCCGAAGTTGAGAGCCCTTGCGATCACAAGTTGGGTTTCCACTTCACAGGCCGAGCCGCGGGAATGGCCTAAAAACTGGATGTATTCACCCTTGGTCGAGCGGCCGTATCCCTCTGCGATGTTGCTGGCGACGGAAACGGAGGCCCTGCGAAGCTGATTCGTGAGGCCGCATCGCTCTGCATCGGGAAACGCGTCCGTTAATTTGTAGATCGCTAATGTCAGTTCAATCGCGCGTTGCCATACCGCCAAATCTCGAAACGAATCGCCCATCGCTTGCCTCTTGCCCTATAGTCCCTAGTCCCTAGCCCCTAGTCCCTGTTCTCTCCGCATCAGCGGAAAGAGAATCACATCCCGGATCGACTTCGCTCCCGTCAGCAGCATCACCAGCCGGTCGACGCCGACGCCCATGCCCCCCGTCGGCGGCAGCCCATACGCCAGCGCGCGGACGTAATCCTCGTCCATCGCGTGCGCCTCTTCGTCGCCGCGGAAGCGCTCCGCCAACTGCTGCTCGAAGCGCTTGTGCTGCTCCACAGGATCGTTCAGCTCGCTGAAAGCATTGCCCAACTCGAACCCGCCTGCATACACCTCAAACCGCTCCACCCAATCCGGATCGTCCGCCTTCTGCTTCGACAGCGGCGAAACGGCCGTCGGAAACTCATAGATGATCGTGGGCTGGACAAGCCGTTCTTCGGCGACGGCCTCGAAACTTTCGGCGATAGCTTTGCCAAGCGAGCTTTGTTCCAGCTTGAGTGAATTGCGCACGAAGTTCAGGGCCATATAAAGCGGATAATGTTGGCTCAGTCTTGGGGGGGGATCCTGTCGGGCTCCCTGTGCATTCAGTACAAATCCTGGTCTGACCTCAATCCCTCCGGTGAGTAACTTGTCGAGCCAAGCAAGCAAAGAACTGGTGTTGCTAAGGTCGTTCACCGTAGGCGCTGGTCCTGCATCCTCCGGCCACCACTTAACAATCGCCTCCCGCATCGTCAGCCGCTCAAACTCCCCAAAATCAATTTGCGTCCCATTGAACTCGGAAACCGTCGTCCCATTCACCTCCATCGCCACAAACTTGAACAGCTCCTCCGTCAAATCCATTAAATCGTGATAATCCGCATACGCCTGATAAAACTCCAGCATCGTGAACTCGGGATTGTGCTGCGTGCTCACGCCCTCGTTCCGGAAGTTGCGGTTGATCTCGTACACCCGGTCGAGGCCGCCCACCACCAGCCGCTTCAAATAAAGCTCCGGCGCAATGCGCAAAAACAAATCCATATCCAGCGCATTATGGTGCGTCGTGAACGGCCGCGCCGCCGCGCCCCCGGCGATGGGCTGCATCATCGGCGTTTCCACCTCGAGATAGCCACGACTATCAAAAAACGTTCGCAGTGCGCGCAGCACCTTGGCTCGCTTCACAAACACTTCGCGGCTGTCTAAATTCGCGAACAGATCCACATACCGCTGCCGGTAGCGCAGCTCCACGTCGGCCAATCCGTGATACTTCTCCGGCAGCGCCAGCATGGCCTTCGAAAGAAACACCAGCCGTTCCACGTGCACCGTCAACTCGCCCGTCCGCGTGCGAAACAGATACCCGGTCACGCCAATGTGGTCGCCCAGGTCGAGCAGCTTATACAGCGCGAACCCCTCCTCGCCCACCGCATCCAGCCGCACATAAATCTGCAGCCGCGCCCCCTCCTGCTGTAGCGTGGCGAAGCCCGCCTTGCCCTGCTGGCGAATCGCCATGATCCGCCCCGCCACAGACACCGTGACGCGCTCCGCCTCCAGCGTCTCGCCTGTCGCCTCGCCCCACCGCGCGCGCGCCTCGCGCAAGCTCATCGCCGGTTGCTCGCCCGCCGCCGGCGGAAACCGGTTGGGATACGCCGCCTGCCCTAGCTTCTGAATTTCTTCGAGTTTGCTTCGGCGCAACTCAAACAGATTGCGCTCGAATTCCGATTCGAACTCCATGCGTGGTTTTTTCCTAAGAGAATCGAAAGGTCTAACCGCCAGTATAGCGGCTGCTTCTGCCGCCTTCGCCCTACCGCCCGCTCATCGTGTATAACCACGTTGGAGTGCCCTTCCACCGTCCCATTCCGGACCCCAAGCCGCGCGGCAAGGGCTCGGGCGTCATCGACGCCATCGTCCAGGCCGAAAAGATGATCCAGGTCGCGCTCATCCTGCCCTGCGCGGCCTTCATCGGCTGGCTGGCCGGCGCCTGGATCGGCAGCCGCCTCCATCAGCCATGGATTGCCCTTGTCGGCATCATCTTTGGCGGCGTCTCCGGCCTTATCTACGTGGTGCGTCTTGCCCTCCAGGCCGGCAATGAGTCCGCCCGCCTCGACTCCGGCGGCCCTGGCGATCAGGACCCCACCGGCAAAGGAAAAGGCTCCGGCCAGCCATGACCGACGAAATCCACTCCCTCGCCACACTCACCGATACGGGTCTCGACGCCCTGCTCAAGCGCGCCTTGCGCATCACCCTCATCACCGGCACGCTGGCCTCGCTCATCCTCTGGAAGGCCGCGGGTTGGCGCAACGCCGCCATGCTGGCCACAGGCATGGCCATCTCCGCCGCCAGCATTTGCGAGTGGCGCCGCCTGGTTCGCGTCATCAACTATCATTTCGACCGCGCCTCGCGCGAACAAAAGCCGCCGCCCCGGGACACGGTCCTTGCCGCCGTCTTTTTTCTCCTCCGGCTCGCCATCTTCGCCGGGGCCATTTATGGTAGCCTGAAATGTTTCCGAGGTTCGGTCGTAGCGCTTCTGTGCGGCCTTGGCCTGGCGGTCTTGGCTATGCTTTGGGAGGCGGTTCGCCTGCTTCGCGACTGATCTTCACATCGGCGGTTAGAGATCGAAAAACTGGGGCGCACCCTCCCGCCCGCAAATTCTTTTTGCGGCTTGGCTCGGGACGCCACCAGGGAACGGAAAAGCCTCCTCCATGCAGGAACTCGGCATTACCCATTTCTTCAACGGTATCTTCGGGCCCTGGTTCGCCTGGATGATGGGGTTGGTCGGCGTGCATCCCGTCCACCGCAACGCGCCCATCAACGACACCTTCGCCCTCGAAATGCTCGTGGCCTTCTTCCTCATCGCCTTTTTCATCGTTGTCCGCCTGACGCTTTCGGTCGAGCACCCCAACCCCGCGCAGCACATCGCCGAGATCATCCACGAGACCGTCGGCGGCCTGGCCGACCAGGTCATCGGCCACGGCTACGAGCGCTTTCAGGCCTTCGCCACCTGTGTCGGCCTTTTCATCCTGCTCAACAACCTCATCGGCCTCTTGCTCGGTCTCATCCCGGGCGTCATTACTCCCACCGGCGAGCCGGTTGTGCCGCTGGGCATTGCCGTCCTCACGTTTCTCTACTACAACTACCACGGCGTGCGGGTGAACGGGCCTCGTTACATCAAGCAGTTTTTAGGGCCGCTGTGGTGGCTCGCCCCGCTGATGTTCATCATTGAGATCGTCTCCCACCTCGCGCGCATGTTGTCGCTCACCGTTCGTCTCTACGCCAACATGTTCGCCAGCGACCTGTTGACGCTGGTTTGGTTCTCGATCATTCCCATCGCCGTGCCGGCCGTCTTCCTGGGCCTGCATTTCGCCGTGTCCGTCATTCAGGCTTTCGTCTTCATGCTGCTGGCCATGATTTATCTGTCCATGGCGGTGGCGCACGAGCATTAGAAGCTAGCAGCTAAAAGCTGCTTTTCAACTTTCCGCCGGAGCCGCTTCCGCTCCGGACCATCGGTCGGCCGCAAGTGTGAGGAGGCCAAAGGCGTGGAGGCAGCTTCGACTGCCAGCTCTAAGCTGAGAGCTGAAAGCTGCTTTCCGCCGGCACGGTGAGCCTCAACCACCCCCTGGCGGCCAATTCAAGGAAGCAGGAGAACTATGACGAAATTGCAATATCTCTTCATGGCCTTGACGGCCCTCTGTTTCGCCGTCCCGGCCTTCGCGCAAGGAACGTCGCCCGCCCTTAACCTGATCCCCATCGGCGCCGGTCTTGGCATGGGCCTGGCCGCCGGCCTGTGCGGCATGGGCCAGGGGCGCGCCGTCGGCTCTGCCTGCGAGTCGCTGGCCCGCAACCCCGGAACCCGCGCCGGCATCATGTTGTTCCTGGTCCTTGGCCTCGCCTTCATCGAGTCGCTCACGCTGTTCACCCTGGTCATCGTCTTCGCCAAAATGTAAGCTCCGGCTTGCCGCCCGGGTTCCAGCGCCGGATCCCGGGCAGCCTGCCGCTTGGAACCGGCGCTCGATTCCGCCCTCCGCCAATCGCCAGGCTGCCTATCGCAAGCTCTCCGCCTCCGCGCCACCAAGCGAGCGCAACAATTCAATCGCCTGCCGGTACCCCAGCCCCACAGGCAGAGGCGCAAACCGGCTTTCCTCCTCCACGGTGTCAAAATTGCGGCTCTTGAAGAACACCCTCCCGCTCATCGCCATCTGAAGACGCACCGTCCGCCATTGTCCGCCGCCCACGTCCGCCTGGTCGATCTCGATCCACCCACCCTTGGCCAATCGCCCCACCAATCCCCAACCAAAGTCCACATCTCGTAGCAGCCGGCCTTTGAGCCGCGTCACCCGCTCCTGCGCCGGGTCGATCCAGATTTCCCCCGCCATCGACTTGAGGATCTGCGTTTCCAGGTCGGAAGGCGAAAAATCCGGGTCGGGACGAAAATTGAACCTCTCCACCATTTCTCCCGTGCTCTCCGCGGACCCCGCATACTGGTAAACAAACGCCCTCGGCAGCGCCCGCAACAACGCCAGGGCGCGCTCCGCGTCTTCTGCTTCCTCCTGCTTGCGATGCCGCTGCCGGCCAGGATCTCTATAGAGCGCCGTCATCCGCGCCTGTTCTTTTTCTTCGGCCTCCGCGCTCAGCGGCTGGTTATCGACTGAGAGTAGCTGGGCCACCTCGCCGTCCTTGGTTTCGTAAATCTCCTTGTTGGTCGTGAGCCGGGGAGTCGTTTTGCGCAGCAGGTAGCGCATGGGGTGATTTGGGTCTTCGGCCGCGCGCAGTTCATTGGCCAGCGCCCGATCCACCAGCGCCTGCGCCTCTTCCGGCGCAACCGCGTTTGGGGCGGAAACAAGCGCTTGGGCCCGCAGCATCAGAGCCCAAGCGAACAGAAGACCAACCACGAAAAACTTGCGCACGGCCCTCGCTTCAGCGGCGTCGAGCGGCTTTTCGCCCGCCGCTGTGTTACATTAGACGCCAAGGCAAACCTCAAGTTTCTCAGATTGAAGCAACCCGCCCCGGTTGCGTATAGTGCGGGCAGGGGCTGGTCGCAGCCTGACGGAAGGGAAAATCGTTCATGCCAGTGGAGAATAGTGCTGCGCGTATCGGCAAAAGTGTCGTCATCTGCGGCGAAGTCAAGGGAAGCGAAGATCTGATCGTCGACGGGCGCATCGAAGGCACCATCAACCTCGCTGAGAGTCGTTTGACCATCGGCCCCAACGCCAGCGTCGCCGCCGATCTTACCGCGCGGGACGTGCTGATTCTCGGCCGCGTTCAGGGCAATGTGTTGGCCAGCGGTCGCGTCGAACTGCGCGCCGGTTGCTCCGTGGAAGGCGACATCCGCGCTCTCCGCCTCGCGATTGAAGATAATGCCGTGTTTCGCGGCAAGGTCGATCTCACCCAGGGCGCGGCCAAGGGCTCGGACGGAGCCGTCGTGACCCAAAGCGGAGCCAAGTGATCCCTTCGCGCGCGCATTTGTTAGCCTCCGTGTCATTTGCGGCCTCCAGCTTCCGAAAATGCCGTCGAGGTTGTCTCGTTGCTTAGCCGCTGGTTCGAAAAAAAACAGGAGAGCGGCGCCGCAGCCCCCGCTGCGGGCCTCACCGGCCCCAGGGTGCCGCGTCATTCTGGCGGCTGGTCGGTGCTGCGCAAACGCTTGCAGGCGGATCCCGGCCTCCGCATCATGGATATCGGCTACACCTCGCCCACCAACATCAACTATCTCACCAGCCTCGGTCACAGCATCTTTATGGCCGATCTTGTCCACGAGGCCTGCACCGGCGGCTGGCAAACCGGCGTCGACGAGGAAGGCGCTCCCGTCTGGAACGTCGACGGCTTCCTTGCCCAAAGCTTCAACTTCGCTGGCCGCACGTTCGACGTGGTGCTGCTGTGGACCGCCCTCGACTACCTGCCGGAGCCGCTGGTTCAACCGGTGGTCGACCGTCTGGCTTCGGCCATGAACCCGGCAGGCCAGGTGTTGGCCTTCTTCCACACCCGCAAGCAGGGCGAGGAGACCGTCAACTGCCGCTTTCACGTCACCCCCGGCGACGATGTCGAGATGCAGTTGGCAGAGCAGTTCCCGATCCAGCGCGCCTTCACCAACCGCAGCATCGAACGGCTTTTCTCCGGCTGGTCCGGTCACCGCCAGTTCCTCGCCAAGGACAGCGTCTCTGAAGTCATCATGACGCGATGACGGGTCATATTCTGCGAACGCCCCTTTCTGCGTCTATTCGAAGAAGAACCTATAGCGGTTCTCCAATTGGTGTAGAGCAGAACCTCGAACGTTGAGTGGCGTTTTTCCCAAGAAAACGCCACCTGGCACGCCCCTCAAAACTCCACGGGAATTGGAGAACCGCCGTAGGCGTCTCCAAACGGCAGCCAGGGCTGCGTCTCGACCATCGCCGCGCCCCGCGCTCCTATGTCTATTTCGCTCATCTGCTCCGCGTACCGCCGGCCAAGCTTGTACTCCCGGCAAATCGACTCCACCAGTTCCCCCACGCGCTGCTTGTACACTGCCGAGACAAATGCGCTCGTCGCATAGCGCCGCTCATACGCTTCCGCCTGGGCGGGGAAATGCTCGCGCACAAAGCCGAGAAAAGTCGGCCGTGAGCAAGGCTTCAAAAACAGCGCCCCGGCAAACAAAAAACTGGCTCGCGCCCCCGCCGCGGCCTTGGCTACGGCCTCAATCGAAGTCCGGGTGTCCGTGATTCCCGGCATCAGCGGGGAACACATCACCCCCGTCCGCACCCCCTCCTGCCGAAGCCTCTCGACCGTCGCCATGCGCAGGTCCGGCCGCGGCGCCCGCGGCTCCAGAATTCGCGCCAGCCCGGTGTTCATCGTCGTCACCGTCACGTGCACCGTCAGCGCGTGCCGCTTCGCAATCTCCTTCAGCAGGTCCAGATCGCGCCCAATCAACGTCGACTTGGTAATGATCCCCAGCCGGAACCCATCGGTGCGTGCAAACACCTCGAGCAGCGAGCGCGTAATGCGCCGCTTCCGTTCCAGCGGCTGGTACGGGTCGGTTACTGTTCCCAGCGCGATCTCCGTTCCCGGCTTTAACCGCGCTAATTCCTGCTCGAGCAGCCACGCGGCGTTCTCTTTGAAATAGATCTTGCGCTCAAACTCCTCGGGATTGCGCAACTCCAAGAACTCGTGCGTGTACCGCGCATAGCAGTACCGGCAGCCAAACTCACAGCCGCGGTAAGGGTTGATGGCGTGCGAAAATGGCAACTTCCGCCGGGAGGTGACTTTATTCAGAATCGACCGTGACTTGAGCGGCCGGTACTCGGTCAGGCAGCCCGTCGCCTCCAGCGGAGCTTCGGCCGCGCGACGGGCAAGGGGCCCCAACGGCTCGGCCTGGAGAATGGGGAAGAGGGTCTCTATTTTCGCCATATATTCGCCTAATCCGAAAGCCTACTCTTGCCTTCAGGCGCCGTCAAGCGTTAGTTCTCGAAAAGAGAGCTTCTAGCCGTTCGCCCTTAGTTCCCGCCTTCCTGCGCGATTGATGGCCTCTAGGGACATTTCCTGACCTGAACGAAACGGCGATCCGCCATACGGCGCCTTCATTGCGGCAATGAACGCATACCGTTGGCCATCGGCTGCGATCTTGGGCTCGAAGCGAACAGATTTTGCTGGGGGAGGAATTTCATGACTGCAGCGAAAGCAACCCGTGTCACCTGGCTCGGCCACGCCACTGTCCTGCTCGAAACCGCTCAGGACACAAACATCCTCATCGATCCGTTTATCGCCCAGAACCCCAAATATCCCAAGGACTTCAACCTGCCCGCCAAAATCGACTACGTCCTCCTCACTCACGGCCATGGCGACCACATCTCCGATGCGGTTCCGGTCGCTCGCAAGCACGGCTCAACTGTCGTCGCCATCTATGAGCTGGCCGACTACATCGGCCGCCAGGGAATTCCCGAAACCATCGGCATGAATCTCGGCGGAACCGTCCAACTGCGCGACGTTGCCGCCACCATGGTCGAATCCACGCACTCCGCCGCCGCCCAGGACGACCAGGGCGTCCATTACGTGGGCGTAGCCACCGGTTTCGTGCTGAGCGTCGCCGAGGGACCCGTGCTTTACCATGCCGGCGACACCAACGTCTTCGGCGACATGGGCCTGATCCGCGAACTCTACCACCCGAAGGTAGCGATGCTGCCCATCGGCGGTTTTTACACCATGGGGCCAAACGAAGCGGCCCTTGCCGTGCGCCTGCTGGGTCCCGAAGTGGTTCTACCCATTCACTTCGGCACCTTTCCGCCCCTCACCGGCACGCCGCAGCAGCTCGCCGCGCTCACCGGTTCCGCAGTACAGGTTGTGCAATGGAAGCCCGGCGAATCGTACGTCGCGTGAACGTCTTAACAGGCCCCTAATGCTTCTGATCGGCCGCATGCTCGCTTCGGCGCGGAGCGCTGGGAAGCGCCGGAAGACTCCCGCGATCCTGCCCTGCCGATTTCGTGCTCGACGCTGTGGACGTGGCGTGCAGGTTGCGCAAATCGCGCAGGACTTCGGCTTTTTCCCGCGCGTATTGCCCGGCTAGCCGCGTCAGCGCGTAGGTGATGATCTCGCTGTGGTGCAGGTCCTGCACGCTGGGATCGCGGCGCATATTCAGCCACAGCCGGTGCACCAGTTGCACGTCGTCGGGGCTGAGCGCCGGCGCGTGCGGCCCGATGTAAAACACCTTCACGTCGCCGTCGTCGCCCACCACGCAGAAATTGAACTGGCGTTTGGTGTCGGGCAGCGCTTCCCACGCTTGCCCCATGTGGTACGCCTGTTCCTCCGCGCTCATCGAGCTGGAGGCTCCCGCCACCACCGATTCCACTTCCAGCGAATTCGCGGTCTGCACCAGCGCGGCAAACACATCTCCCGCAGGAACCACCAGCAGCGAGACCTTTTTGCCAAAACTCTCGGCCACTGCCACCGCCTTCGTGAAGACCATCTGTTCATGTTCGCTGAAACTTTGCTGCTCGGCGCTCAGAAACTCCGGCCCGCCCACACCCATAAGCCGCACGCTGATCACCACCACGTCGCGATCGTCGGTGCTGGTGCGCGCCAGCGTCCACTTCAGCGCCATCGGATTCGCCGCATCGCGCATCGTCACCATGATGCCTCCGGGACGAATGGCTGCCGACTCGCGGCTGATGGTCTCCTGGTGCTCCAGTTGAAAGTGGTCTTTCATTTGCCGTGCGGTCACCGCATGCCGCCGCATGTTTTGCCGCTCGGAGATGGCGAAAACGATGAAAAATCCCGCCGTAAAGCTCACTCCGCTGATGGTGGCCACCGATTTGGTGAACAGGTTGACGGTCGCCGTGGTCAGCAGCACCATAAACACCGAAATCAGGCCGACCGGAATCTCTGTGTTTCCGATGTGCAGATTCGGAGGCGTCTTCCAACCACGCTCTCCGTGGTACTTCCAGCGCAGCACCAGCATGGCCAGATTGTTGAACGTGAAGGACCAGATCACGCCGAATGCGTATGCCTCGCCCAACATGATCACATTGCCTCGGCTGGCCACGATCGTGATCATTTGGAGCGCGAAGACCAGGTTGAGAATCCGGTAGCTGGTGCCGTACTTCCTGTGCGGCCTGCGGAACCAGTCGGTGAGCACCCCGTCTTCCGCCACGCGCATCAGCACCCCGGCGGCGCCGATAATCGAGGCGTTAATGGCCCCGGAAAGGATCAGGAAGCCCACAAACACCACAAAAATCCGGAACGCGATGCGCATGAACAGCGGTCCCACCATGTACATGGCCAAGCCGGCGATCAGGTTGTTCTGGTAAATCTCGGTGCGGGGCCCGGTGGGAATCAGCATCGAAGCCAGCAGCGTGGCGCCGCCCGTAAACAGCAGGCTGTAAATCGCGATGATGATGGCCGCGCGCTTCAGGTTCTTGAGCTTGGGGTGCTGGATCTCCCGGTTCACCTGCGCCAGGGTCTCTTCGCCGCTCATCGCCAGGATAGAGTGTCCGAGCGCCATGATGATCCCGAAGAGCCCGAAGAGCGGAAGCCCCGTTCCCTTGAGAAAGCCGAGCGCATCGCTGCTGAAGTGCAGGTTCGCTGGTGTCGGGGCGGGCGGCAGGTGAACACCCCGTATGTAGATCGAGTAGAAGCCCCACACGAACAGGATGACCACCATCACCGTGGTCACCTCCATGACGCGCAGGGCCTTGTCGCTGGATTCTTCGATCCCTTTGATGTTTTGCCACCAGTAATAGATCGTGACCACGGCCGCGAACAGGGCCGAAGTGTGGTTCACGTCGAACTGGAAGGCGTGCCCCCCCGCAACCAGCGCCGTGGGAAGCAGTTGGTGATGGTTGGCGGTCACCATCAGCTCGTTCAGCAGGCCGGTAATGTATTGTCCGGCCGAAACGCCCGAGATCGGACCGGTGAGAATGTAGTCGAACATCAGCGCCGAGACGCTGACCTTGGCGAACGTGCCGCCGAGCGCCTCCTTCACCACCCGGTACACCCCGCCGCGCGTAAACATCGAACAGCTCTCGACGTACACCGCGCGTACGGCGAAGCTGAACAGCATGATGGCCAGGATGAACCACGGCGCGGACGCTCCAATGGCCTGCTCGGCGATGCCGCCGGCATAAAACGCCGAAGATCCTAAATCATTGAGAACGACGGCTGCCGCCCGCCAAAAGGAGATGAACGTGAGCATCACCGACGATGCCACGATGAGCCGTACGCGGTCGTTTGGAGGGGCTACGGTCGTGCGGGTAGAGGCCATCGCAACAATGCCGGCGCAGCGGCCGGCCAAATACACTCACAGGCGCACTATCATCGCACGCCCTGGGCTGAGTCTATTGCCCCATCGAAGCACTGTCAATCCTCGCCCACACGCCCGCTTCGAGACACGCGCTTAGTCCTTGCCGAACAATTCTTTACTATCTTCAACAAAACTGATGACCACCACCACCGCCGATCCCACCAGCCCGACAAAGAACATCGCCTCGAGCACCCGCATGAAGAAGACCGCCAGTCTCATGCGTTCGATTGTAGCCTGAATCCCGATTAAGGCCCCGTGCCCCGCCCCACAGGCCCCGCTCGCCTTGCTCGTTCCCCGCGCTCCATGCGATACACTCCAGCCTGTATGCGGCCGTCACCCTGTATGCAGCCGTCAACCCGGAAATCAGCGGCCTCGCCTTCTAATTCAGAGGTTTTGCCTTCGGCGCCAGGGGGATGGACTTCGTGGCCCGCGGCCACTCTCTCCGCCGCCCTGCTTGAACTGCCCTTTCCTCTCGCCGGGCCGCTGCCTCCATGGCGCAGCATCTTCGCCTGGTTTGCCCTGGTCCCGCTTCTGTGGGCCGTTCTCTCGCCGCAAAACCCCACCCGCTCCCACCCTGCGCGCCGCGCCTTTCTCCTCGCCTACGTGTGCGGCGTCCTCTGGTACCTCGGCAATTGCTATTGGATCTACAACACCATGCTCATGTATGGCGATTTACCGCGATGGGTGGCTGCGTTGCTGCTCCTCGGCTTCAGCCTGGTTCTCGGCCTCTACTTCGGCCTTTTCGGACTCGGCGTCCACGTCATCGGCCGCTCCACCGGTTCCACGCGCCTCGCGCTCGCGGTCGCACCCTTTTTCTGGACGGCTCTCGATCTCGCCGCTGCGCGCATCACTTCCGTCCCCTGGGATCAGCTCGGCTACTCCCAAGTTGATAACGCCCTCATCAGCCAGCTCGCTCCCTGGACTGGCGTCTACGGCCTCACCTTTGTCCTCGTCGCCGTCAACGCCCTTCTCGCCGGCGGTCTGCTCTTGGGCAGCCGCGCCCACCGCAACCTCTCCGGCCGCTGGGCTTGGACCCTATGCGGCGCGTTTCTGCTGGCCGTCGGTTTTGCCGGCGTTTTTGTCCCCCCGCCCCAACCCGGGCCCGCCGCCACAGCTGTCCTCATCCAGCCCGATCTCAACGTCGGCGAGGCCAACAATTGGTTCGGTGTCTCCTGGAACCAGCACATCGCCCAGTTCACCCGCCTGGCTCAGGAACAGTGCAATGTCTACATCGCAGGCATCCCCCAAACCGGCGCGCCCACCGCCAAAATCGACTGCCCGCCTTACCCCACCCCTCCCGATCTCGTCGCCTGGCCGGAATCGCCCGCGCCCTTCATTCAAGGCGAGCCGCGCTTTGCCGAAGCCATGCGCGCCACCGCCCTCGCCGTCCACGCCCCGCTCGTCGTCGGCGGCGTCGGCACGGATTACTCCCCCGAGGACCAGGCCTGGCGCTACTACAACTCCGCCCTGATCATCGGCGCCGATGGTCATTTTGCCGGCCGCTACGACAAAATCCACCTCGTCCCCTTCGGCGAGTACATCCCCTTCCAGGAACTCCTTTCCTTCGCCCACAAGCTCACCGGCCGCGTCGGCCAATTCACGCGCGGCCAGGTGCGCACCGTCTTTCTCCTCAACGGCCATCGCTACGGCGTCTTTATCTGCTATGAAGCCGTCTTCGCCGACGAGGTCCGCCAGTTCGCCCGCCGCGGCGCCCAGGTGCTCGTCAACATCAGCGATGACGGATGGTACGGCGACACCAGCGCTCCCTGGCAGCATCTCAACATGGCCCGCATGCGCGCCATCGAAAACCGCCGCTGGATCCTGCGCGACACCAACACCGGCGTCACCGCTTCCATCGATCCCTACGGCCGCGTCCGCCAGAGCCTTCCCCGCCATCAAATCGGCGCACTTCCCGCCCAATTCGCCTTCCGCGACCAGATCACCTTCTACACCGCCCACGGCGACGTCTTCGCCTGGGCTTGCGCCTTATTCAGTCTGGGGATTGTGGCCTGGGCAGGAGGACGGCCTCAGCGCAAGCAGGCTGGGTACGGAGGGAGCAGGAGCCTTTAGGCTCCTGGCTGCGGGCATTCAATCAAAGTGGCTTTAGCCACGGGCCTTTCGTTTATGATTCCGGGATGCGGTTGGCGCCTCAGGAGACCCGCACCTATCTGGTGACTGCGGTAACGGCGCAACGCCGCCGGTTGTTCCAGGTCACGGCCACAGCGGAACTGCTGGAACAGACGATTCTTGACTACCGCGGCCAAGGAAAGTTCCTTCTGCACGCCTACGTCATTATGCCTGACCACTTCCACGCCCTGATCACGCCCTCCCCGGATGTGTCCCTTGAGAAGGCCATGCAATTCATTAAGGGCGGTTTCTCCTTCCGTCTCAAGAGCAAGCTCGATGTGTGGATGCGCAGTTTCAACGAGAGTCAGATCATGAGTGAAGAGAAGTTTTTGAGCTACGCGAGGTATATCGAAGAGAACCCGGTACGGGGAGGGCTTGCGAGATCACCGAGTGAGTATCGATTCAGCTCCGCCAGTTGCGGGTTGTTGGACCCGATGCCGACACACTTCGCGGAGAGATGAAGGCCCGGGCCTAAAGGCCGCGCATTGAATCGCTATCTTCAGGGGCCTGAAGGCCCCTGCTCCCTCCGGCGGCGTCAATGCCTTCTACCGCTATCAGGACGGCAAAACTAAACCATCTTTGGCCCTGGTCAAGCTGCTCAAGGTGCTTGACCGGCATCCAGGACTGCTTGAGGAGATCAAGGCGGTGTAGACTACATGCAAAGATTGCACAGGCAATTCGGCCAATGCTGGCTCGATCATTTCAGCCCCCTTCGGAGGCGGGGCATCTGAGCATACCGGCTTGGCCATAGAGGTTGCACATGGAAGAAGGAAACCCGGGAAACTTGCCGGTGGAGGCCAAGGGTAGGACGCGAAGGTTAGGAATCGGGCAGCTTTTCGCGTTCTCTATTTCGCAGAGTACGGCACCGCACCTGAGGCTTCTCGCGTTCCTTATAATGAATCGTCCTGGCACTCGCATAGGGAGGTTTACATTGCCTTCCCTTGGCGTTTGCGCGTTGGTCTTTATCGTCGTGGGATGGATACTCCCGCCCCCTCCCCACGAAGATGCAACTACAGCATTCATTTTTGGACTTTGGTTTTTGGGGTATCTGCTTCTGATACTTAATCGCCTCGATACCTCCGGTCCAACAAAAGAAGAGTTTGAACGAGCGAGAGAGAATTGGTTGAGAAGGAAGATGCGGGCATAACGATGGAACCGTGTGAAGGAAATTGGCAAGAGTTTGAGATTTGGCTGCAGGAGCTTCGGGACCGTAAATACCGAAGAGCCTTGTTATTCCGCGGACAAGCCAACTCCGAATGGCGGCTTGAAACGACATTGGAACGCAGCGGCCATTGGACCATGCCAATAGCTGACTATTACGACCTGATTGTCGGAAGAATCGGTCCAGCCGTTGGCACTTTTTCGTCGATGCGAGCGCCGCCATTCAGTGAGAACTTGTTGGAGGAACTCTCTGCCCATGCCCAGTATGAAGAGTCAATATTCTCTGACCAAAGCGTATTTCCCGGCGGTGAACATTTTGAGTATGTTGCATATTTGCGGCATCACGGGTTCTCCTCGCCACTTCTGGACTGGTCGCTATCGCCATACGTCGCAGCCTTTTTTGCATTCCGCGACTCGGACCCGAAGATCGAAAAGAGATCCATTTTTGCCTATTGCGACAGGCCTCAGGGAATCGGAGGCGGGATTATTGGACAACCCATGATAGAACCGCTCTTCCGGCATACTCGAGTTCCCCGCAGGCATTTTTTTCAGCAATCGGTCTACACGGTGTGCGAAAGTGCAAACAATAGAAAATGGCAATTTGATTCGCATCAAAGAGTCTTCGAAAACCCTAACCCTAACCCGGCGTAGCCGGAACCAAAGAGGTCCACAGCTATGATGGGCTGTGGACATCGAGCTTCTGACGCAACGGTATGCGGCTCAGATTTCCGGAGTTCTGAGTTGCTGGGATAGGGTGCTGATTTTCGGTACGCTGCCGAAGATCTGCTTTGCCGCCGGAATGACCTCGTATCTGTACGAGCGCAAGGTGA
>JASHOC010000268.1 GCA_030041305.1 Acidobacteriaceae bacterium
ACTGCGTGGCTGCATCCTGCAATCTGAGCTGCCTTCTTTCTTGCGCCGAGCTATTACATTATTTATGCAGATAGCAATAAGAGAGCTGGACTAAGCTGTGGCACGTTCAAATGGGTGCTCCCCGCTAAACGGAGAAATCTTGGGACTTACATCTAACCGCGCAATCAATGTCTTGGTTGCAAAGTCGCTGAACAGACGAGAGACCAATAACGCAAGGATCCAAACGAAGGTGAGGCCGGAAACGGGCCAGAGCCAAGTCGGCCCACGGCTCAATTGCCTCTTAGAGGCTAAAAGCGGTAGCGGAGTGCGAACTGCAATAATCGAGGAGACATCGCGCTCACGGCCTCTCCAAAACTACTGCTAGAAATATTCCCCTCTACGGACGCAGCTCCGAAGAATTGCGCGTGGTTGAAGACATTGAAGGCTTCCGCGCGAAACTCCAAAGCACGATTTTCTGTGACGAGGAAGCTGCGCGAAACCGTGGCGTCGATGTTCTCCATGCCAGGGCCGGAGAAAAAACGGCGTCGCGCGTTGCCCATGGCGCCAAGGGGGGGCAGGCCGAACTCCGTAGGGTCGAAGACGAGATTTCCTGCACGTGGCTTTGTGGAGATGTGCAGCGAAACGCCAGTCCAGTCGGGAGTGTCCACGCCGTTGTTATTAATGCCGTTGGGAATAGTGCCGAGCAACGATGTGTCGTTGTTGTTGAGCAGCGTAATGGGCAACCCAGAAGTAAAGCGCGCGATGCCCGCGAGAGCCCAACCGTTTTCGAGCGCGTGGGGCGTTGCGTTTTTCGGCGAGAGTGCGGGGAGCGCGTAGTGGAAGGAGCCGACGAAGTTGTGCCGCATGTCGAACGAAGACAGGCCGCGGCTAAGTGAGGGATTGACCGGGTTCACTGGCTCGGGCAGGCCGGTCGATTGATCGATAGACTTGGAGTATGTGTAGCTGACGAGCAACTCGAGTCCATGCGAGCGGTGGTTCAATGTGGCTTCAAACGCGTTGTAGCCGGAGTTGGCGATGGTGCGTTGCAGTTCCACACTGCCGAACGCCAGGCCGAATTCCGTGCGTGCGGCCTGTTCGTTAAATGGCCCGCAGGCGGAGCCAAGGCTCAAGCAGAGAGCGGGATTGGCAGGGTTGGCCTCCTCCAAGACCAGCAAGTGGTGCGCGGACGCTCCTACATAGCTCAGCGTGGCCAGTGTCAGGCCCATCTGGCGCTCGAAGCTCACCATCCAATGCTCGGCGTAGGGCGTAACGTCATTGGGATCGACCGCGGGAATGCCGACGAGCGGCTCAAACTGGCTCCAGTCCACAGTGGTGTTGGGGTTGTTGCGGCTCGCGCCGTAGGCCACTTTCTGCAGCGGGAAGCGCTGACCCGCATCCGTGCCCGTGGCTGCAACCGTGAACGGATTGCTGAAGAGCGGCGGCGCCGCCGATGTGTACGTGTAGCCATAGGGCGGATTGGCGCTCATGATGCCCGCCGAAAGCCCTTCATACGCCGCAAAGAACACGCCGTATCCCAGTCGAATGCTCGTCTGACCCGCATCTCCGGCAAGCTTATGCAGCCACGGATCCGCAGGCGTGGGGGACCAGGCGAGTCCGACGCGCGGCGCAAAGTCGTTGCGTGCCGGCGCTAGCGAACGCGGCACACCGGGGTCACCGGGAAACAGCAGTCCCTGCGGCGCGCCGGGATAGACTTGCGACTGCTCGCCCCTCACCAGCGTCTGGAGTTGATTGAACTTCTCGTCCCACGGGCGGATGCGATCCCAGCGCACGCCGTAGTTCACCGTGAGCTGTTGCGTGGCCTTCCAGCTGTCCTGCACAAATGCCGCCATATAGAGGTTGCGGTTGTAGAAGCTGTTGGCCTGACCCTGCGTGTAACTCGAGGGCACGCCGAGCAGGAAATCCGCAAAGTCGAGGCCGGTCTCCGATCCGTTGAAGTCGAAGCTGCCGTTGAAGACCACGTCGGGATGCGTGTTGATCTGGTTCGCGTGGACTTCCCCGCCGAACTTGAGGCCATGCGCGCCAATAATGCGCGAGAAGGCATCGCTGATTTCGCTGATGTTCTCCGCCTGAACGAGCGCGGTTGTGTCTACTCCCATGGTGAAGTCGTTGAAGGCGAGGTTCTCAATGCCTTCGGTCGAAGGCTTCAGCGGGATGATCCCGGTGAAGCCCTGCGATGCGAGCGACGGACCGACACCGCCGCGCGGCTGACCCACGGCGTTGTCGTTGCGCATGTAGCTCAGGTGGAACTCGTTGAGCGCCGCGCTCCCAAAGGTGATGATGTGGGCGAGGCTGGCAAGCTGCGCGCGGCCGTCCGAGGTTGCATCGAATCCGGGTACGCTAGCCCCGCCGGCGCCGCCGGGATAGGGATTGTCGAGTGAGTAGTTGTCGAGGAAGTAGTATGCGGTCAGCCTTCCCCTGTTGTGAGCCCAGTCGGCGCGTAGCGCGCCCTTGTCGTCCTGCAGAGTCTCGGCCTGGGTGGCGGTGGCAAACAACGCCGAACCCGCGTTTGGTTTCGGAATGTACTGGAGCAAACTAAGCGCAGGCTTGGACCACACGGATTGCGGAATTTGCCCGCTGGGAAAGACCTGTGCGTACGGTTCACCGGCAGTGACGGTTTGCCCTAGCCGCGCTGTGAGGAGAGACGCCCAGTAGGGCCCGCTCACGCTGCCAGTCAGAGGAATCTGGCTAAAGTCGCCTGAGCGCTCGGCCAGCGACGGTACGGCGATGTTCCCCGTGTCGATGCCCTCGGCCAGTCGCGTCCCCTGGTAGTCACCGAAGAGATTCAGCAATTTGATTTGAAAGGCCGGACCACCAACGGTTGCGCCGAACTGATTCTGCCTGTATGCGGCCCGGTCTTGCGAAAAGTAGTTGCGCGCATCAAGTGCGGTGTTGCGCAGGAACTCAAACACGCTGCCGTGGAGCTGGGCTGTGCCGGCCTTCGTCACCACCAGAATTTGGCCGCCGCTCGAATTGCCGTACTCGGCGTCGAAATTGGATGTGAGCACGCGGAAACTGTCGATCGAGTCCAGGTTGGGCACAATCGAGGCGCCCATATTGACGTCCTCTTCCACGTCGCTGCCGTTGACTCGGAATCCATTAGTCGTTTCGCGCTGACCGCTGATGGAAAGGTTCCCAGGATTGGCGTCACCACTCGGCGGCGTAGAGGCTACGCCGGTCATGATCACAGCGCCGGGTTGCGCGGTATTTTCTGGAATGATGCCCGGTTGCACGGCCATCAGATCCGTGAAATTGCGCCCGTTCAGCGGCACGCTTTCAATCTTCTTCGTGTCCAGGTTCTCGCCAAGCTGGGTGCTGGTGGTCTCGGCCGAGAGGGCATCGGCGGTCACTTCAATAGTCTGCGTCGTCGTCGCCACCTTGAGTTCGACATCTAACCCGGCCACGGGCGCGGAGTCATTGACAGTCACCGACCCGATGTAAGACATGAATCCCTCATCCTGAACCTTCACCTGGTAGCTGCCCGGTCCCGGAAGAATCAGTTTGAAGTCCCCATTCTCATCTGCCGGCACAGAAGGCGCCGGGGCTGTCTCAGGGGACAAGACAGAAACCGTTGCGCCGGGCAGCACGCTGGCCGTTGGATCATGAACCGTACCGCTGATGGCGAATTGAGGACTTTGGCAGTGCCCAGCAATTAACTGAAGGCAAAGAATAAAAGCGGCGATAGCGAATCGAACTTTCACGACGGGGGCAGCTTCCTTCGAACCGAGTTGCGGCTCCGAACCGGGCCGATGGATGCAAGGTTTTTGAAGGCCGGCACAGTATGCGATCAATTCGATCCGCAGTTACTTCTTAGATATACGACAAAATAAGTCCGATATTTTGGCAGTGATCTGAATCACACCGCATCGTCGTTCGAAAATCTGAGCCTCAGCTCGAAACCGTCGCATTCTTGGAGCGGTACGCGCTGCGTTTATCACATGCAGACGCATCGTGTACCGCAGGTTCCGCCAAATCCAGGCGTGGCGTAATGGAATCAAATGAGGCATCCGACGATTACCCCATGACGCCAGCGACACTGCAAAACAAAATACGCGAACTACGCGTGTCTCGATTATGGCGCATGAATTCAGAAAATCCTTAAGATAGATCAATATTGAGACTCGTCGCTGCAGTTCTGAGAGGTTTGGCGGCGATCAGGAAGCCATTTCGCTTGCCTGATTTCCCCCGGAGCAATGGACAAGCGCCGCGTAGCGCCCGGCGTGGGAAAGCAATTCGTGATGCAGGCCGTTCTCAGCGACGGCTCCGCCTTCGAGCACTACGATCTGGTCAGCATTGCGGATGCTGCTCAGGCGATGTGCGATGACGATGCGCGTGCAGGGCAGTTCGCTGATATTCCGTTCCACCCTGCGCTCAGTGACCACGTCCAAGTGGCTGGTGGCCTCGTCCAGGAGCAGGATGGTCGGCTGGCAGGCAAGCGCTCGGGCGAGCGAAATCCGCTGTCGTTGGCCGCCTGAGAACCCGCTGCCTCGTTCAGCTAACCTGGTTTCATAGCCCATCGGGAGGTCAAGAATCTCCTCATGGATCGCCGCCAGTCGCGCCGCTTCTACAATTTGGCTGGGTTGCAGGTCTGGATTGCCGAAGGCGATGTTCTGCCGAATCGATCCGCTGAACAGAAAGGGTTCTTGAAGAACCACACCAAACTGGCTGCGCAGCGCGCGATAGTTCAGGAGCTTTGACGGAATCCCGTCATACAGAATCTCGCCTTCGGTCGGTGGGTAGAGTCCCAACAGCAGCATGGCCAGCGTGCTCTTGCCGGAACCGGTGTGGCCGACCAGAGCCACCTTTTGGCCCGGCTCGATGGTGAGTGAAATGTTTCGCAGAACCAGAGGCTTCGCGGGGTCATAGCGGAAGCTGACGTTTCTCAATTCGATGTGGCCGCTCAATCGAGGCGCGCTATGAACGATCGCCGGAGCCTGTTCCGGTTCGGCCTCCACGACGTCGGCGATTCGGTCAAGATTGGCAGCAACCATTTGCATCCGTTGCAGGCTGGATTGCAGGGAACTCACAGGTTGAATGAAGGCGGTTGCCAGTCCGACGAGCTCGAGCATGGTTCCCAGGCCCATCGCGCCGTGCAACACCTGAATCGTTCCCACCCAGAGCAACAGAAGCGGGGCCAGGGTACGGAGTGTGGTGGCCGCGGTGTCAAGCACCGCCAAACAATGGCCGCGAGACAGAGATGCGTTCAACTCCTTGGTAAAGAGGTTGGACCACCGTTCCAGGGCGTAATCTTCCGTGCCGGAAGCTTTCAAAGTCGCGATGCCGCTCAGGGTTTCCACCAGGTAGCTTTGCGCGGCTGATTGCGCCGCCAGATCACGCTGCGTTAGGTCCTGAAGCCGGCGCGAGGCTGCCAGCAAGGGTGCCGTCTGCAGCAACCCAAAAGCCAACGCTAGCAAGCCAAAGTAAGGCGCTTGAGCCAGGAGGATGGCCAGATATCCCAGCACCAGGGTGCCGTCCAGTATGGTTGACAGTGTCTGGTTTGTGAGAGCCTCACGAATTGCCGCATTGCTTCCCGAACGCATCAGGAGGTCGCCACTGTTGCGCTCCTGGAAGAAGCGCAACGGTAGGCTGAGCAGATGTTCGACGAATCCCAGCGTCATCTGCATATCCATCCGCCCCTGTAGATAAATGAGTATAGCCGCACGCAGATAACTGGCCACCGCCTGAGCCACAATCACCAGAGCAAGTCCCAGGCCGAGGATTGCCATGACGCTGACGATGCGAAATGGGAGTACCTGATCAACCACCACTCTTGTGAAGAGCGGCAGCGCTAAACCCAAGAGGAGCGTGCAGAGCGACGCACCCAGGATTTGAAGCATCAACGCCGGCGCGCCGGGAGTGCGAAACATGGAGAGCAGGTAGCGGCGCCACCCGGCCGGCTTGTACTCCCGGAGCGGCTTGAAATGAATGCCCGGTTCAAGCGTAAGAATCACTCCCGTGAAGCCGGTCGCGAACTCCTCGGCCGTAAGTCGCCGCCGCCCGCTGGCCGGATCAACGATGTCCACACGCCGGGGCGACCACTGCTCCACCACGACGAAGTGATTAAACTCCCAGTGCGCAATTGCGGGGCCGTGAATGTGTTTGATATCGGCCGGTTCCAGCGAGAAAGCCTTGACACGAAGTCCGTAGGATCGCGCTGCTTTGGCGAGCTCCTGCGCGGTGACTCCATCACGGCCCACACCACAGACCGCACGGCATTCCGCCACCCGGGTTTTCCGGCCGTGATGGTTGAGAACCATGGCCAAGCATGCCGCACCGCATTCTACGGCATTCAACTGGAGCAGGACGGGCACGTGGTGTCGCTGCGTCCGCAAGATGAGCCGCCTGATCATGAGCGGTGCGATAAAGGGCCAGGCGCGCGTGTTCACCGTGGCCAACCGCTCGCCCAATTTGTCGAAGGATAGGCGACCGCTCATGATTTGGCATGCCCCCTGGACTCGCTGACAGCAGTCCGAACTTGGTGTTCCGTTCGCGGTGGCGTCAACAGAAGGCCGCGGGCAAGCCAAGTCACGAGACCGCCTACTACCAGCAGCAGCCCCAGAAGAATCCAGAGATACAGAAACGTACGTGGGCAAAGAAATCGGGGCAGGACCGCTTCCTGCTGATTGTGGATATAACGTCGAACGGCTTTTGTTCGAAAGATGGCGCGTTGTGGACCGGTCATCTATTCACCCGTTTCCCTTACGATTCGGCGGCTTAGATTACACCAACTTCCAAGGCAGCGGCCTTGCTGGGCCGCGCTTCAGCGCTCTCGACACCCGGTGGCGGAGCCAGACCCAGCACCGATGGCGCACGATCAGGCTCCGCCAAGCGAAGAAGTTCGTACCCGATGCCCGCCAGACCGGTCATGAGGCCGGGCGACTCCACTCCCAGTGGATTCCCGCAGAGCCATCCGTTTTGCTCGATACTCGCGAGAATCATGGCTGCAAGGCGATCAGCCTCGGCCCGCCAACGAGGTTCTCCGAGCCTGAGGCCGGCTTCGAGCAGTAACTCCAGGTTGCCGAGGTCGCCGTGACATAAGCAATGACTGCCGCCGAAACCTCGCGCCAGCGTCGTCTCGAGGGCAATGTTGATTTCAGACCGGAGTTGGGGATCCTCGAGGTGACCGAGAGAAAGCAGGCGGCCCATACCGATCCCTGGCGCGCGTGACACCAGGCCATCGCAAAGTTTTTCTTGCCGGCATTTGCGTCTGAGGCCTCCGATTCGCGCAGATCAGGCCAATTCTCTTCGGCCGGGTCGAAGAGGCTCCGTTCGTAGTCGATCGAACCCAAAGCCGCGGTGCGAAAACGCCCGTCGCGGCTTGCGGCAGCCAGCTCGAGAAGCGCCCAAGCGATGCCCGCACCGCCATGAGAGAAGCCGGTCAATGGCTTCGACGCCACACCCTCCGAAACCCAGCCCAATCCCCTCGGCATGTGTTGAGCGTGAGCCAGGAGGTGCTCGCCGCACAAGACTGCCGCCGCCATCGTACGATCGGAGGGAGCGCACCAGTAGAGGGCGAGCAAGCTGCCGATGCAACCTGCGGCGCCACTGATGATGTCAAAGTGCAAATCCCGCTCGATGAAACCGGGCATTTGCTCTACGATGGCTTCCGCCTCAGCGGCGAGTTGGGGCTGATGCCAAAGCACGCTTAGTCCCTCTACATTGAAAATCTGCACAAAACAAGCAGAAAATCGTGGAGTTATGCAGCATAGCCACAGGCAAGCTGGGGGATGACGACGAGTTCGCGCAGCTTGAGTCCAGTGGTGATGACCTGCTTGCCGAACTGGGTCAGATAGTACTTGTAGGTGCGTCCGACTTTACGGATCAGCCCGTGCAGGCGCA
>JASHOC010000269.1 GCA_030041305.1 Acidobacteriaceae bacterium
GCAGCGCGGCGTTCGAGTTCGGCCGCGGGCGTCTGCGTCTTGCTGGCGGCCACCGCTGCCCGCGTCGAGGCCAAAATCGCGTCCAGTACCGTGTCGGTGCGCGTCGACATGCTCTACGGCGAGTATACGGCGCGAGGGGGTCACGGCCCTCGCGGCGTCGCCGGCGGCCCTCGGCCGAGTGGCTCGCATTCGATGGCGAATGCACCCGGTAACGGCGCGGATTCCCCCGCCAAGCCTGCGGAAATCGCTGGTCAAATCCGGGCTATAGTGAAGGTTGGCGGCTGTCACGACCTTGCTCGGGCGTGACGAATCCAGGTGGCGCCACAAACCGGCCTCCCCGTCGGGAGGATGAAGACCAGGCCGAGACCCGCTTCCGGCGTGCCGAGCCGCGTGTGCCCCCCGCCGGTCGCGTCCTGCCGGGCATGCCCCTCGATTTCGAAGATATAGACGCCGACGACGAGCCGCGCCTGGTGCGGGGCGGACGCTACGACCGTTATGATCAGCCGCTACGGCCGTGGTGGCGTCCAGCTTCCACGGCCGGCCGCCTCTTTCTTACCCTCGCCGCCCTCACGCTCTCCTCCAGCCTCGCCTTCGCCGCCTTCGCCCTCAACACCTGCTTGGAACGGGACGCACGCTTCCGCATTGCGGGAACTGAAGACATCCAGGCCACCGGCCTCACCGAGGTCACTCGCGGGCAGATTCTGCCCGTCTTCGGCGCAGACATTGGCCGCAACATTTTCTTTGTGCCCTTGAACCAGCGCCGCACGGAACTCGAGCAGATTCCCTGGATCGAACGCGCCACCGTCATGCGCCTGCTCCCCGACCAGCTTCGCATTTCGATCGTCGAGCGCCGGCCGGTAGCCTTCACCCGCCATGGCGACCGCATCGGCTTGGTCGACGCGAAGGGCGTGCTGCTCACTATGCCTGCCGCGGCCATGGCTGTGCATCATTATTCGTTCCCTGTGCTCACCGGCATCGATCCCGGCGACCCGCCGGCCGCCCGCAGGGAGCGCATGGCGGTCTACCTGCGTTTGATGTCCGATCTGGATTCGACCGGCCAGCGCCTTTCCGACCAGATCTCCGAGATCGACCTCACCGATCCCGAAGATGCGCGCGTGCTCATGCCTGAACAGGGCAAGGACATCCTGGCGCACTTCGGCGAGGATCATTTCCTCGAGCGCTACCAGCGTTACAAAGCGTACATCGCCGAGTGGCGCCAGCAGTATCCACGCCTCGCCGCCGTCGACCTGCGCTATGACCGGCAGGTCATCCTGGAAATGTCGTCGGGCAAACAGGCGTCCGAAGCCGATCCCTCCGGAGCCAAGCCGCAGGCCGGTGCGCCGGCAGTTGATTCGACAGACGCCAGTCCTTCCACGGCGGCGCCCGCCGGAAAAACCGGCAAGAAAGCGCATAAGCTGAAAAAGCCCGCCGCGCTGATCCCAGCCAGGCGACGCGCCGCAGCCGGCGTGCATCGAGCCGGCAACGAAACCTCAATTCGCACAAACTGGGCGCAGGGCGGGTGAGCCGATGACACAGAAGCAGGAAAACCTCATCGTCGCGCTCGATATTGGCAGCGCCTGGACGCGGGTGCTCGCCGCCGACATCAACGAAAACGTCTTGCGCTATCGCGGGCACGGGATCGTCGAATCCGCAGGCATGCGCAAAGGGATGATCGCCGAGTTGGCGCCTGCGGTCAAAGCCGTGCGCGCCGCCAACGAGCAGGCCGAGCGCGTGGCGCGGGTCAACATCGAGGAGTGCGTGGTGGGCGTCGGCGGCCCGCATATCCGCGGCCTCAACACTAACGGCGGCCTGCAACTCGGCAGCCGCATGCGCGAAATCAGCCGCGAAGACGTCCGCGCCGCCGTCGAACGCGCACGCGCCGTCGAGCGCCCTCCCGACCGCGAGATTCTCCACCTGCTCCCGCGCCAGTTCATCCTCGACGGCCAGCCCGGCATCTTCGATCCCGTGGGCATGATCGGCGCCCGGCTCGAAGTCGATCTTCATATCGCCACCTGTTCGGGCAGCGCGCTGCAAAGCACCGTCACCTGCGCCAATCGCGCCGGATTGGAAGTCACCGAAGCGGTGCTCGAGGCCATCGCCGGCGCCGAATGCACGCTTTCGGCCGACGAGCGCGAGCTCGGCGTTTGCCTGCTCGATATCGGCGCGCACTCTTCCGATCTGGTGGTCTTTTTCGAGGGCGCAGTGGCTTACACGGCTTCTGTGCCCATCGGCGGCGCGCACTTCACCAACGATCTCGCCATCGGCCTCCAGGTGTCCGTCGCGCAGGCTGAACAGCTCAAGCGCCAGTTTGGCAACGCCGTCGTCACCGCCGTCCCGCAACTGGCCGAATTCGAGATCGACCAGCCGCAGCCGCAGCGACTGCCGCAGCGCGCTCTGGCCGAGATTCTCGAGCCCCGCGCCCGCGAACTGCTCTATTACGTGAAGGAGAGCCTCCGCTATGGCCGCGTCGAAAACGCTCTCGGCGCCGGTTGCACGCTCACCGGCGGCGGAGCGATGTTGCCCGGCTTGCTCGATGTCACTGAGAGCCAGTTGCGCACTCCGGCGCGCACGGGCCTGCCCGTGCGCCTGTCGCACATGCCGGCCGAGCTCGTTCATCCCGGCTTCTCGACCGTCATCGGCATGCTTCTTTATGTTCACCGCACGCGCCTGAGCCGCGCCGGCGAAGACGGCAGTTTACGCGCCAGGTTGCGCGCCGTGTTTGCAGCAAGCGTTTGAAAAACAGCTTTCAGCCTTCAGCTATGAGCTGCAAGCGAAGTACGGTAGGTGATCCGCAACAGGCAGGAATGAGTAGCAAGGATTTGAAAAGCTGAGAGCTGAAAGCTGAAAGCTAACGTCAACAGGAAGGCGAAAGCCGATATGGAACAGCAGAGAGTGGAAGCCGGAGAGATGCGCATTCAATATCACGACGAGACGGTGCGCGGAGCGCGTATTAAGGTCATTGGGGTCGGCGGCGGCGGCGGCAACGCCGTCAACCGCATGATCCAGGCGCGCATGGAGGGCGTCGAGTTTATCACCGCCAATACCGACGTGCAGGCGCTCAAGCTCTCCCAGGCCCCGGTCAAGCTCCAGCTCGGCGTGCGGCTCACCTCCGGTCTCGGCGCCGGCGCCAACCCCGACGTTGGCCGCCGCGCCGCGCTCGAAGACTCGGAAAAAATCATCGAAGCGCTCGAGGGCGCCGACTTGGTCTTCGTCACCGCCGGCCTCGGCGGCGGCACCGGCACCGGAGCCGCGCCCGTCATCGCTTCCCTGGCCAGCGAAATGGGCATCCTCACCGTGGCTGTCATCACCAAGCCCTTCTCGTTCGAGGGCAAGCGCCGCCTGCAACAGGCCGAGCGTGGCCTCAAAGAGCTCCTCGAGAGCGTCGACACGATGATTGTGATTCCCAACGAAAAACTGCTCGCGGTGGCCAAGGACGCCGGCTTTTTCGAGAGCTTCCGCATCGCCGACGACGTGCTGCGCCAGGGCGTGCAGGGCATTAGTGACATCATCACCATTCCCGGCATCATCAACCGCGACTTTGCCGACGTGAAGACCACCATGGCCGGCATGGGACACGCGGTGATGGGCACCGCCATCCGCGCGGGAGCCACTCGCGCCGTCGAAGCCGCGCAGGCGGCCATGGCCTCGCCCCTGCTCGAAGCCGGCGCCATCGACGGCGCCCGCGGCATCCTCATCAACATCACCGGGTCGAGCTCGCTCAAGCTTTCCGAGGTCAACGAGGCTTCCTCGCTCATTCAATCCTCCGCGCACGAAGACGCCAACATCATCTTCGGCGCCGTGCTCGATGAAAAAATGGGCGAAGAGGTCAAGATCACCGTCATTGCCACCGGCTTCCGCGACCAGATGCCCGAGCGGCGTGCGCGCATGTTGAGCGTCGAAGATGCGCCCGTCGTCTCTGTGCCCGTGATGGCGCCGGAGAACTGGCTCAAAGAACCGACCGCTCCCGAGCCTGCCGCTCCACCCCGCTTTATGAGCCAGGACGAAGACGAAGAAGAAGCCGCCGAGCCGGATCAGGCTTTCTTTTTCACTGCCTCCAAGCCCACCGTCGCCACCACCGTCACGGTGGCCTCGCCTTCGCCAAGAACCGCAGCCGAATCCGAACCGAAAGCTGCGCCCGCCGCTTCGCCCAAACCGCAAGTTACCGAGCTGGCCGCTCCCGCGGAGGCGCCTTCCGGAGACCGCGCCGCCTTCAGCGCCGAGCTCAAGAGCGATCCGCGGGACGGGGCCGGAATTGAGTCGTCCAGCCCCTCGACATCTCTGTTCACCGGCAACGGCGACCAAGCGCAGCGGGACCTCGACGTGCCTGCCTTCATGCGCCGGGTGCGCTTTTAACATGGGGTCGCGGTCCGGCCAGACCGGCTCCCGTTAAATAAACTTTCGTAAGGTTTTTTGTTTCAAAATGGGCGCGCCCGGCGGTATAGTATCCACAAAGGTCCCGAAAGTTGGAGGAATTGGGGAAAGACCCTCGCGGGATTCCTGTTTCTTCGCATAATGGTGAGAGCGTAGCGTACGACATTTTTTGATTGGCGCCGCATTCGCAAAAGGTGTTACCGGCGCATCAAAAAATTCTGTAAGCCAAAACGGCAGGGGCCGGAAAAAACAAGTTTGCCGGCGTGGCCGATCGCGGAGCGGCGACGCCGGCACACATGAGTGTGTCGTCCGTTGGGCGATTGCATCGCAGGGAATCCTTAAGTCGAGAGGACATTGGCTGGATGAAGGCGTCTTGCGTTTGGGTCTTTGCACTGGTTTTCTGTACCGCGGTCGCCTCCGGCGCCGCTGCCTCCGACATCACGGACACGGTCCATCACACCCGGACCAAAGAAACTCACATTACGCACAGCCATCTCGCCCGCGCCCATCGAGGGGCGGCGAAATCCGGATCTACTAGCGCCGCGACCGCTCCCCGTTCGACCGCGCACACCACGGCAACGCATCGGTATGCAGCCCCCACCACCGTCTATGCCTCCACCAGCACGGCGTCGTCCGGCGCCGGTGTGGCGCATGCCCGGGTGCGCCGGGCCGTCATCCGCCATCATCGCTATTACGAGCGGTTCACCGCCAGTTCCTACATCGAGGGCCCGATCGGCGTCGGCGACGTGATTGGCGGTGAAGACCCGGTGGTCCGCCAGGCCGCAATCGACGCTCTCGGCGGCATGAACGGCACCGCCGTCGTCATCGATCCCTCCACCGGGCGCATTCTGGCTATGGTCAACCAGAAGCTCGCCCTCTCGCCCGGCGCCGAGCCTTGCTCCACCATCAAGCTCTCCGTCGCCCTCGCTGCGCTCTCCGAGGGCATCGTCACACGCGACACCATGGTGCAACTGCCCGGCTTCCGCATGAACATGACCCAGGCCATCGCCCATAGCAACAATCTCTACTTTGAGGAACTGGGCCGGGAACTGGGCTTCGAACGCGTCCGCCAGTACGCCACCGAGTTTGGCCTCGGCGAGCTGGCCGGCTACGACATACCTGGCGAGCAGTTGGGCGAGTATCCCGATCAGCCGATTCCCGTATCTGAGGGCGGCGTGGGCCGCATGTGCAGCTTCGGTCAGGGCGTTTCCTTGACCCCGCTTCAATTAGGCGCTCTGGTGGCCGCTATTGCCAACGGCGGCGCCCTCTATTACCTCCAGCACCCCACCACTCCTGAAGAAGTCGCCAATTTCCGTCCCCGCATCAAGCGCAAGCTCGATATCGCGCCCTACATTCCCGACGTGGAAGACGGTATGGCCGGCGCCGTCGAGTACGGCACCGCCCGTAGCCTGCGCGTCAACTTCCACGAGCTGCCGGTCTTTGGCAAAACCGGAACCTGCTCCAACGACGGAACCCGCCTGGGCTGGTTCGCCTCGTTCTCTGACTCGCCCGAAGGCAGTCTGGTGACGGTTTTTCTCCTCGAGGGTGGCCGGCCCGTCTTCGGCCCCCACGCGGCCGAGCTCACCGGCGTCTTTTATCGCAATCTGTGGGAACGCGATTACTTCCAGGCCAAAAATCAGGAAGCCGCGGACGCCCCCTCCGCCCCCGCCACCACTCTCGAACCCGCCAAGGCCGCGACCCAGTAGCTTTATAGCGGTTCTCCAATTGGTGTAGAGCAGAACCTCGAACGTTGAGTGGCGGTTTTTCCCAGGAAAACGCCACCTGGCACGCCCCTCAAAACTTCACGGGAATTGGAGAACCGCCGTAAACCGGCTCGCTCAAAATCTCAACAAACCAAAAAGCCGCCCGTGGGCGGCTTTTCTGTTCGCAAAGAATTATAGCGGTTCTCCAATTGGTGTAGAGCAGAACCTCGAACGTTGAGTGGCGTTTTTCCCGGGAAAACGCCACCTGGCACGCCCCTCAAAACTCCACGGGAATTGGAGAACCGCCGTAGCCGGCAAACGGCCCGCCCAAATCCTGAGGATCGATCTCTTGAGCGGAACCCGCTTCCGCATTCTTTTTGCATGAAGCGAATTCCTGGATCGTATCATCGGATAAGCAGCCGGTCACTGGCGGCCAGACACCGTTCGGCGAGGGAAAGCTCGTTCGCCGCAAGCTGCAACACAGGATCTTCCCTATGGCGCTGCCCATCCACATCCTCTTGGTCTATAGCTACCTGCTCCTCTTCGCATGGGTCCTGATTGAGCAGCTTGGCGTTCCCATGCCCGCCACGCCCGTGCTCCTGGCCGCCGGAGCGCTCTCCGCAGGCGGCCAGATCAGCTTTCCCCTCGCCCTCTTTGCCGCCCTCGCCGCTACGCTCTCCGCCGACTCCACCTGGTTCCTTTTCGGCCGCCGCTACGGCCATTACGTGCTCCGCCTTCTCTGCCGGTTATCGATTGAGCCCACCACCTGCGTCCGCCGCACCCAGGAGTCGTTCGGCCGCCGCCACGGTTTCATGCTCCTGTTCGCCAAGTTCGTGCCCGGACTGGGCTTGCTGGCCCCGCCGGTCGCCGGCCAGAACGGCATGAGCTTTCCCCCGTTCCTCTTTTTCGACGGCGTCGGCGCCGCGCTCTGGTTGACCACGCTCCTCGCCATCGGCCGCTTCTGTGGCGACGCGCTCCGACGCGATCCCAACGTGCTCCACTTGATCGGTCGCTCCTCGGGGCTGCTCCTCGTCCTCGCCGTTGCCGCCATTGTCGTGGCCCGCATCCTGCGTCGCCGCTCGATCCTCAAGAAACTCGCCGCCGCGCGTCTCGATCCCGCCGATCTCAAGCGCCAGCTCGACGCCGGCGAGCAGATCTACATCGTTGACCTGCGCCATCCCCTCGAGCTGCTCCCGGAGCCCTTCACTCTGCCGGGCGCCGTCCATTTTTCGCCGGAGTCCCTCGCCGCGCGTCACCATGAAATTCCTCGCGATCGCGACATCGTCCTCTATTGCACTTGCCCCAGCGAAGCCACGTCTGCCAAAACCGCCATAACCCTGCACAAACTGGGCATCGAACGCGTGCGCCCGCTGCGCGGTGGTTACGATGAGTGGAAACGTCTCGGCTTTCCGTTGGATGCGATCCCGCCCTCGCTCCCGCTTGTCCCGGCGATCCAAACCGCAGAATGAGAGCGGCGAAACAAAGCAGCGGTCAATCGCTTCCACCGGAATTCCTGGATCCCCGGTCGCTATCGAGCGGCCCTCCCGGCGCCTGAAAGCACTTCTTCACATCGGCCCCTCGCCATGGCAGTCGAAGCTGCCGATTCTTTACGGGAATCGCCACTTGACTTCCCGGCTTCGGGGTGCAGCAGAAGGAAGAGCGCTCTCTGCCCTGAGAAACCGCATCTGCTCCCGACGGGAGAGCTTCGGCCTCAAGCCCCGCCCGTGAACAGCGCCGCGATGGCCGCCCCGATCGGCGATCCGATTCCGCTGCATGGGTCGGGCCCCACCGCCGCGTCGTAATATCCGTTATTGCCCACCGTGATGTCATTGAAGGCCGTCTGATTCTGCCATAGCGTCGGCGTCACAAAGCCCAGCTTGGTCCCGAAGGAAGCAAACAGTCCCGCGTAGAGCGGAGCGTCGGCGCTGGTTCCGCCCACCACTTCTGTGCTGCCCTGCACGTAGATGTTGTAGCCCGTATTCGGATCGGCATTCGCCGACACATCGGGAACCATGCGCCCCGTGCCGTACGGGGTGTTGGCCGGCGCCGGCGGAGCCCCAATCTGCCACGACTGCACCGGGAACACCGTCGAATAGCCCCCGCCTGTTCCCTCGCCGTTGGTCTCGCCCGGATCGTCGTTCCACACCGTCTCCGATGTCGACGTCTTGCTCGTACCGCCGCAGCCCACCACATGCGGGCACGACGACGGACAATCCACATTCGCCGGCGTCGGCCCTCCATCGCTCGAATCGTTGTCACCCGACGCGGCAAACACAATCATGCCCCCCGCCGTTGCCGACTCCGCCGTCGATTCCATCTGCTGCACCGCCGACGTGCCCCAGCTTGCCTCGTCCGCGCCCCACGAAATCGAGCACACGTCGCATCCGTCGCTCGCCGCCTGCGCCACTGCTGTAGGTATGTCCTGCGACCAATACACCCGGATCGTCGCCGCCTGCCCCGTAGCCGTGTAATACGCCGCGCCCGAGCACTCAATGTCCAGCGCCACTTCCAGGTCGTCCTCGCCGCCAGGCTGGTTCTGTGTGCCGTCCACCGACACATCGGTCACCGACGGCGTCGGCTGGCCCAGGGACTGGAAATAGGTGTCGAGGTCCGACTGCACCCATCCTCCGCCCAGCTCCACAATCCCGATCACACCGCCCCCCGGCATCCCGGTGGGCCAGTTATACGCCGCGCAAAGCTCCGGCACATCCCACGTAACTTCCGGCTGGGCTAACGCCCGAACCACCCCGGGTCTGGCCTTGGGAAATACCTTGATGTACGACCTGCAATGGTGCGGAAGTTTACTGTGGGAACTCTTCCTTGGACTCATCATGCGCTCCTTTTTGTGAGGTAGATGCGGGAACCGGGCCATGCAGACTGAGGAAAACTCGAACTGAACTGCACATTGCTTCGGGCGCGAGTTGACTCGCGCCTCAAAAGACCAAAGCAGGAACGGGCCTCATTGGCCGCGGAAAAAAACAACGCGCCTGAGAGGAAAATTCGAGGCGCGGGTTCACTCGTGCTGTCGGAGCCGCAAAATCAGCCTGGGGATTTAACCCCTGTGGGAAGCATAAAGTACCGTTGGCCTCGGCCTTTTTCCGCAGCTTCAATCTCCAGCAGCATCGCACAGACACCCCCCGGAGGCAAAGCCCTTCCGCCGCCTCCGGCGTCAATTCATCGGCGCGTCATCAACCCGTCATCTCCCGCCTGCTTTAGCATGAAATCACTGTGCAAACCATTCGTGTCGACACCACTGCGGCGAAATACGACATCTTCGCCGGCAGTGGCCTCCTCGAGACCCTTGCTCCCCGCATCGAACGGGCCATCGGACCGCTGCCGCGCCGCGTCTTCATCCTCACCTCGCCGGAAATTTGGGCGCTGTGGTCCGAAAAATTCTCCCGCTCGTTCCCCGAGCCTCCGTTGGTCCTGTTTTTGCCCCCGGGCGAGCGGCACAAGACCATGGCCAGCGTCGAGCGCCTGACGCGCGAAATGGCGCGCGCCGGCGGCGACCGCGGCTCGCTGCTGGTCTGTTTTGGCGGCGGCATTGTGGGTGATGTGGGCGGCTTTGTGGCCGCCGCCTTCATGCGCGGCGTCTCCTACGTGCAGGTCCCCACCACGTTCCTGGCCCAGGTCGATTCCAGCATCGGCGGCAAAGTGGGCGTGAACCTGCCTGAAGGCAAAAACCTCGTCGGCGCCTTCCATCATCCCCGCGCCGTCTTCGCCGACACCGGCGTGCTGGGCACGCTGCCCGACCGCGAATTGCGCTCCGGCCTGATGGAGAGCGTCAAGGCCGGCATCATCCGCGACCGCGCCCTGGTGCGCTATATGGAAGAACACGCCGGCGCCGTGCTCGCTCGCAACCCCAAGGCCCTCGAGCGCGTTATCGCCGCTTCCATCCGCATGAAAGCGGGCGTGGTCAACAAAGATGAGCGCGAAAGCGGCCTCCGCATGATCCTCAACTTCGGCCATACCGTGGGCCACGCGCTCGAGCAGGCCACCCGTTACCAGGCCATGCTGCACGGTGAAGCCGTGGGCTGGGGCATGGTGGCCGCGCTTTCCCTCGCTCGCCGTCGCGGCGCCATCACCGCCGGCCAGATGGATCGCCTGGAGCGGCTCATTCACGCCTACGGCCCGCTGCCCCCTCTCGAGGTGCGCGTCGCCCAGATCGTCGGGGCCACGGCCAGAGACAAGAAGAACGTCGGGGGCGTCCGCCGCTTTGTGCTGCCCATCGGCATCGGCGATGCCGGCGTGGTCGAAGACGTAACCCCGGCGGAGCTCGAAGCCGCCGTCCATTACATGCTGGCGCAAGCCAAAGCGAATACCTGAAGCGCCCCCGCCCGCGCCTTACCGGGAGGCCGCATCGCGCTGCTCCACAGTTCATAACCAACGATGACGGCGTCACAAGGGAAAAGGGAAGTCCGCTCCAAGCGCGGGTTTTCCTCGCGTTATCAAAAATAACTTCCCTTCGAAGCACGGAATTTTAACCAATCGAAACGCGCGCTCCGGAAAACCCCTTCGTACCCGGCTTCGGACCGGAAACGCAGTTGCAGCCCGGCACGGCAAAGCGCAGCAGCCGCTCGGCGGCATGGCGAATGCCGATGCGCGGCGTCACCAGCGCCTCCGGCACGCAAAAGCCATCGTCGCGCACCTGGAGTGGCGATGCAGCTTTGAGCAAGTCGAGCCCATTGTGCTCCGGGCGCGTGATCTCCAGCGCCTGGCATAAGCAGCCCGGGCCGCAGGCGAGTGCGCGGGCCGCGGCGCCCTGCGCTAGTCCTCGGTTCCGGGCCATCCGGTCCGCGCCCATCACCGGCTCCAGCGCCCGCAGCAGCACGCTCCCCGCCTGGCCCTCCTCTTCGCAGGAGATGTTCATGCAGTAGTAGAGCCCATAAATCGAATACACATACGCATGCCCGGCAGGCCCAAAGAGAACCCAGTTCCGCGGCGTCCGTCCGCGATGCGAATGCGCCGCCGGGTCGGGCGGGTCATTGTGCGGGCCCAGGTAGGCTTCCACCTCCACAATCCGGCCCGCGATGACGCCCGCAGGCGTGCGGCGGACAAGCAGCTTGCCAAGCAGCCGCGGCGCCACCTGCTCCGGCGGCGCCTCAAAAAAACTGCGCTTCAGCAGCCGGCCCGGCAGGCGAATCGTTTTCGGGTCGGATCGTTCCGCGGCCATGGTTCGCAACGAGATACTTCCATTCTCGCCGAAACAACCGCAAGCCGCATTTTCGGGATCTGCGTCAACCACGCGGCGAGCGCGTCCCATCCGAGCGCGTCCCATCCGAGCGCGTCCCATCCTTGACGCGCCTTTGTCTCTGTGCCAAAGGTAGGAAACCACGAACTCCAATTAGGACGAATCTCGAGTTGTCGCGGCCCTGGAGCGCGCTGACAATCCCGTTCCAATTGACGGGACTCCGGCGTCACCCGTGCTTTTTGTTCCTTTCCTTGATCAGTCCCAGCACCTCCTCCGCATGGCCCTCCGGCTTGACCTTGGGAAAGATATGGATCAGCGTCCGGTCCGGGCCGATCAGGAACGTCGTCCGTTCAATCCCCCACACTTTCTTCCCATACATGTTCTTTTCTTTCAAAACGCCAAACTGATTCGAGACTTTCTCGTCTACATCAGCAAGGAGTGTGTAGGGTAAATCGTATTTCGCCCGGAATTTGGCTTGGTCCTTGGGGGTGTCGCGCGAGATGCCCAGAACCACGGCCCCGGCGGCCTGGAGCTTCCTAAATGTGTCCCGGAAGCCGCACGCTTCAATGGTGCAGCCGGGCGTGTCGGCTCGCGGATAAAAGAACAGAACCACCGGTTTTCCGGCATAATCGGAGAGGCTGGCCGGCTTGTCCTCGTCGGTCTGGAGCGTGAAATCGGCGACTTTCTCGTTGATTTCCATGGAAGAACGTCCTCTCTGCTGCAATGGAGGGCCTGAATGGCCATCGGCATCAATTATTTACGAACGGCGCGGTGGCTGTCATTGGGCGCCATGGCGTCTTTTTGCAGGCGCCCGGTCCTGCTTGCCGTCGCCGCCGCGCTGGCGTTCGCCGCGCCGCCGGCCGGCGCGCAATATCCCGGCCAAATCTCCACGGCGAACAAGAACGCCCCCGATTTGCGCGCCGTCGGTGTTCTCGAGTGGACCGGCGACGAAGCCCATCCCAAAGCCAGCCGCCTGGTGCCCATCTGCGTCTACGACGGTCAGCAACTGCAGGATGCCGGCATCTATCTCGCTCGGCCTCAGCCGCTCGCGCTCGATCCCGAGACGGAGTACAAGATCAAGCAGAACGGAAAAACCGTGGGTTTGTTTGACATCGCGGGCGCGGCCCAGGAGCAGGGCCTGTGGGTGGGGCATGGACAGTGGAAAGCGCTGGTCGCCCGCCCCACTCCCGAGCAACTGGCGGAAGCGGCCAAACGCAGAGCCGCCGCCTGGAAAGACGAGGACAACGCGGACAGCGACAAGCCCATCCTGCACCGCCGGCAGGGTTCCGAGGACTCCGGAAACAACCAGGGGCAGGGGCCTCCACCCGACCCGAACCGGCCCACCCTTCACCGCACCGACACCAACGGCACTGACTCCGGCAACTCGGGCGACGCGGGGAACGCTCCGCCTCCCGACCCCAACCGTCCCACGCTGCAACGGGCGCCGGACAACACCGCGAACAACAACGGATCGTCGAACAGCCCTGATCAGCCCAAGTTGCATAAGAAAAACCAGGATGACGAAGAGTCGTTCGTCACCCCGCTCGCCAACATTGACCCCAATCGTCCGCGCCTCATGCGCGGCCAGGTGTCCACCTTCGACGCCGACGTCACCCCCAAGCTCATGGGCATGCCGTTGGATATGAACCAGCAGGTTGCCGTCTCCGACGCGCGCAATTCCCCTGACCACCCGTGGAGCTTCTCCTGGGCCAATCCCGACGACGAAAAAAAGATGCAGGCAGACCTCGAGGAGATTGCCCGCAAAGATTTGGGAATTGAACCGCCTCCGCCGCCTCCTGCGCCGAAAAGCAAGCACACCACCTCCACGCATACCAAAACAGCCGCCCCACCCCCGCCACCACCCCCCCCGCTCCTGGTGGAGCAATTCCGCGTCTTCGAGCTGGAATACGGCTCCGGCGCCACGATGGTGATCGAAGCCCACACCGCGGGCACGGGAGCCGATGAGAAATTCATTACCTTGATCGCCCAGCCTGACCTCTACGGCGGCTTAGTCGTCCTGTTTAAAAACATCACCGATGCGGCTCATCTCGACCAGACCCCGCGCATGCGGCTCATTGACCCGGTCGACGCCATGGACGACAATCGCGGCGAGCTGCTCTTTGAGCTGCGCGGCCAAACCCAGCGCCAGTTTGCTCTTTATCGCGTGCTGCGCGGCAGCGCCACCCAGATCTTCTCCACCACCGGCTCGTTCGGCGTAGGAGACGGCGAATAACGCCCACTTTTCAGCCGGTCCCGTCGCTCACAACCACGGGAAACGAGAGAAGCCGGATGGAGGCGCGCCCTTCGTACGCAGATCCGTCTGCAAGCTCCGGCGTGGCTCTTTCTGGACTCACATGCGTTTTTGCCAACGCGTCGGATCGCGGCTGCCGTGAAAGCAGGCAATGATCGTCAGCGCCCCGTCTGGCTCAATCACAAACATCAGAGCATAGGGAAACCGGCGCAAAAGAGCGCGACGCACGTTCTTGTGAACCACGGGGAATTGTCGAGGATTCATGCCTATGCGCTTGATGACCGCGTCAACAGCGGCGCGGAAACGCCGGCCCAGATCGCGAGCCTCGCTCTCGTACCAGTCCTGCGCGTCGATCAGGTCCTGGCGGGCTATCGGGGTGACGCAGATGGGGCGCGCTAGGGGCAACGGTGTTCTAGCTCGGCCTTCAGCTCCGCCCAAGTGATACCGTCGCGCCGGTCTTGCTCGAGCCTTTCCAGCCGGCGGTCCAGTTCCGCTTGCTGCGCTGTAGTCAAGGGCAGCTGGTCGCCTTCAAGGCTATCCCAAAGTTGCGCGATCAGCGCCAAGCGCTCCGGCGGAGTAAGCCGCGCGAGTTCGTCTTGATTGAGCACATCCATAGCTCTCAGGCTACAAAAAAACACCCTTTTGCTCAAGCTACAAAAGAAGTCTCTGCCGCAATAATCGACTTGACGCACATGAGGGTTGCCGGGAAACGGTTGACCTATGCCGAATGGACAAGCAAGGATTGCGACTCAATCTCCCACCGGGAGGCAGGGACGGGGCAAGAGGAACCGTTCTAGCCCATGTCGCTGCCGTTCGCTTTGCGGTGCGTAGGCCTCGCCTTCGGTTGTCTTTCAGGCTTCGCTACCTTCGGAGCCTGAAAGACAACCCGCGCCACTCTCTCAAAGTTCTTTGCGGCTTCAGGGCCTTCGTGATATTCGTGCTTCATAGAAACATTCTACAGCGAAGCCGTCCCATGACAGAGCAAGAGAACACCGACCAGGGAAAGCGCAACACCCATCCAGAGGCGATTCCGCCTTTCATGGAAGCATATGTAAATCAGCAAATCCAGGACGCCATACACCGATACGACGAATCCCAGAGCAAGATAAAGAGGTGGAGGAATTCTTGGCGTTCGGCGAGTCCCCTAACGAAGGGCACATTCTTTTTGACCGCCGTCGTTACGGTGGCGACCATAAGCTATGCCATCGCTGCTTGGCGCACGTTGACTGTAATGCGTACCATAGCCAACGATAGCGCCACTCAAACCCAGAAATTGATCGATGCAGCTAGCCAAATGAAAGACGCAGGATGGCAATTTAAGGGCAGCGCCCAAGGGATAGATGGGAACTTGGCAAATGCGGTGGGAAAACTCCAAGGGCAAGTTGACCAAATGAAGCAATCCGCAAAGGCGGCCAGCGATTCCGTCGGGATAGCAAAAGAAGCCCTTCAAATTTCCGAAAGAGCCTATATCACTATCGGAAGCCCGGTTCTCGAAGGTAAGTCTCCTATCGTCATCCAGTTGCCAATGCTGAACAACGGGCACATAGATGCAACTGGTGCGATAACTACATTGATCGAAGATACAATTTCCCTCACAGAAAAAAGGAAAATCGAGGGACATTGGACCCGTCTTCACCAGGGTAGCGCTCCTCCTTCTGGCTCTGGACTTGCCCTTTCTATTAGCACTACCGGCCCGAGCGTCGATCCTGAGAGCATCGGCAGCAGCAAGCAGAGGCTTTTTGTGGTCGGATACACAACATACAGCGACGGCTTTCCGAATACTCCTCTCCAGACAGCCCCTTTCTGCTATATGGCAGTTCCCAGTCTGGACGCCAAAACGGCCCAGTTCCTCCTGTGTGACGCGCCTACGATGACTCCCATCATAGAAAAGGAAATAGGCTACCCAAACAATTACGTAGAATCCAACCCATATCAATAGAAAGGCCACATGTGCGTCATCACGATTATTGCCGTTTCGGCCGCGCCCCGGGCCTAAGCGTGATCCCGGTTCAATGCACCCTTGCGGTTCCGTAATGTAACCTGAACCTTCAAGTCTCCGCGCCGGTCCGCCTTTCGTCTTGCTCCGGAAACTTTGCCGCGCTTTTATTTAGGAAATCGCCCATGATCGTCCGCAAGCCGCTTGCACTTCTCTTCTTCTTCACACTCATTCCGCCGTGCACGCACCCCAACCTGAAGGCGCAAATCGCCGCGACATCTCAGGTCTTCGGCTACACGGACTTTGCCTCCGAATCCAAAATCGAAGACCAATTTCTCGCTGTGCCCAGCCCCAAACTGGCCGGCCAGGAGCTCAAAACCCTCACCGCCGAGCCGCACCTCGCCGCAACGCCCGAGGATCACAAGACCGCCGAGTACGTGGCGGAGAAATTCCGCGCCGCCGGCCTCGATACCTCGATCGTCCCCTACCGGGTTCTCATGAACTGGCCCAAAGTGGTCCGCGTCCAGGCGTACGATACGGCCGGCCATCTGCTCATGACCGGCCCCACTCCCGAGCATCTGGCCGGCGACCGGGCAGCCGACAATCCCCGCGTCGTCATGCCCTTCAACGGCTCCTCGGCTTCCGGCGACGTCACTGGCGAAGTGGTCTACGCCAACTACGGCCGGCTTCAGGACTTCGACGAGCTTGCGGCGAAGCACATCGACCTCCACGGCAAAATCGTGATCTGCCGTTATGGCGCCAACTTCCGCGGCGTCAAGGTCTATCTCGCCGAGCAGCACGGCGCCATCGGCGTCCTCATCTACTCCGATCCGCAGGACGATGGCTATTTCAAGGGCGACCCCTGGCCCATTGGTCCCTGGCGGCCCGACACAGGCGTCCAACGCGGCTCGGTGCAGTATCTCTTCAAATACCCGGGCGACCCGGAAACGCCCGGCGTGGCTTCCACGCCGGACCTGCCCGACTCGGCGCGCGTCCCGCCCGACGGCAATCAGCCGCACATTATCGCCATTCCCTTGAGCTATCACGATGCTGCGCCCATCCTCCAGGCGCTCAAAGGACCCGGCGCGCCTGAGGGCTGGCAGGGCGCGCTGCCCTCCCGCTATCACCTCGGTCCCGGCGGCGCCACGGTCCATCTCGTCTCCGAGCAGGATTACCAGCGCCGCATCATTTGGGACGTCATTGGAACCGTCAAGGGTTCGCAAGATCCCGATGCCTGGGTTGTGGTCGGCAATCATCGCGACGCTTGGGTCTACGGCGCGGTCGATCCCTCCAGCGGAACCGCCGCCTTGCTCGAAGCCGTTCATGGCGTCGGCGCTTTGCTACACAACGGCTGGCGGCCTAAGCGCACCCTCGTCTTTTCGAGTTGGGACGCCGAGGAGGAGGGCCTCATCGGCTCAACCGAATGGGTCGAGCAGAACGCTCAGGCCCTCCAGCACGCGGTCGCTTATTTCAACATCGATGTCGGCGTCTCCGGCCCTGACTTCACCGCCTCGGCCGTACCCTCGCTCAAAACCTTTCTCCGCCAGGTGACCCAATCGGTTCCCAGCCCGTTGGGCGGAACCGTCTATGAGCAGTGGAAGGTCAGCCATCCTCCTGCGGATGAACATCGCGGCTCCAATGCTCCGCCTGAAGCCAGCGACGTGCACGTGGGCGACCTCGGCTCCGGCTCTGACTACACCCCGTTCTTGCAGCACATTGGCGTCCCGTCCACCGACGTTGGGTCCGAAGGTCCTTACGGCGTCTACCACTCCGCCTTCGACGACTTCGCCTGGTTCAAACACAACGCCGATCCCCACTTCCTCTACCTCCAGCAGATGGCCCGCGTGCTCGGCCTCGAAGTCTTGCGCATGGCCGATGCCGACGTGCTGCCTTACGATTATGCCGTTTACGCCCGGGAAATCTCTTCTTACCTCGGAGCCGCCCAAGACAAAGCCAAGAGCCAAGGTCTGACCTCGCTCGACTTCGCCCCTGCAGAGGCCGCCTCCAGCCAGCTGATCGCCGCCGCGCAGCATGTTTTCCAGCTTGAAGAAAATCCTCCCTCCGACCCCGCCACGCTCAACGCCGCGCTTCGCCAAACCGAAGCCGACTTCCTCACTCCGGCCGGCCTGCCCAACCGGCCATGGTACCGGCACACCATCTATGCGCCCGGCGAGTACGCCGGCTACGCCGCTGTCGTCATTCCCGGCGTCAACGAGGCCATCGATGCCCATGACGCGTCTCGCGCCGGCCAGCAGTTGACGGTCCTCGCCCAGGCCCTCGATAGCGCTGCCCGCACCTTGCAATCCGCCCCCTAATGCGGTTCTCCAATTGGTGTAGAGCAGAACCTCGAACGTTGAGTGGCGTTTTTCCCAAGAAAACGCCACCTGGCACGCCCCTCAAAACTCCACGGGAATCGGAGAACCGCCGTAGGCGTCGGCGCCACTTTTTTTGAAAATTTCTGCTTGACCAATCCTGACAATGCGCTATATTGGTAACCAAATGCTATTACTTTTGAATGGAAGATTTGTTACCTTGGTGGTTGTTGTGCGCCCGGCATCCCCTGCGAGCGCTCACCCGACGCTCTCCTCCAAAGTTTCCAGTGCGCAGCGTACCCACCGCTCTGGTTTCTTTTTCCGCGGTTGCCGCCGCGGCCACCCCGGCCTCAAATCCGAAACACGCTGAACAGAGGCGGCCGGTCTGGCGGAAACGGAGGCGCCGGCGCAGCCCAGCTCGAGCAGCCGGCTCCAGGCTTTCCGTCCCTCCCCTTACTCGCCTGCTTTCCACTCGAAAATTCCCTTGCGGCGGCGGGGAATCGGTCCAGCGATCACTTTTCGACCCACGGCCCGACGGCGGTTGACCCCGGCCGTTTTGGCTCGTATGGTTAAAAGTGGGACAATGGCAATATGAAATCCTCCGCGAATACGCTCCGCATCGGGATCGCGTGCGCTGTGATTATTGGCACGATTGTTTGGCTCGCTTACACCGGTTACGGAGCAAACAAGAGTTACTACGTGACCATCGCAGAGCTGGGACGAATGGGCAATAAAGCTTACCAGTCTCAATTGCGCGTCGACGGGTTCGTCAAGCCCGGCTCCATCCAACAGGATGGGCCGCACGTCACCTTCGTGCTCGATGAATTTGAGAGCCACTCACCCAAAGCGGCCCAGGGCCGCACTCTGACGGTAGTATACAAAGGCTCCGAGCCGCCGCCAGACACCTTCAAGGACGACGCGCAGGCCTTGGCTGAGGGCACCTACGGGCGCGACGGAGTGTTTCACGCCACCATGCTGCAGGCCAAGTGCGCCAGCAAGTATGCGCCCACGCAGCCGAACGGCTCACCCACGGCGCGGCCGCCCATGACCAAGACCGCTGCGTCAACGAGTGCGCCCGCCACTCCTCCGGCCAACCAGAGCGCCGCCAACTGATCGACCCAGCCGATCGAATGCCTGCCAGCTCGCTCGCGCCCGCTCGCCCCAGCCTGTGCGCGCGGCTCGATCAGGTCTCCAAACTTTTCGGCTCCTTTGCCGCCCTCCGTCACGTATCGGCAGACCTTGAGTCTGGCCGCTGCTATGTGCTGCTCGGAGAAAACGGCGCCGGCAAATCCACCCTTTTGCGCATTCTCGCCGGGTTGCTGCACCCTAGCTTGGGCACGGTGCGCGTCTTCGGCGATTCCGAGCCCCACAAAGCGCGCGCCCGCATCGGCTACATGAGCCACGCGCCCATGCTCTACGACGAGCTGACCGCCCAGGAAAATCTGCGCTACTTCCGCAATCTCTATCCCGGCCGCGATTGCCTCACCCCGGCTGAGGCGCTGCGTCAAGTAGGCCTCGATCCCGATCTCGATCGCACCCTCGGTCAATACTCCCAAGGCATGCGCCAGCGCACCTCGCTGGCCCGCGTCTTGCTCCCCGTGCCCGAATTGCTCCTGCTCGACGAGCCCTTTTCCAACATGGACATCGAGTCCGCCCGCCAGATGGTCGAGCTGCTGGCCGGTTTCCGCCAGACCAATCGCACCATCGTCATCACCACCCATCAGCGCGATCTGGCCGCCCCCATCGCTGACTGGATCTTCACCCTCCACGCCGGTCGCGTCGCCTCCTTCGATCCAGGAAAGCCTTCCGTATGAAGACCAACGGCGCGCGCTTGCTCGAATCCCTCGGCATCGCCTTCGCACTTCTCGAATATGAGGTCAATCCCGGCGATCTCTCCGCGACCACCGTCGCCAGCAAGATCGGCATGCCCGCCGAACAGGTCTTCAAGACCCTGCTGACCCTCGGGGTCCCAAGCGACAGGTCTTCGTCGCTGCGGTCGAGATCGGGAGGTCCGGCCACCTACCTCTTCGCCGTGATTCCCGGCAATGCCGAACTCGATTTCAAAAAGTTGGCGCGCGCCGCCGGATTGCGCAGCACGGAAATGGTCGCGCTCAAAAACCTGCAACCGCTTACCGGCTACATCCGCGGGGGCGTGACCGTCTTCGGCGCCAAAAAGCCTTTTCCGGTCTACGTCGATAAGACCGCGCTCCTCTATGACCGCATCAGTGTCTCCGCCGGAGTCCGGGGAACGCAGTTGATCCTCACGCCGGACGACTACCTGCGCGCCGCCCGGGCGCTCCAGGCGCCTGTCCAGACCGCCGACCTGATCCAGACCGTCACCCATCCGGAGGCCCATTCATGACCGGCATCCTCTGGGTTCATCTGGTCAAGGATCTGCGTATCGAGTGGCGCTCGCGCGAAGCCGTCAACTCGATGCTCTTCTTCGCGCTGCTGGTCGTGGTCCTCTTCTCCTTGTCCTTCGATCCCCAGGGCGCGTTTTCCCGCGACATCGCCGGAGGCGTGCTCTGTGTCGCCACCATGTTCGCTTCCGTCAGCGCCCTCAATCAGGCCTGGGCCCGCGAAATTCGCCATCAGGTGCTCGATGCCCAGCGCATGGCCCCCACTCCGGGCGCGGACATGTTCCTGGCCAAGGTGCTGGCCAATTTCCTCTTCGTCACCGTCGTCCAGGTCGTTCTCGCGCCGGTCTTCGTGGTCATGTACAACCTGCGCATTCTGGGCGACGCATGGAAACTGGCGCTCGTTCTGCCCCTCGGCACCTGGGCGCTGGTGGCCAACGGGACCTTCTTCGCCGCCTTATCCATCCGCAGCCGCAACCGCGAGCTCCTGCTCCCGCTCATCCTGTTTCCCATCTTCATGCCCGCTCTCCTGGCCATGGTCCTGGCCACCGGCTCCATCCTCACCGGCGACAGCGATCCCACCCTCTGGATCAAGCTCCTCCTCGGCTACGACATCATCTTCACCACTGTCAGCCTCCTTCTCTTCGAGATCGTCTTGCACGCTGAGTGATCTAGATCACAATTCTTTGCCCCAGCCGTCGTACACTAAAAACACCCTCCGGCACGAATTTGGGAAAATCCTCCGTCGGCGCCGCCGGGACTGGGATTCAAATCTCATGAAAAAACTTGCGATCAGCCTCTACGCCGCGTTCACCGTCTACCTTTTGATCCGCGGGTTTCACCAGGCCATCTTCGTCGCTCCCGACGAATCCACCATGCACGAGATACAGCGCATCTTCTACTATCACGTGCCCTCGGCCATGTCCGCCTTTCTGTTTTTCGCCATTAGCCTGGTCGGTTCTATTGGATTTCTCGCCTCGCGCCGCAACCAGCCTGAATTCGCGCAGCGGTTCGACGCCTTGGCGCTGGCCGGAGCCGAGGTCGGCGTCGTCTTCTGTTCCGTCGTCCTGGTCACCGGTCCCATCTGGGGCCGCCGCGCCTGGGGCATCTGGTGGACCTGGGACGCCCGCCTCACCACCACCCTCATCCTCTGGCTTATCTATGTGAGTTACCTGCTATTGCGTCGTTTCGCCGCCGGTCCGCAAGTGCAAACCCTGGCCGCCGTCCTGGGCATCTTCGGAGCCATCGATGTGCCCATCGTCTACATGGCCAACCGCTGGTGGCGCACCCAGCACCCCTCCCCCGTCTTTTTCGGCGGGGCCGATTCCGGCATCAGCCCCAAGATGCTCGCCGCCTTCCTCTGGAATATCGCCGCCTGGATCGCCTGGGGCGTCCTCATCCTCGGCTTCCGCTACTACGTCGAACGCCAGAGCCAGAAGGCCCTCGCCCACGAAGCGCAGCAAGCGCTGGATCATGTCTGATTGGCTGCCGCACGAAGCACGCTGGAGTTAAAAAATGAAGAGTTCCACGTCCGCCGTCCTCATCGCCCTCTTAATCGCCATCCTCGCCGCCGTCGCCTACCTTTGGGGTTCCCATGGCCTGGCGCAGATGGACATCAATGCGCAACTCAATCACAAGTTCCTCGTCGCCGCCTACGTTCTTGCCTGGACCATCCAGTCTGGCTACGCGCTCTGGCTGTTCCTCAAATGGCAAACGCAAAAACGCGCCGCAGCCCGCATCGCGCGCGACCGCCGTTGATCGTCCCACTCCGCGCCGCGCGCTTGCTTCGTCAGGGCGATCAGAATTGCGGGGGGGCCGCCGGCAGCGCGGACGTGTTGATACCCTCGCAACTTGCGTCGCCGACCGTAAGATTGCCCCCGCCGTCCAGCGTAACCGTCCAGATCGTGTCGTAATCGCCGGCTGGCCACTGGGGAGCGACTGGGCCGCCACCGGACGGGAAATAGCTCGCAATCAGCGCATTGACTGTTTTGGTTATATTGGTGTGCTCCCATGCCACCAGCACTTTCTGATTGGAGAACTTGCCGCCATTGAAAAAGAAATTGCTCGCCAATGCGGGTCCCTCGGAGGAGAAGATCTCGAAACCCGCGGCCAGATTGTAGGGCAGATTATTTGCGATGGCATATGGCTCAGCGGTCAATGACGCCCTGACATAGGACCAGTCCGCATTTCCCGCGGCATTCTCGGTGCCGGCGATGAACTGGGCCGGATCGATCGAATAGACCTGGTCCGGGCTGATTTTGCCTTGCAGCGCCGCCGGAAGATCCAGCGCGCGCCATTGGCCCGCGCCGACATAGTTTCCGTCGTCCCACGAGCCTTCGGCGCCGGACTCGGCGTGCCGGATCATGTAGACAACTTCATCGGCGTTGATCCCCGCCGGGACCGCAGCTCCGCCGCTACCTCCGGTGACAGCAATACTGAAAGCTGTTTGCTGCGTGCAGGAATTCGCGACCGGCACGGGCTCAGGCAACGCAGGATACGTCGAGGAGGGCTCCACGCCACTGTTGTAGCTGTCCAGCTTGGCAGCGCCTCCTGACGGTGTAATCGCAATCGCGTAAATATAGTTCGGCCCCTGATAACTCGTAGGGACACTTAGCTTGTAACCTTCAAGACTGTTAATCTTCGCCATCATGCTGCTGGCGGTCTCCCAGGGGACCGAGAAGACATAATAGCCCGGCGCGTTGGCCTTGATAATGGCGTTCGCCAGCGACTCGTTGTCGCCTCCCACGTCGTTGAAATCTATGCCCTGGCAAGACGAACAAAAGGATGACGGCGCAACCGCGTCGCTCGGAACCGCTCCGGATGCGTACGACGCGTTGAGCGGATAGCTGTTGACCGATTCTGGGCTCGCGTATGACCCTCCCACCGTGGAGAGCGTGACGTGGTTAAGCAGAGCAAACTGCTGAATGGTCCAAAGCGCCACAATGTCCGGATAATTGTTGGCGGTCTGCAAGTGAGTCAATGGCTCCAGGGAGTAGATCCCGGTAACATTGTTCCCTCCCAGTACCTGGTTTTGCAGGAATTTGGCCATCAGGAGCGACCGCTGCAACCCCTGGCTCGTGAGGTTTGCCGTCGTCGCATTCACGTCTCCGGCTGCCTGGTACGCCAAATCCTCGCTCACGACGAAGATCAGGTTGATAGTGCCGCCGCTTGTAGAGGAGCCTGACGATCCGCAGCCGATCGGCGCGGCCGGCAGCAACACGCCGAAGGCAAGAATTGAAAGTACGACGTTCCTCGTGGGATTCATCCGGCAACCAGGACGACCATGTTGTGGATGGGAAGATCGATCGCTAGGCGGTTCGGTAAGCGGCTTGGCAGCGCTGAATTGCACAAACAGTGGAAGACCGACGTATCCTGCTTGAGGGAATGCTTTGACGACGCCGACCCTTCGAAGAGCCTAGATGCCAACCGGCGTAGAGAGTTTGCATTTGCGCTTGAGCGATTGGTCTGACGCTCGAGCTTTTTCGCCTGGCGCATGAGCGCCAGTTCATCGCTCCAGGCGCATCGCCGGCAAGGGCGAGATTCCATGGTCCGGCCTTCGGCGCGGAGAATGCTGTCACCGCACTTTGAAACGCGCGTGGCGGAATTCAAGCATATTGAGCGCTGGCAAAGCAGCGGACGCAACGGCAGGATCGAGCGTATTCACCGCCGTCAACCCCTTACTAAAGTTTTCCCCCTCATTCCCAAGCACTTCCACCCCACAACCCCTTGCCGGTCATTTCCCCGTTCTCCGCTACGCTGAAAAGCGTCAAAGGAGCACTCCATGGAATCTCGCTGTCGCTACACCCGCATCAACGGCGCCCGCTGCGCCATGCCCGCCCTCAACGGCCACGACCTCTGTT
>JASHOC010000270.1 GCA_030041305.1 Acidobacteriaceae bacterium
GCGAGATACCATCGGCTCGCATCGTTAAGCGGTGCTCCCCTGTCATTCGCGGAATCTTCATCTAAAGCCGCTTCACCCTTTCGCGTGTGCCGGAAAGCCTCGTAACTGGAGGCTAGGCCTTCGGCGAAAACAGGCCGAGAGTCTGGGGCGCAGACTGTCGCGCGTGCGGCGAGGAGAAAAGGCAGCGTTGCCGCGCCATTGATGGTGAGGCCTGGAGTAGATTCGTTACCGATATCATCCAAGATGGCGCGTCCGACCACACGGATACGGCGCATTCGACCCTGCCATGGCGGAGGAAGAGTGCGTGATTTGAGATGTCGGATGACCCATGGGTGCAGGGAGCCTTCGGCGGCACGCATTCTTGAATGGGTGCGCTGGAAGCTTGCGAACACGCGGTCCGCCTGAGGTGTCCGAGACGCAGCCGAACTAAGACCCTCCCACCACTGTTCGACATTCGAAACGGATTCGCCGTTCAGCACGAGATCATCCTGACGAAGCTGGCCCCATGCGGTATCGAAGGTGAGCGCGGCTTCCTGCGCTGCGTCCAGCCGTTCCCGGAGAGCGGCGATCTGTTGCCGAAACTCGGCACGTCCCCCCGGCGGAGGAGCTTTTGAGTTCCACGCAATCCCCTCGAACCGTTCAAGCACGGAGCACAGCTCGTGATGCCCGAGTTGGAACGGCGTTGCCGTGAGAAAGAGCATCCTCTCAAAAACGCCGCCGAGCGGTCCGCGCGAAATCTCCTCTGCATCGGCAGCGGCATCCGGTGTATGAAATAGACTGGCAAGCTGGGTGTGAGCGTTCTTCAGGTGATGCGCTTCATCGAGAATCAGCAGAGGCAGCTTGAACTCAAGCCGCCCGAGACAGTCCCGCCAAAGCCGCTTCAGCGCCTCACGCAACACGGGGCGAGCAGCCTTGAGTCTTTCTTCGTAACTGCCTGACTTATTCCGTGGAATGTGCTGTTCGAGCATCGCATAAACTTCCTGTGTGTCAAAGTCGCGCAGTGCTTCGATGACCACGTCGGGAACTGGTTCGTCTCCATCCTCGGGTTCGTAGCCATGCGTCTGCATAACAGCGAGCCATGTCTCCGGCGGGGCGGCAAGTAGAGCGGGACAAAGTTCGGGCTGTCGCCAAATGCGGGAAGCCACTTCGACGAGGGATGCCGCGCAACGGCCCACAGCTCCACGCAGCCGTTGATCCTGACGGCGATAGAGCGCCCGATGGATGATGGCAAGGCGCACCCAGCCGTCAGTGAGTGTGCGCGACATGGCTCCGTGGGTAAGAAAGATGAGCGACGGCCGGCGTTCTGGCGGGTCGTCTAGCCGCTTAAGAAACTGGACACCGGTCTCTGCCGAGCAACAACGGAAACGGCCCCGAAGCTCTTCAGTCAGGCATTGCTCGGCGAACACGCCGAAGTCGCGTGGCCATTTCTCCTTGAGGCTTGGCGGTACCATTACGACCACCGGTCGCTTACGATCGGACAGCGCCACCGATGCCGCGACCGCAAGTGCGACGAACGTCTTGCCCATTCCTACTTCATCCGCGAGCACGAGGCCTGGGCGCTCCGCGAACCTAGCGAGAATCTCGCGCGCGGTGGCTTCCTGCCGAGCGGCATCGCCCGCGGAAATGCGGTCGATCACGTGAAGCCGGATGCTGTCGTTGAAAGGATGCCAAATGCTCATAGCGCAATGGCACTCGCCGCTTCAAGATAAGAACGAAATGCCGGATCGTCGGGGAGCGACTCAACGGCCAGCAACGCGCGAAGTTCAGCGATCATTTCGCGCAATCCAGCTTTGATTTCCGCCTGGCGAAGGCCGCCAGAAATCTCGGAAGGGCGGACGCGCGCCAATTCGAGCATCAGTTCGGCGAGAAGAAAGGCACGCTCCTCGGCGCTCCGGGCCTCTTTCACAATGGCGCGGCTGATTGCCTGCACGCCAACGGGCCCGCGCAATCGCCATTCGAGCACCTCGCCTGACGCGACAGGACGCTCCAGCCGCATGCGCAAAGCGTCGAGCGCCCAAGACACGCGGCGGGTGCGCTGGAGGAGGAATGTGGAGGAATCGACGCGTTCGTGGGGATCGAGGAGTATCGCGGGTATGTTGGCACCGTGACCTTTCTGGCGTGACAGCCAGCGATGGAGCGCCAGGTGGAGCGGCTTCGCGGACGTCAGGATTTCTATCAAGACCTCCAGTGGGAGATCACTCAACTCAGCGGGCGGCGGGAGCGATGCGCCGTCGCGGATGTTCACCGGCCACCATGCCCCGCCCTCGATACCGAGCCGGATTATGCGGAAACCGGCCGGCGGTCTGTTGCCGTCCCAGGGTCGCCGCAAGGTGGCGGGTCGCCCGGCTCCATCCCAAATCGCCTCATCAAGGAACACCGTTGCATTGTCTTCCGGGAGTGCTTTCCAGCCTGTGGGCGGCGTCCCGTGGAACGTAAAGTCGAGCCACGCTCCGCCGTCCGGTTCGCGCGCAAACGTGGCCGAACCGAAGGCTCCTGGCAACAGAGGCTCGCCGGCAGTCGCGCTATCTTCACCATTGTCGGGAATCGGGATCAGTGCCAGCTCGCCGGGCAGAGGCGCATGAGCTAACCATGCCTCATTGCAGGCGTGCGTCACCTCCTTATCCCGCTGAATGTTCACTACATAGCAAAGATTCGCCTCCAGATTGCGTGTCGCGCCAATACCGAGGCCGGCGCTGGTGAAATTGCTCGATCCGCAAACATAGGCGAACCATTCGGCACCTTCGAACCACAGGCACTTCGCGTGCAACGGCCTGGTGGGTTCGATCTCGAGCCGCTCGAATCCGATCCCAACCGGGCGGTTCACGGGCCTCCACCGGAGCGTCTCGGGGGCGAACAATCGAACCTTGTCGGTGCCTTCGATTTCTTCGCCCTGCACGACATAGCATACGGAGGCTTTGCCTCGCTGTCGCATATACTTCCAGATTTCCTGCGCGGGCGCATTCGGCGCCTCAGGCGGATCGAAGAAAGGGCTGACGACCCAGGCCTTTTCTGGCGGTGTGGATTCGCGCCACACGGTCTTCACCTCATCGAAGACGCTGTCGCGATCCGGCCCGGTGAGTATCGCGTGAACCCGCGGCGATGCTCCGCGCGAGAACTCGGCCGTACCCCATTCACGCGTCGCAGAGCGAACACGACTAAGGAAGGCCTGCCAACGGGCGACCGCGGCGTCCGGTGTATCGGCATTGCGATCGACGTAGCCCACCGAATTCTCAAGAAACACGACGATGTCACGGAGCACATCGAGCGGTGCCGAACTTTCGGGGTGGTAATCGAGCACGCCGAAGACTTCGTGATTCCGGCGATAGCCGTCCTCGGTGAGATTTGCTGATGCGACGATAACCCGAGCAGCGTTCGTCCATAGAAGCAGACATACCTTCGCGTGGAGAATGCCCGTTGGAAGCCGCGCGGCGAGCAAGTCCCAGCGCAGACTCCGCAAGCCTCGCGCGTGGCGCTGATCGACCAATGCGGACGCGCAGACGAGCTGGGAAAACTTCTCTTCCCGTTCAACAAGAAAGGCGGCACCGTCTTCGGCGGCATCTGTTTCGAGCCGAACAAAACGACCCAGACACTCCTCCTCAAAGAAGACTGAAGAAAAAGTGAAGCTCGTAGCCACGCAGCCAAGCGGTTCGCCCGCTTCGGGCGGGGGCATCCACGCATCCAGCAAACGTGCGTATCCGGGCTTTTTGTCTTGTTTGCGTTTCATGTAGGCACCAAGCGCAAGTCACGCGCGAATGTATACAAGGGTCCTGTGCGATATGCGTGGAGGTAGCTGTCGTCCCCCCGGCCTGGCTGTTCTCTGCGATAGAGCGGGCGAACGATGACGCTACCGTCATCGAAACGCTCAAACCACGGACTCTTGCCGACGGGCGGCTTTTTGCGTTGGGTAGCAACATGATGGCCAAGCAGCCGGTCGGCCCAAGTGGCAGCGTCGGTGTGTTCGGAGAGCGGTGCGAAGGTATCGGCGAACCGAGCAGTTTCGCGGAACGGTTCCAGCCGTCCGAGGAGTTCGTTGAACATCTCGGGCACCCGTTTGTTCGCGATTTTCACGGATTCGATACGGCTAAGTTCTCGCGGTGTGACCTTGTTTCCACCGCGGCGCGTCATCTCCACGAGCATATCGTCGAAGGCGTCCTGACAGGTGCGCGAGAACATCTCATAAGCCGAAATCGCATCGAGTAGCACCCCGATCTCCGGACCAGCGGACTTGCGCAGTGCGGCGTGAAATAAACGCTCTGATTGGGTTTCCTCAAATACTCTTCGGCCTTGATCCGAAACTAGAAACCTCAGAACACGGCCCCGAAATCCTGCTGCGTCGGAAAACAGCGCCTCCTGCAACACCGTTGCCTCGCGCGGGCCGGCTTGGTGCGGCGCCAGATGCTCACGAAAAAACCGCCAGTGTTGCCAGCCATCATGCCGAGCTACAGCTCCCACTTGTAGGCTATCTCGCACTGCCCAATAGAGCTGTTCGCAAATACCAGCGCCTTTGCCGCTCGCGGTTCCCGTGAAACCGTCGAGCTTCTGCTCCTTGGCCCAAACGGTGAGCAGGTCATATCCGACCTCGCCCAGCCGTCCGACACTATCGACGTCGAGGTCACGCGCAAGTCCGCGATAGACTCCATGAAATCCGAACACGCTCGGCGTCTTCAGATACCGCGCGGCTGAGAGCGGCACGCGCTCGCGTATGGCGTTTGCAGCTTTTTCACTACCAGGAAGCTTGAACGGGTCCCGTCCGTGTGCCGTGCGCACAAATCCTTCCACTGCGATCCATTCAAACACCAACCACGGCGGACTTATACCGTCGCGTGCCATAGTCTCCTCGGGAAAACTTTGACAGACCTCCATTGCCACGGCCATCGCGGTCAAATACCGCGGATGAGACATGCGTTCGCGAACGCCACGTACAAGCCGGACCGCCAATGCTTCTGCCACCTGGACAAGCCCAAGCGGGTCGAGGCCGCCTTCGCTGGTCTCAACTTTGTCCTCGTCGCTGAGCAACGGAAGCAGAGGGAAGTGCATAAGTGTGAATCCAACATTAGTCTATATCTGTCTACTCCGCGATCACTTTTGCTTAACTCAAGGCGAAGCGGCGCCGGCAATCTCACAGTATTGAGCTCCGGAGTGCTCGGCTATTCGTCGCCCAAGAACCTGATAATCTTCGCTTCTAAACGCTCTGGACGTTTCAATTGGCATTCCCAGATCGTCAATGTGCGCCAACCCAGATTTTTAAGCCTCCTTACGTTCTCCACGTCTCTGCGCCGATTTCTAGCGAATTTGGCAGACCAGTATTCCACCCGACTTTCCGGCGCTCTGAACTCAGGACAATTCTGATGCCAGTGCCAGAAGCATCCATTCACAAAGATGACTTTCCTGCGGCCTGGGAAAACCAGATCAGGAGTACCAGGGAGTTCCTTGCGATGCAATCTGAATCGATAGCCTAGCCGGTGGATCAGTGAGCGCACGAGAATCTCTGGTTTCGTGTTTGTTCCACGGATCTTGCTCATCAGCGAGCTGCGCGCAGATGGCGAAAGCTTGTCCAATCAAATCCCTATGGCGCATCCGGGTTGACCTGCAGCGCCTGAGCCAATGCGGTCACGAAGAGGAGCTCTTCTTGACCGAGGTCGGCGGCGGCGAGGTCTATCCGAATTATGGTTATGACTCGACCTGATCGTGTCGTACCGTGATGGGAAATCCTGGCTTCAGCCAACACTCTCGGGCAAATAATAACGGCTCTCTGGACGCCGAGCGCTTCACAGAACGCCAACACTTCATATCGATCTTGAGCAGAAGGATCGAGTTTGTATTTGGCGTCTGCCAACGCAAACACTATTCCTTGGCGGCGAAAGTAGTAGTCAGGATGAGTAGCATGCTCGATTCCGCGAACAAACAGCGGAACCGGAAATTTGTTCCCGTCCATCACATCGACTCCGGCGAGCGGTCCGCCGCGCGCGTCGAGGAGTAAGCGACGGACATATTCTTCAAAAACGGCAGATACATCCAGCACGATGGTCTCGAACTTCGTCGGACCGATCTCATCCATTCGCACTGATCGGTTTAGCGCAATGAGATAAGACAGCCACAAGGCCGGTTCGTAAAACCGGTGAGACGTTGGAAGTCGACGGAGCATGATGGGTATTCTACGAACGGCCTCGGGCGGAACGACTGAACCGGTACCAGATGCGCCGAGCATCTGAATTACCAAGCCCAATTCCTTCGCGGTGACGAAATTCCTCCTGCCACCTCGTTGTAGGAAGTGTCTCTTCAAGCGCTCTGCAGTCTGTTTTAGTATCCGGTTTTCCTCGATATCACTCGTGAAATCGGTAACCTCGAAGACAGGGTGACGGCGCCTGCCAGTCGCGTAATTCCTCTTAATGCTCTCCGAAAACAACAATCGACCCCGAAGCTCGCGATCCGTAGTGCGTGTCCGATATTGTCTCATCGGCCCAATCTCCCGCAAGGATGAAAGTGCTGACAAGAAGCTATCTGCGTAAACCTCTTCTATATTAGTGACTCGGCGATCTAGTTGGTAGCCACGGATGAAGCGCTCTATACCCCGAACCTGAAGGCCCGACCGAGCCACAAGATAAAGAAGATTGCCAATTGGGGCCTTGGGCAAAACCTGGACCGCTACCTTATCAGATAGAGGTATTAGCCCCACATATCTGGTCGCCTTTACAACCAGATTGCCCTGGCGGAAATCAATATCGAAGTATC
>JASHOC010000271.1 GCA_030041305.1 Acidobacteriaceae bacterium
GACTACCGCAACTTCCAATACCGTCCCGAAGAAGCTGAGAACAAGTATTACCTCACGCGCTGGGCGGAACTCTATTTCAGCCGCAATCGCTTCAGCATCGAGCGTGACCAGACCAATTCCCTCTATTTCCTTAATGGCGACGTGCAGCGCGAGGTGATCGACGAAGAGCGCAAGAGCAACATCATTACGGATTACATCAATGATCCGACGCTCCCATTCGTTGACGTGGAGGTCAAGAACGTCATCCTCGACGACTTGCGGCAGTCGCCCTACTCGGCGCAGATCGAGTTCGTGAAGATCTTCACGAATCCCGCGGATCATTCGCAGCTCAGGCGGGAGCAGTGGACAGCGAGTGTGACCTATGTCTTCCGCGACAAGGTCAAGAACAACGAGCTGGCCGTGAACCCTCTGGGGTTGACCATCGTTCGCTTCCGGGCCGACCAGGCGTTCGATTGACCGAATCCGCTTCCCAGTGTGAGGCAGTCTTCATGTCCGAGCGTGGCTCTCAAACACGGCCAATACGCCCTTCGGCTTTCCGCCGCGTCCACCGGCCCATAGAGCAGCGGTTTCGAGGCCGTGGCCGAATTCTCCGGCCGTCTCCCGTAAGGGTGGCAGGAGGGCGATTTCGCGTTGCGCACGGCGGAGCTGACAGGCCGGGGAAACCTCTCGCTATGCGATCCGTGGAGGCGTTTGTCATCCGTGTCTCTCCCTTGTTTGTCCGGTCACACGCTTCGGGTCTATTCCGGCGCCCGGCGGCACTTGGTCTTCTGCTTCGCTTGCGCGCCCTGCGGGTTTCGGTTCCTCCCAGAGGGCGCCCTCCGAAAAAGCAGACCTGCGGCGCTTGGGAGCCGGGCCTCTCGCTCAGGCTTCGCCAATGGGTGACCCGGCCAATCCGGGAATTCAACAACGGAGACTTCACCATGTATCAGAATCGCATCTCGCTCATCGGATTCCTCGGCAAAGACGCCACTGCCGTCACCACAAACAACGCGAATTTCACCGCTCTCTCGCTTGCCACCAAGAGCTCATACAAGGACAAGACGACCGGCAAGTACATCGACCATACCGAATGGCACCGCTGCATCGTGTGGGGCAAGCTGGCCGAATACGCGAAGACCCTGAAGAAGGGCGCGCACCTGTCCGTCGAAGGCGAGCTGAGGAGCCGCGAGCGGACGGACAAGAAGACCGGCCAGAAAGAACGTGTATGGGAAGTGCGCGTGACTTCGATCCTGAAGCTTGATCGCGCCGAGAAGGCCGGCCCGGAAGATGCCGAGAACGATGAGTTCAACCCCGAGGAAGAGGCGGCATAGTTCCGCCTTTTCCTCGCATGGAGGCCCGGTCAGCACCGGGCTTCCACTGCTGGAATCGCCCGCATGAGCTTCGATTTAATCATTCCGTTTCTCCGCCCCATTGAACCGCTATTACTCGACGAAAGCATCAGCGAAATCATGGGCAATCCCGATGCGTCATGGTGGTACGAGCGCGATGGGATTGTGCGCCGAGCCCCGTCCATTTCCTTCGCGGCCGGCCCATTGCGCACCGGCCTTGAAGTCATCGCCAATCAGCTCGGCAAAAAGCTCGACGAAGATAATCCTCTGCTTCACGCGCAACTCCCGGACGGAAGCCGCTTGGCGGCAGTCATTCCACCGGTCGTGCACCCGGCCCCGGCGCTCACGATTCGCAAGTTCCCCAGCCGGCATTTCACCACCGATGACCTTATCGCTCGCGGCACGCTATCGCATCCGCTTGCGGAGTTCCTTGCCGCCGAGATTCGCAGCGGGAAAACGCTGCTCATCAGCGGCGGGACTTCGACCGGCAAGACCACGGTCCTCCGCGCTCTTGCCGCCTCGATTCCCGATGTGCAGCGCGTCGTGGTTATCGAGGACACATCGGAGCTTCGCCTACAAAAGCCGAACCTGATCTCTGTCGAATGCCAGACCAACACCTTCAAGGCCAGCATTACGTTCGACGATCTGCTGAAGTCCTCGTTGCGTTGGAGGCCGGATCGGATCATCCTGGGCGAGGTGCGCGGCATCGAGGCGCGGACGCTGCTCGATTCGCTCAATACCGGCCACACCGGATCGCTCGCCACGATCCATGCAAACTCGGCGGCCAGGGCGTTGCGGCGCTTTGCGAATCTCGTGCTCCGAAGCCATACTCAGGGCACCTTCGAAGACATCGAAGCCGAAATCGGAGAGGCTATCGATTATGTCGTTCATGTGGAGCGCGAGCCGGGCCGCCGCGTAATCCGCGAAGTGTTGCGATTGGACGACTACGACCGGCGCTCCCAGCAGTTCAAATTCGAGACCGTTTACGGTCCCGATTCAGCCATGAATTCCCAGGACAATTTCACCGGAAAGGACATGCCCAATGCCACTGCTTGAAATCGTTCAAACCCGCCAGATAACGGCTTCCATCCACCTCGACGAATCGACGGCCGCGCTGATCGACCAGTACGCGGGGTTCCTTCATGCAACTGCGGATGAAGTTGTAGACAAAGCCCTCTGCTACGTCTTCGCCAAGGACCGCGACTTTCAGGATTTCCTGCGCACACCGGAAGCCTCTCGCGTTCAGGAGAGTCTGCGCATCCGGCACTCGCCTCAGAACGGAACCGCCTCGGAGCCAGCGAACGGGGCTGCGAAATCAGTAACAGCGATGGAGGCCGGCAATGGTTCACGTCCGCGCAGCTGATGATTCCGGCGTCAGCATCCCGTGCGGTGCTGCGCACCGGAGTTATTTTCGACACTTGATCCCTGAAAGGGTTGACGTTTGCTAACGCCGCTAACAAACGTTAACGCGTTGAAAAACGAGCGGCTGGTGTCCCAGTCGCTAACAAAGGCTAACGCACGTTTGCATTTGTAAACAGCGGAAAAGCCATGAGGTGAATCATGCAGGCCGCTCTATCCGGGGAACAGAACGGGCAAGGAAAGCCGGCAAAACGAACCAGAACGCTTGGGGTACGCATCAGCGATTCCGAGTTCGCCACCCTGGAGCAACGTGCATGGCAATCGGGAAAAACTGTGGCCGACTGGACCCGCGACCAGTTGCTGGTGCACATGGAGCGCGCCGAGACGGACCGAATCACGGCCCATGTGTTCACCGAACTGATCGGCCTCGAGATGCTGCTCATGGGTTTCTTTTCTCCGTTGCTCCAGGGCCGCCAGATCGGCCCGGAGCAATACCAGGAGATTGTTCGCAGCGTGCAGGCGGGCAAGGGGAAGCGGGCTAAAGAACTCCTCGCACAGCGGCTCGGACAGGAGGAAAAGTAGTCATGGCAACCGAACAGAGATGGGGCCGCAAGGAATCGATCATCTGGCCGCCGCGCGGCTTCTATTACACCTGGGGAGCCGTATTTCTGGCGCTCGTTTTCACGGGATTTCTCATGTATCTGCGGTTCAGTTTTGGTTTGGAGCCTTTGGAGCGGTACTATCTGCCGTACTACCTGCGCTCGGGGATGAGCATCCGCCCGACGGCAAAGTTTCAGCTTCTCTATGTCGGCGATGGGAAGCGATGGCGTCTGGCCCTTCCCGATGACGTAATGGGCGGTGAATCTCCGCAAGCCTCCGGTAAGCCGCTACCGATCGAGATCAGCGGCAAAGCTCGGAACGAAGGTGAACTCTCGCTGGTCCGAGAGCCGGAACGAGTCTATGCGGCCAAGGGCATTCATCGGTTCCTAAGTCAGTATGTCTACGCGGGCGCCGGGGTGTGGCCGCTGTTTTCCATGCAGGTTTATTTCGGCGTCCTCGCTCTCTTGCTTGGCCTGCCGTTCACACTGCCAAGGGACATCCAGCGCCGCAAGGAACTGCGCTACGGTCGTCGGCTGAAAGGTCCACACCTAGTCAACGCCAAGCAGTTCAATGCCGCCGTTCGCGGCGACGGCATCGGCATCCAAACCGAGGATATTGCCGACCTCTTGCGCATACCGGCCAGGGCCGAAAACCAGCACATCCTTGCCATCGGCGACACGGGTTCGGGCAAGACCAGCATCATTCGCCAGCTCGCTTTCCGCGTCCAGGAACGGGACGAGTGCGCTATCCTTTATGACCCCGCGGGCGAGTTTATTCGGCAGTTCTTCAACGAAGCGCGCGGTGACATAGTGCTCAATCCACAAGATACTCGGATGCCGTACTGGAATCCCGCCGACGAGGTGGAGGACGAGCCGGAGGCGCTTACACTGGCCGAGTCATTTTATCAGCCGGACATTACCCAGAATCAATTTTTTATTGACAGCCCGCAGAAGATATTCGCCTACCTGATCAGCCAGCGTCCCAAGCCGCGGCCCGAGGATCTGGTGCAGTGGATGGCGACCAAACACGCGATTGAGACCAAGCTCCGGGACACGGAATACGCCGTCCTGGTGGACCAGACGGCGGGGCCGCAACGGGCCGGCGTCCTGAGTTCGCTGAACAAGATCTCCAACACACTGCGGATGCTCCCTACGGTCGCCGACCATCCGGTGACAGAGTGGACAGCCAGGGCGTGGGCGGAAAGCCGGAAAGGATGGATCTTTCTCACCTCGAACACGACCACGCGCAAGGCCGTCCGCCCCTTGCACTGCGTCTGGCTTGACATGCTGGTGATGCACCTTTTGTCCACGCGCCGGCCCGATCAGAAACGCGTATGGTTCCTGATCGACGAGCTTGCCACCTTGCAGAAGCTGCCGCAGCTCCACACCGCGCTGACCGAGAATAGGAAGAGCGAAAACCCAGTCGTGTTGGGGTTCCAGGGGCGCAGCCAGCTTGAGACACGCTACGGAAACGACGCCGAGGCCATGCTTTCGCAGCCCGCCACCAAAATCTTTTTCCGCACCGATGAACCGCGGGCGGCCAAATGGATCTCCGACAACATCGGCGAGGTAGAGATCGAGCGGCTGCGCGAAACCCACTACGAGGGCGGCGCGCACGGCAAGAATTTCACCCTCGAAAGAGTACGCGAGCCCCTGGTCATGCCTTCGGAGATTCAGGGGTTGGTGGATCTTAGCGCCTATCTCAAGTACGGGAATTACGTCGCTCATTTTTCGATTCCGTTCGTGAAGCTCGAAGACAAGTATCCCGACTTTATCCGGCGCAAGCGCGCGCCTGAGGCGCCCGAGGAAGCGGCCAATGCCGCGCCGGTCGCCAAGGAAACGGAGACTCCCGCCGTGGTCGAGCAATCGACGGGCGAGGATCTCGGGATGCAGGTGGCCTGACGTGCTGACCATCTCCAGTGCGCTCTCGGCGGGCCAGGCGCAGACTTACCATGCCAAGGAGTTCACCGCCAAACAGCAGAACTATTGGAGTCAGGGACAGACCGTCGCGGGGGAGTGGCAAGGCAGATTGGCCGAGAAATTCGGCCTCGCCGGAAGTGTGGGAGCCGAGGAGTTTGCCCGAATCAGCCAGGGGCAGCATCCATCTACGGGCGAGCAGCTTGTCCAGCATCGCACCGCCCACCAATATAAGGATGAGAACGGGAAGATCGTCACCAGCATGGAGCACCGCGCCGGATGGGACGCAACATTTTCCGCTCCCAAGTCGGTTTCGCTCACTGCTCTTGTAGGCGGTGACTACCGGGTGCGGGTGGCCCACCGAGAGGCGGTCACGGTTGCGCTTCGGGAACTTGAGCAGTATACCCACGCCCGTATTGGCGGCAACCACCCAGCCGAGCACACGGGACTGTTCGTTGCTGCCAAATTCGAGCACGATACCGCTCGTCCTGTCGATGGTTACGCCGCGCCTCAACTCCATACCCACGCGGTGATCTTCAATGTGACCGAGCGTGGCGGCGGGCAGCCGCGGGCGCTTCAGGAGCGCCCGATCTTTCAGTCGCGGCAGTTTGCCACGGCGGTGTACCAGTCGGAGCTGATGTACCGGCTGACTCGCCTCGGCTACGAGCTTCAGCCTGGCCGCAGCGGGGCCCCGGAGATCAGGGGCTACACCCAGGAATATCTGGACGCATCGAGTCCGCGGAGCCAGCAGATACGCGAGTACATGGAAAAGATCGGCATCGAGAGCAAGGCAGCAGCGCAGATCGCCGCGCACGCCACGCGGGACAAAAAACAAATCGCCGGGCCGGAATCGACATTGGCGGCGCATCAGCGGCTTGCCGCCCAGTTCGGCAACCAGCCGCAGCAGGTCGTTGACGCCGCGCGGGAACGGGCGCAGCAAATCAATCAGGTCCAAAAGAAGTCGCCGGCCCAGCTTGCGCAAGAGGCTGTGAGCTTCGCGCGCGACCGCCTCTACGAGCGCGAGGCCGTCGTCGATGAGCGGCGTCTCTTCCGCGATGCGCTCCGGCGAGGCATGGGCGAGGTCCCCTATGGCGATGTGCGCCGCGCCGTTGCTTCACGTCTGTCGCAGGGCGAGTTTCTGGCAGTTGAGCACACTCCGCGCGCCTCTGCGCGCCAGATCACCACCGACCGGATGATGGGGATGGAAAAGGAAATCATCCAGACGATGCGCGCGGGGCAGGGCGAGGCGGAGCCGATTCTCTCCCACCTCGCCGCATCCCAGGTCGCCGAATCGCATCCGCGCTTCAATCGCGGCCAGCAGGCCGCCATCGAACAGGTGCTCACCGCTGCGGACCGCATTCAGGCGATTCAGGGCTATGCGGGAGTGGGCAAGAGCGAGGCGCTGCTTGCCATCCGCGACGGCGCGCAGTCTGCCGGCTACGCCGTCGAGGGCTTCGCGCCCACCTCGCGGGCGGCCGAACAGCTTCGTGAGGCCGGGATCTCCGCCGCGACTTTGCAGGGATTTCTTGCTCGTGGCGGGAACGAGCAATCGGCTAGCGAGCCGTCGAGCAGGCATCTCTACCTGCTCGACGAATCTTCACTGGCCTCGACCAGGCAGATCCGGGATTTCCTCAACAAGATCGGTTCGCAGGACAGGGTATTGCTGGTAGGCGACATCCGCCAGCATCAGGCGGTCGATGCCGGAAAGCCCTTCGAGCAGTTGCAGCAGGCCGGAATGCAGACGGCCCAACTGGACCAGATCGTTCGCCAGAAGGACCCGGCATTACTGTGTGCGGTTGAACGCCTTGCCAGAGCGGATGTTGCCGCAGGGATCGAAATGCTGCGCGAGCAGGGGCGCATCGTCGAGATTCCCGACCGCGCCCAGCGCATCGAAGCTATAGCCAAAGAGTTCGCTTGCAATCCTGAGCGTACGTTGGTCGTGTCGCCAGACAATGCTTCACGGCGCGAGATCAATGAGGCGGCGCATGGAGAGTTGCAGCGATGCGGAGTGATCGCCCGCAACGATCACGCTGTAAAGGTCCTCGTTCCCCACTCGGAGTTGACCGGCGCCGACCGCGCTTGGGCTTCGCGCTATGAAGTCGGCGACGTTCTCCGCTACCATCGCGGCAGCATGGAACTTGGCATCCGCGCCGGCAGCTATTCCCAGGTTGTTTCCACGAACCCCAGAGAAAACGAGATTACGGTCAGGAAACCGGACGGCTCCGAGGTCGCGTACAATCCGGAGCGGCTGCGCGGGATCGACGCTTATTCCGAAGCCGAGAGGCGATTCTCCGTGGGTGACCGCATTCAGTTCACCGCGCCCCAGCAGGAATTGCACGTTGCCAATCGCGCCCTCGGAACCATCGAGCAGATCGGTCCCGATGGTTCGATGAGCGCGAGAATGGACAGCGGCAGGACTGTCTCTTTCGATCCGCAACTGACCCGCCACTTCGATCACGGGTACGCGGTCACCAGCCACAGCTCCCAGGGCCTCACCGCCGACCGTGTCCTGGTCCATGTGGACCACGCGGCGCATCCCGATCTCGTGAACAGCCGCTTCGCATATGTCGCGGTGTCGCGCGCGAGCTTCGAAGCAAGAATCTTCACTGACGACGCCACCCGGCTGCCCGCGCGCCTGAGCACCGAGATCGACAAAACCGCGGCGCTCGATTTTTCGCAGGCCGTCGGGAAGACACCCCTCGATCAGTCGCTACAGTCTGGCATGCAATTGGGTTTGTAAACGAGAGTTTGGATTGTTGCGCTCAGAACAGGTCGCCGGCGGAAGGCGAGCGGCAATCAGGGGCGGGAATATAGACTGAATCCGCACCGCTATGACCGATAACCTCAGCCCACAAAAGAGAAGTCTCCTGATGTCTCGGGTTCACGCAAAGAATACTGCCCCGGAAATAGTGTTGCGGTCTGCCTTGCACCGAGCTGGCTTTCGCTATTCGCTCTATAGGAAGGATCTGCCCGGAAAGCCCGACATGGTTTTCGTCTCGCGACGAAAGATTATCTTCATCCACGGCTGTTTCTGGCACGGCCACGAGAACTGTAATCAGGGAGGACTCTCGAAATCCAATCAAGTGTTCTGGAAAGATAAACTCGCAAAAAATCGCGCAAGAGACCAGCGCGTAACGGAGGCTTTAACGACCGCTGGATGGAAAGTCCTTGTCGTTTGGAGTTGTAAGCTTCGTAGTGCGCGAATGATATCCGATACCATTTCTCGGGTGACCCGTTTCCTGGAGAGCTGAGCTATGCAAAATAAAGACACCGGCGAAGAAGTAGTCTCGCTTGCTCCGACTAAGGCGTTCTTCGTGAACATGCTCACGAAGGACATCGAGTTGGAAGATGCCGTACTCGATCTTCTGGACAACTGCGTAGACGGCGCTCTCCGCTCTGCAAAGAACCCTACGAATCCCGAACGGCCATATGACGGTTACCACGCGCAATTAACCTTCTCAGGAACCCAGTTTTCGATTAAGGACAACTGCGGCGGCATATCCAATGACGTGAGAGACTCCGCGTTCCGCCTCGGTCGTCCTCCTGGAGACAAAACCGACGAAAATCTCCCCACCGTGGGGACTTACGGAATTGGAATGAAACGTGCCGTCTTTAAGATGGGATACGACAGCCGCATTCAGAGCCACACGGATCGTAGCGGCTTTTCCGTTCACATCTCACGCGAGTGGATGACAAAAGAAGATAAGTGGGAAATACCCGTGGAGGACTTCACTTCCCAAGACCCTCCCGGCACATCGATTACCGTGAAAGATTTGCGCCCAGCGGTCGCGGCCGCCTTCGACGGCCCCGCTTCATTTCGCGATTCCTTCAGGTCCCGTGTATCCCAGTATTACAGCGTCCTGATTGAAAAAGGCTTCGAGGTTCGAATCGATAACAAACCTGTTCCGGCAATGCCGCTGTCCCTCCGGTCCGCGGACCTGGAGGCTGTCGCAGAATCGACAGGTATCGCGCCTTACATTTACGAAAGCGACAACGATGGTGTGCGCGTCGAAGTCATGGTAGGCTTCTTCGCTCCCTTTGACAGCGATCCTGACGAGGACCCGACTGCCGGACGTGCAGAGGAGGCCGGTTGGACAATTGTTTGTAACGACAGGGTTATCGTATACAAGGATAAAACGATCCTGACGGGCTGGGGGGACGGCGCGCCCAACTATCATCCGCAATTCCGGCAGATCTCTGGCCTTGTGACTTTCACGTCCGCAGAACCGGCGAAACTCCCAATCACTACGACGAAGAGAGGCATCAACGCGCAAAACCCCGTCTTTCTCGAAGTAAGAAAGCGAATGCGCGATGGTCTTAAAGTGTTTACGAGTTTTACGAATTCACTGAAGAAACTCGATGATAAACAACGCGATGATCTTTTCAGAACAACAGCCCCGGTTGAAGTCAAAATTCTGCGGGGCAACGTCTCAAAACTCAAACCCGATTCCTGGACTAAAGAGCGAACTGGAACCGGCAGGATCTTCTATCCTCCGTTGCCGAAAGTGGTTGAATCGAACAGTAAGAGAATGGTCTTTTCGCGGCCAGAGGATCAGGTCCGTAGAGTGGCAAAATTCCTTCTGGGCGAACCGGACACCCCTCCATCCGATACCGCTGCTGCGGCTTTCGATCATGTCCTTGGGCTCGCCAAGGCGAAGGCAAAAAAATGAGCGGAGCTACCCTCGCTTACAACCTCCGCCGCAACAAATATGTCGAGCGCCAGCTTTTCATGGAGCTACTGCTGCGTTTTTCGCGTTGGCAAGAGATTGAGAATTATCTCTACATCGGATTCGGAGGTGTCTACTTTGAGGAATTCAAGCTGCTTCACACGCGGTTTAATCTCAAGAAGATGATCTCGCTTGAACGGGAGGATTGGATGCTTGATCGACAAAGGCTCAATGTCCCATACGGGTGCATTGAGCCCTTTCGTGGCTCCAGCAGCGATCTTGTCATAGAAATTGATGACTACCGCAATTATGGCGAGGCGAGCAATCTTCTGATTTGGCTCGACTATGTAACCCCGAGTGAACTCCCAACACAACTGAGCGAAATAAGGTCGCTCGTCTCCAAACTGGAAAATAACGACATTTTGAAGACCACATTTTCGCTTCATACGGGCTGGCTAAATAAGGGGGAGTCGGATGTTCTCACAAATCGATTGGAAAACCTTCAGTCTCAATTAGGGTCCGCATATCTCGCGGAAGGCATCTCGATAAACGATGTCACAAATGACGGGCTCCCGAATGTTTATCTGAATGCGCTCAAGAGAAAGATTGCCGAAGGATTGGCTGAAAACTCCAAACTGGAGTTCCTGCCCCTGGGTTGTTACACATACAACGATGGAACGCCCATGCTAACGGTAACAGGAGCACTGATCGATCGGACACACCAAGCCGACTTCGAAAACCGCCTGGAACTGGGAAGGCTTGATTTCGCCAGCCCGCAATGGGAGATCCATCAAATCGAAGTACCCGATATGAGTCTGCGGGAGCGTCTGGAAATCGACAAGAAGCTCAGTGGGAAGACCGCCGACCAGATAGCCGAGGATTTGTCGTTTCGTTTTGAGAAGGACCCCGAGGAATCCCTAGACCTGATTCGGAATTACCTGAAGCTATATAGGTTCTATCCGAATTATCATCGCGTTCAGATTTAGATGTGCTTTGCTAAGACACTCAATAGTGCTTCTGACATGAACGGCGAAACGCTATTACCGATCATACGAAAGCTGTGCCACTTGGTATCGTGGAACTTAAACCAATCAGGAAATCCCTGTAGGCGCGCTGCCTCTCTGACTGTTATCACGCGATCCTGCTCGGGGTGGATCGGACGTATGGATTGAAACGAACCGTGGTCCGGTCCGGTTCCGGCCCTCAATGTGGGAGCTACAGCATCCCAACTAAGACGCGGACATCTGCTGACGGTATCGTTTGTGCCGGGAAGAACCGAAGAGAATCGGCGCTGTACCTCCTCTGTATGCAAGGTGGGCTGAATACCGGAAACACGACCGTCTCGCGTTGCTTGTTTGAATAAAGCTGCACCCAAACCCATCCGTACCCTGCGAGCCTGCAACGCATAACTCGATGGCTCGACGTTACGATAACGCCCCCATCCTTCGGCTATCGGCTCCGGCAGATCGGCGATGGCGCTACGAACAAACGACTTCTTCGTCATTTTCTGCTTGTCAAGTTCGGCTTGGGCAATTCGCACTCCTCGAAAGCCAATTACGATGACTCGCTCCCGATTTGTGGCCGCTCCAAAATCACCGGCATTTACGTGGATTGGCCCCAAAATCTCGTATCCCTTTAAGCCGTCGATCAAATCTTCGAGTGCCGCTTTCGCGTCTCCAAGCAAAATGCCAGGCACGTTCTCCATTACAAAGAAAGTGGGCTTGATCTCACGAACCAATCGAAAGAAATGCCCGATCAACGCATTCCGCGGATCCGCCATGTCGCGCCGCCCCATGAGCGAGAAACCTTGGCACGGCGGGCCGCCAATGATCCCTGAAATTTCGTTTGCCTTAAACCCGGCTTCCTCCAGAAGGGATCGTCCCGAAAGCTGCGATAGGTCCTTGGATAAGAGCTTCGCTCCTGGAAAGTTCTCTTTATAGGAACTAGTCAGATTCGCATCTATATCCACTGCCACCGCGGTCTTGAATCCGGCAAAGTGCGCGCCGAGCGAAAGGCCTCCCGCGCCACAAAATAGGTCGATTATTTTCGCCTTTTCGGCCATCTAGTTTACAAGATTAGACTATCGCAATGGGAATGTCGATCGCTAAGTGAGAGCGGGCACCAAACCCCTCATTTGTAAGGAGATCCCGACAGAGAACGGAGCCCGGTTCCTCGGCTGGAGCCGCGCGGCGTCCCGCCCATTCGACCGGCCAAACGGCGTCTCTCTATTGATCACCAGCGGGGGATAAGGCAAGGCGTGCATCAATCTTCTCGAATTGCACGCCCGCTTCGAACGGGCAGTACAAGCCCATCGGCTGAACCTGAAAACGGACTTTACCCTTCAAGCACACTTCGCCATTATGTTTCCGAAGTACGGCGCTATACCCATTCGTCCGTGATGGCGCTTCAAGCCAGCAATGTTCCCTTGCCGGCAGAACTTCAGAGAAGCGGTCAATGATCGATTTTCAAATCTAACTCGCAACAACACGCCTTAAGAACTCCAGGGCTGCTCCGTGATAATCCGGTTTATCCGATTGCCATTCGAATTCCACGGCATCGCGCTGGTCAACCATCTGGCCCTTGCCGGTACTCTCCTTGCCGCCAAATCTTTGGAGCATGAGCTTCCCTACGCGCACACCTCAAGTCGGAATGCCAATTGCGAAGCTACGGCAGCGGGTAGGGGAATTCGCAACGCAAGCGACTCGGTGTGGCGCGCATCGACTTTGAACTGCTCGCCCATGACCACACTGAACCAGCGTTCGCGATCCATGACAACACGGTACATTTTCTCATCCTGGGTCTCGGCGATGAAGGGCAGGTAGATTCGGATGGGTTGGCCGCAGGTCTCGACCTTCGCCCCGATTCGGTCCACGCGGCCAGTGCGCTGTTCGAGCATGCTGGGGTTCCAGTCGAGGTCGTGGTGAATGACGTAGCGACAAAAGCGATGCAGATCAACGCCCTCGGCCATGACGCTGGAGGCGACAAGCACTTCGGGGAAGAACGGGCTGTTGAACGTGAGCATTAGCCGCTGACGAGTCTCTCCGCGGGTCGCACCATTGACTAACCGGACATTAGCGAGCAGTGTGGCGTAGTCGTCTCCCTGGCACTCGTCTTCGCTTAGCGTGGTGATGTCGCCGGTCTTCATCCGGTCGATCGCGGCAAGCAATGGTCGGCGCTCGCTGGCGCTGCAACGCCGTTCAAGAAACTCCAGAAAATTCCCCAACATCTGGCGAAGGCTGACCCCTGAAGAGTCGTAATTGGCAAATGCGGCTTCCACGGAAGCTTGGTCAAGAGTTTCTCTTTCAATGGGAAAATAGCGGACGAGGAATGAAGGCGTGCGTAGAAAACGCCGCACAACATCGAGCAGTAACTCCCGGTGTTCTGCGAGTGCGCGGTGTGGCGAGAGGAGTTGTCCGGTAAACGCCTCACACGCACGGCGGGCGGGCGAATCGCGGTCGAAAAAACGTGCACCCAGGCGTTCGAGTATGTCCTCGGCTTCTTCAGAGGAGCAACCCAGTCTGTTTGCGGCTTCACCGAAGATCGCGTTGCGCAGGTGATGCGAAATCGCACGCCGGAGTGTCTGGCCTGTGCGGATGAAATGGCAGAAAACGAGTACCTTTTCTCGCTGCCGCCACGCGGCAAGGACGCGAGCGACTGTGGCCGCGATTTTCGGGTGAGA
>JASHOC010000272.1 GCA_030041305.1 Acidobacteriaceae bacterium
CAATGGGGGTGCGACAAACTGTGGTGCCTCTATGCTGGCGCAGGCTAATCTTATCGACGGGATTCGCTCCTCAAGGAGATGAATCAGCCTTTACCAATCGTCCCTGGAAACCTTCTACCACGCGGCGGTTGCGATGCGTGGTCGGTTTTTCATCCAACGTGGCGCGCGCAAGCTCATGAAATCTTATCGAAAATGCCTCGGGGCAGCAGCTGCGGCAAAAGGGTCTGACTGCGGGGATTCGCCCCGAAGCATTTCCGATCAAGGCTAACGACTATATGTCCAGGTGGCCAAATTATGGCAGAGACCGAAGTCCGCTCAGAATCCTGGACACTGGCCCGTTTCCCGATATCGATGCGAAATCGACCCGGCCTCGCCTTCTAACCGGCTGCTGCTTGTATCGGCACCTTTTCCTTCGCTCCCATGATCAGCAACCAGAGCATGGCTACAATCTCTGCAAAAAACACCGGTTGCAGATAATGGAACATGGCGTTCGAGGAATCGGGAGAAAAGAACCACGTCGCGCCGACGGCGCACCACGCAAACCCATCCATCAGCAGCCAGTATCCTAGCCAGCGCGGTAGAAAACGCGACCGCACGACCAGCCCACTGAAAGGCAGTAGCCACAAACCCCAAAACATCTGGTTGATCCCGTTTGCCTGTCCATGCATCCGGATCAGGACCATGCCGACTGCCTCGCGCGTGTGCGTGTCGAAGCCGCTGAAGCCATCACCTCCACGAAAGACGAGGAGCGCTGCCGCATTGAAAACCAGCGTGACCAGGCTTAACGCAGACGAGACCAGCACAAGTGCCACCATCTGGCGCGCCCAGTGGCGGTCCACGGCTTCAAAGAGTCTATAGAGCGCGAGGCTCAAGCCGACGAAGATGACGACTCCGAGAGCTTCGGCAAGCATGCTCCAGCGAAAGAGCATCTCGTTTGCGAGTACCCGGGCTGCTGTGGCGGGAGCGTCGTTCAACACGACCGTTCTCGAAGGAACATACAAGAGGTAGAACGGTCCTAATGTGAATCCCAAATACCATAGGCCGGCAAAGCGAGCTGTTCTCTTTAAGGTTAAGGACATCACAGTTTCCCCCGGGCCTGAGAAGGTTACGCTATCGAGAGGATGCTGGTTCCCTCAATCGTACCGATAAGTCGGCGAGTGTCCATCGATTCGCGGCCTGCAAGTTGACGTTGAACGGCCTAGTCTGACAAATGCGTCCGGTTGTCCGTTGCCGACATCAGGCCGAGCCACTCACCCAGAACGGCTTGGCGGGTGGCCCGGGTGCCCGGGAGCGCAGCGAGCTCCCCACGAATGATGGGCGCCCCATGTCCCCCACTTTTGGGGACATGGGAGACCACGATCTTCACTGGCCTCGTCGTCGATTGTAGCCCATCGTTTCTCGTTGCGGACCCTAACCACTGCCCTCGGGCAGACCGGCTTGGCGCCATTTGGCGGCGCAGATGGCCGAAGGTCGTGAACGCAGCAAGCGCCCGGCTCACCGGCAATGCGGACGCAACCCCGAACCCGCCCCGCACAGCCTCCCGCAAACAGCCATTGCAGACCTCCTCGCCACAATCGACCCGGCCGCGGATCGTCTCCCTCGGCAACCGCCTAACCCGCCCCGAAAAAAATCAACCCGGATTTGCCGGTTATTTCGAGAAAGCGCGTATCCTTGGAATCGAGACTTGAATCCCAAGCCCAGCTTCGGCTGGGCTTTTTCTTGGCGAGGCCTCGAAATGGACCCACACGCGTCCCGTGCTCACCGCCCTCTCGGTTCTTCCATCATGCGAATATCCTCATTCTTTTCAAACACTTGCGCCATAACCCGAAACAACCCGCCTGTTTTCAAACACTTGCAGAATGCTAAAAAATAAGTGCCCTGTTTTCAAACACTTGCACAGAAAGAGCAACGAGAAGGGCGAGTGGCCCGCGCCCCCGACCGAGGAAAAGTGTGTCCATGCACAAAGCGAGGGCAGCCCGGAGCCCGTCCTAAGCCTGCCGAAGGATCCCTCGCATTTGGGGACCCCGGAAGCCACGGACCTTGACGCTTACCACGCGTTGTCAAGTGCGAAACATTCCAATCCGCACAAAACAAAGCACTTCCCGATTGCCGGTATTTTCTCGCTTTCCGTCATAATTGAAAACAACAATACCCGGCAAGCAGGATCGTTCGCCGGGCGCTTCTCTTTCTTCGGTAGAAGAAGAGCTCGAAAACCGGACTTCCGGTTCTCCTGGCAACCCCGTCTTTCCGCATGACAGGCGCGCTTGATAAACGGCAACCTGCACACCGGAATCCCGGGCAGTCCAGGGCCAATCCGGAGACATTTCACGAAAGATCGGAACCAGGAGATGCAGCAAAATCAGTCCAAATCCCAATCGATTCGCTCTAACCCCTTTGTTTTCTCATTTCTGCCAATAAGTCCTTTGTTTCTCCATCTTTACCCTCGCCGCGAAGGGCTTAATCCGCTGAAAACAGGAAACTTATTGACAGAGATGGGGGGAGTGGGGGTAGGCAACAGGGCTAAGTTCCCTGATTTGAACCAAAAGAGCGATTCCAACCCCTGCGATCCAGGCCCCCGCGATCCCGGCTCAATGGACCCGGTTCTCTGAGCCGGTTACCCCCGCAGCGCCCGGCCGGGGAAGCTCATCCGGGCGCTTCTTGGCTCCGTCGCTGCGGAGGCCTCCATACCGCCGGCTACGGCTCCTTCTCAAGGATGTCTTCCAGCTTGGGTTTGTACTTGGCCGCACGCCCGCTGCGCGGTCTGGGCTCGATGACCCGCGCCGGTTTGGGCTGCCCCACCCGCTCGCGGGCATTCGCCTTCACCGCTTTGGCGGCTGAAAACCGGTTTGGCTTGCGTTTCGCCACGGCAAGATCGAGTATGAAGGAAATCCGGCGCCGGCGATAGCCCACGCGGGTTGCCTTAGCCGGATTCCATGGACTGCGCCGGTCCGTCCAAGAATCGGGCCATCGCGGAACCCCGCCGGCGTCCCCGCGGACAGGTCTTCGTCAGCGGGTCGACTGGCGCAGAACACGGGAGGGCTCAATCCGATGGAAGAGCGGGAATTCTTCAACGAGACCACGGAGCAGCGCCAGCACACCCTGGTCTGCCCCCGCTGCGGGCAGGCCGCCGACTATTCCGTTACCTGGGTCGTCCGCCGCAAACGCGATCAGCTCCCCCGCGGAGCCGACGAACGCGACCGGGCCCGCTTCGCCAAAGCACAGTCCTACATGGTAAGACGCGATGACAAGCTCGCCTGCGCCAATATCCGCTGCCGCAAGCCCTTTGAAATTACCACCCTCCAGTCGTTGGCCTTTCTCATGGAGTGAGTCTCGTGCCTCTCAGGGCTTATTGATCGGCTTTCAAAAATCGACCCAGTCGCTTTCCGCAACCAGCTCTCGGGCGGCCACGAGGCCACGTTCTCGACCCGTTCTGGTCCGCCTTGCGGCCCTCGCTTGGCTGGCCGCGCCGCAATCTACTGGCGCGCACCCCGTGCGGTGTGATTGAATCGAATCGAGGCGCAGGGCGCGGAGGTCACCGTCCCGGCGAGAAAATCCCAATGCCCAATTTCCTGCTTCCCCCCGAAGAGCGCAACCTCACCCCTGACCAGGTCGACGCACTCGATAAGCGCCGCCATCTCGGTCACACCTTTCTCGTCATCGCCGGCCAGTTCGCCATCATCGCCACGGTCCTGCTCCTCTGGGCCGGCCAGGATCTGCAATACTCTCCGGGCTGGGACCACCCCATGGCCTACTATCTTTTCCTCGCCCTGCTCCTCGTCTTTGTCTTTGCCATCGCCGGCCTCGTGCTGCGCAGAGGAACTCCGCGCATTGACTGATCCGCCGTATAGCGGATGCAGGACGAAGCAAAACGGTATAGGCTTGAAGTTGCCGATGGTTGCTGCTTCCCTTACCGCCCCATCCACCGTGGCGTCCCATGCGCGGCTCACCGATAGCTATGGCCGCGTCATTCACGATCTGCGCGTCTCCATCACCGACCGCTGCAACTATAAGTGCGTCTACTGCCGCACCGGCGAACAGGGCGCCCAGTATCCCGAGTTGGCCATTGCAGAGTATCTGCGCCTGATCCGGCTGTTCGTCGATCTCGGCGTCACCAAGGTCCGGCTTACCGGCGGCGAGCCCCTGCTGCGCCGTGGCCTCGTGGATATGGTGCGGCAACTGGCGCGGATGCGCACGCTCTGGGATGAGCCGCTCGATCTGGCGCTGACCACCAACGGCCATCTGCTGGATTCCCTGGCCGCTCCCCTCCAAGCCGCCGGCCTCAACCGCGTCACGGTCAGCATGGACGCAGTGGATGCCGGCGTGTTCGAGCGCATTACGCGCATCCCGGGCAGCTTTAAGACGGTTCTGGGCGGCATCCGCGCCGCGCGCGTGGCGGGCCTTACCCCGCTCAAAATCAACTGCGTGCTCCTGCGCGGATTTAACGAGGACCAGATTGAGGGTTTCGCCGGCTTTGCGCGAGAAGAGGGGGTGGTGGTGCGTTTCATTGAGTTCATGCCCCTCGAAGAGGGCCGCTTATGGTCGCCGCAAATCGTGGTTCCGCTCGCCGAAATCGTCGAGCGCATCAATCGTGTGCTGCCGCTGGTCGAACTGCCGCCACGCGAGGCCAGTGAGACGGCGCGCCGCTACTCATTTGCCGACGGCGTGGGTGAAATTGGCGTGATTGCGCCGGTGAGTCGGGCCTTTTGCGGCGCCTGCAGCCGCGTTCGCCTTACCTCCGACGGCAAAATCCGCACCTGCCTTTTTTCCCAGGTGGAGCACGATTTGTACGGCCGCATGCGCGCGGGCGCAAGCGACGACGAGTTGCGCGCGTACATCTTCCGCACTGTTCAGGGGAAAGAAGCGCGGCATCACATCGGCGAGCCGGGATTCCTCAAGCCTTCGCGATCCATGGTGCACATCGGCGGATGAATGTAACTCCCGCCGCGCGCTTTCCGCATAAACTTCGCTCCTATCGCGGCGACATTGATCCGCCGGCGCAGTTCGCCGTGACAAAATAACCTATAGAGCCCCCCATAACAAAGGGGTCCGACGATGACCAACGAGACGGAAGGCCGAATCCCGCTCGCGGATCTGCACGTATTTCATCAGTTGGCGCGCTCGCTTACCTCGAGCTTCGACCTGGACACCATTCTGCGCACCATCCTGGAGCATATGGAGCGCATCGTCCAGGCCGAATTGTGGGCGTTGCTGATGCTCGAAGAGGCGACGCAGGAACTCTATTACGCCATTGCCGCCGGCGGGGAACAATCAAGCCTCCGCGATTTGCGCGTGAAGGTGGGCGAAGGCGTGGCCGGCTGGGTGGTCGAGCACGGCGAAACCCTGATTGTCCCCGAGGCCGATGAGGACCCCCGGGTCCGCGCCATGGGTGGCAAGCCGCGCTCGGTGCGCTCGGTTATCGCCATGCCCCTGCGCGGGCGCAAGGGCACTCATGGTGTGATCGAAATCTTCAATCCGCGCCCCGAACAGTTGACCGACTACACCATCGCGTTTCTCCACATTCTCGCGGACCATGCAGCCATCGCCATTGAAAACGCCAACGACGTGGCGCGCATTCAGCAGCTCACCATCACCGATGACACGACGGGGCTCTACAACGTCCGCCATCTTTATGACGTGCTCGGTCGCGAACTGAAGCGCTGCAGCTCTCGGCGCCTGCCGCTGAGTTTGGCCTTCCTTGACCTGGACCGTTTCAAGCTGGTGAACGATTTGCACGGACATTTGATCGGCAGCGAACTGCTGGCCCGCACCGGCCAGCGCCTCCAGGAATTGAGCCGTAAGCAGGATTGGTGCTTTCGATATGGAGGCGACGAATTCGTCATCCTGATGCCGGAAACCGGCGCCACCGCGGCTCTCGAGCGGGCCGCGAACCTGCACCGCGCTTTGATGCAAACCCGGTTCCGGATGAAGAACGGAATAGAATTGCGCGTTAGCGCCAGCGTCGGCTTGGCTACTTCGCCCGACGACGCCCTCACGCTCCACACCATCATCGGCATAGCTGACGCGCGGATGTACGCCGTGAAGAGCAACGGCCGGGGGCAGGTGCGCGGAACCTGATACAACGGCTCACCGCCTTTCCGGCCATCTCCCGCTGCTACAATCGAACCAGCCGCAACCCGGCCAATTTCACCTGTTGCATGCGCCACACGCTTTCACGGTTCGGGGCCGCTGAGCCAGGGCCTGTTCACGCTACCGGGGCGGCGGCGCTGGGAGCCGATTTTTCCGAGTTCTAGGAGCGAGGAGGGATGCATACCGGGTGTCTGCTAGCGACGAGCGACAACGAAATCGGGAAAATTGGCCCCAGCCCTGCGGGTTGCGGCGAAAATCCCGGGGTCCCCAGCGACGGCCTTTGGTCGCTGGGGTGGAAATCCGGCCATACTTTGTTCTCGCCCTCGACCTTGGAGCCGCCAAAGCCTGCGGGCTCGGCCTCGTCTGGCCCGATTTTCGCTCGCAACGCCATCCACCCCGGTAGCCTGAACAGGCCCTAGCTTGGAGCCGCTCAAGTCTTACTGCCAATGACTCTCCGCCTATTCAATACCTTGACCGGACAAATCGAGGCTCTCGTTCCCGCCGATGGCGGCGCTCTCCGCATGTACGCCTGCGGTCCCACGGTTTACGATTACGGCCATATCGGTAACTTCCGCACCTTTTTACAAATCGACGTGCTCCGCCGCTTTCTCCATCTCACCGGCGTCCCGGTGCGCCACGTTATGAACATCACCGACGTGGACGACAAGATCATCCGCAACGCGGCGCAGGCCGCTGTCCCCATCGGCCAGTACACGGCTCAATATGAGCAGGCTTTTTTCGAAGACTTCGAAGCTCTTCGCATCGAACGGCCTGAGGTCCTGCCCCACGCCACCGACCACATTCCCCGCATGGTGGAACTGGTCGAGAAGCTGGCCGCTGCGGGGGCTGCTTACAGAACCGAAGACGGGAGCTGGTACTTCCGCCTGTCGGCGTTTCCCGAATATGGCAAGCTCAGCAAGAAAGATTTGAGCGGCATTGCCGATGGCGCGCGCGTGGACCTGGACGAATATGAGAAGGACTCGGCGCGTGACTTCGCCTTGTGGAAGGCGGTCAAAGAGGGCGAAACATCGTGGGATACGGCGATCGGGCGTGGTCGCCCCGGATGGCACCTCGAATGCTCCGCCATGTCGATGGAGTGCCTTGGCGACAGCTTCGATCTGCACGCGGGCGGCGAAGACCTGATGTTTCCCCACCACGAAAACGAAATCGCCCAGAGCGAGACCGCCACCCATAAGCCCTTTGTGCGGCATTGGATGCATGTACGCTTTTTGCTGGTCGATGGAAAGAAGATGTCCAAGAGCGAAGGCAATTTCTTCACCATCCGCGATCTGCTCTTGAAAGGCTACAAAGCCTCCGCGATCCGCCTGGCCCTCATTTCTGTGCCGTACCGGCATCAGCTCAACTTCACCTTCCAGGGACTCACCGAGGCCACCAGCGCGATTGACCGTTTGCGCACCTTTCGAGGCCGACTCGTGGAAACGGTCTTCCCGCCCGGCGAAACCGCGCCCATGCAGGAAGCGGCGCACCACGCCAGGGCCGCATACATGGCCGCTTTGGCCAACGACCTGAATACCGCTGAGGCGCGCGCGCCCATCTTCGATCTGGTGCGCGCTGCCAATACGGCCATCGATCAGGGACAGTTTTCGGCCGCCGACAGCGACGCGATTCTGGCGGTTCTCCAGGATTTTGACGCCATCTTCGATGTGCTTGAGGACCGCGACGACGGCCCTACGCAGCGGGCTTTGGTTTGGGCCGAGCAGGTGGGCCGCCTTGACGATGTGGCGCCCGAACTGCTGACTCGTCACTCGCTTACCGACGAAGCCGTCGAGACGCTGGTGGCCGAACGCACCCAGGCCAAGCTGCAACGCGACTTCGCGCGCGCCGATCAGATTCGCAACCAACTGGCGCAGCAAGGCGTGGTCATCGAAGACTCGAAGGACGGCGTGCGCTGGAAACGGAAGTGACGTAAGCTAAGGTAGCCTAAGGATCGGGGACCCCGCCGAGGTGTCATCCATGGATAAGTCCAAAGATTTTGAATTTGAGATCACTTATTGGAAAAAGCACGACGGCAGCTGGGCTGCCAACATTGAGGGGTTACCTGACGCGCAGAGCCATTGGAAAACGGCGACCGAGGCCCAATCAAAGTCGATGGCGAGGGCGCTGCATACGGTCGCGGATCAAATCGACGGCGACAAGACAATTCCCGATCTCGCAATTGGTAATCTGTTAATAAGAATCAGTTTCTCCAAATGTCTCGGAGGGACAGAGACCAAATGAGTCCGCTTGGGGACCGATCCGACAACCGGAGACCCTAAGCTCGAGGCCTATCGGCGTTTATGGAAGCCACTGAAGCCCAGGAATTGCAGGAACACGCCGAGCACGGCTCGCACGAGTCGGCGATGCGCCCAGTAGCGTTCACCATGAGCGTGCTGGCGGTGCTGGTGGCCGTGACCACGGTCCTCGGGCACCGCACCCACACCGAGGCCGTGCTTACGCAGAACAAGGCTACCGACCAGTGGAATTTTTACCAGGCGCACAAAATCCGCTCCAATGATACAGAGCTGTCCTCCGATCTCCTTGGCGTGGTCACGCTTGCCAATCCGGCTGCGGCGGAAAAGATCAAAAAGGCTTACGCCGACCACCAAGCCAAATGGAACGCTGAGCTCAATGACGCGCAAGCCAAAGCCGAGGCTCTTGAGGCCCAGGTGCGAAGCGCTGAAGCACGCGCTGGCCGCTTCGATTTCGCCGAGGCGCTTCTGGAGATCGCTCTGGTCATCACCTCGGTCACCTTGCTCACCCGCAGCCGGCTTTATTGGTATTTCGGAATCGTCTTCGCGCTTGCCGGAATCATCTCCGCCGCCTCTTCCTTCCTCCTTAAATAGCCTCTCCCGTGATTCCCGGCCCGGATCCGAGCCGGTGGTAGACTGCAAGCGAAAGAAGGCAATCATGAAGGCTTCGCCTCTCGCTGCGTTCCTCGCATTGCTGGCTGCGCCGTTGCTCGCTCAAACTCACGGTGTGCAAGTTCACTCGAGCGACCTCGGCTTCAGTTACAGTTTGCCGTCGGACTGGGACAGCGTAGACCCGCAGCCCCAGTTGCCCGCCGCAAAGCAACAGGCCACGCAAAACGCCGCCGGCGAAGAAGAAAAGAAGGGAATTGCCTGCGTTCAGGTCGCTTTATCCGCGCGGCACGGCGTCAGCGCGATCGTGGTGGTTGCGTTGCCTTTCGACTGCTATGGCCAGACCATGACTGCCAAGGAATTGCCCGGCTTTGGCGAAGGCGCTGCCGAGGGCCTCAAGCAGACATTTGATATCGATCGTCCCGTCCTCGGCGCTTACGCGTTGGGGAGCCACCGGATGTGGATCGAGCGCGCCGCGGGAACGCCCAAAGGGCATACCGAGCCGGCTTATACAGTAGAGATCGCCTGCACTTTGCTCACCAAGGCCGCCGTATGCTGGATGACGATGGCCGCCGGCGCCGACGATCTTCACGCTTTTGAGCACGGCGCCGTCACGCTGGACGGCTATGCTGCTCCCTCCCTCGTTCCTGGCAACGCTTTCGGGAAATCGCCTTAGCCGCACGATAGCCGTCTTGCGCTGAACGCAGGCGTCGGAAATCTCGCGCGGCTGCGGCCACGCGCCTGAAAATCTTCGCTATAGCGGTTCTCCAATTGGTGTAGAGCAGAACCTCGAACGTTGAGTGGCGTTTTTCCCAAGAAAACGCCACCCGGCACGCCCCTCAAAACTTCACGGGAATTGGAGAACCGCCGTAGAACTTTTCCTCCTTGAGCATGCGCTGATAAGCGGGCAGGGTAAGGAACTCGACAAAGCGCGGGGCCTGGACCAGTTCGCGCATCAGATCGGCGGCTTTTTCATAGGCCGCGTAGCGCGTGGCCTCGACAGAGTTCTTCTGCTTGGCCAGCTCGTCGGCGATGAGGCTTTCGACGAGGGCCACGTCCACTGTTCTGCCGTCGCTGAGTTTGGCGTTCTGGTGCACCCACTGCCATAGCTGGGCGCGGCTGATCTCGGCCGTGGCCGCATCTTCCATCAGGTTAAAGAGGGGAACGCAGCCGATGCCGCGGAGCCAGGCTTCGACATACCCCAGGCCCACGGCGACGTTTTGCTTGAGGCCGGCTTCGGTGATCTGGCCATCGGGAACCTGGAGCAGATCGGCGGCGGTGGGGTTGAAATCCGGCAGCTGCTTCGAAATCTGGTTGGGCTGCGGCATCAGGCGGTCGAAGATTTCAAGCGCCACCGGCACTAGCCCGGGATGCGCCACCCAGGTGCCGTCGTGGCCGTCGCCAGCCTCGCGCTCCTTGTCGGCTTGCACTTGCGCAATGGCTTTGTCGTTGGCCACAGGGTCGGTTTTGACGGGGATGTAGGCCGACATGCCCCCGATGGCGTGCACGTTGCGGCGGTGGCAAGTCTTGATGGCCAGCTTCGAATAGCTGCGCATGAAGTGGGTCGCCATCGTCACCTGGCCGCGGTCGGGCAGGACGGCGTGCGGGTCGAGGGAGAACTTTTTGATGTAGCTGAAAATGTAATCCCACCGGCCGCAGTTAAGGCCGGCCGAGTGCTCGCGCAGCTCCCAGAGGATTTCGTTCATTTCGAAGGTGGCCAGGATGGTTTCGATGAGCACGGTGCCTTTGATCGTGCCTTTGGTCAGGCCAAGCTGTTCCTCGGCGCGGAGGAAGACGTCGTTCCAGAGCCGCGCTTCGAGATGGCTTTCGAGCTTGGGCAGGTAAAAATAGGGCCCGCTGCCGCGCGCCAGCAGTTCTTTGGCGTTATGGAAGAGATAGAGGCCGAAATCGAAGAGAGAACCGGATAGGGGTTCACCGTCAACAAGAACATGGCGCTCTTCAAGGTGCCAGCCGCGCGGACGGACGAAGAGCACGGCCACCGTGTCATTCAGCGCGTACTGCTTGCCGGTGGAGGGATCGGCGTAAGTGATGGTGCGGCGGATGGCGTCGCGGAGATTGATGTGGCCTTCGATGAGGTTGGTCCACAGCGGGGTGCTCGAATCCTCAAAGTCGGCCATGAAGACCTTGGCCCCGGAGTTGAGGGCGTTGATGATCATTTTGCGGTCCACCGGGCCGGTGATCTCCACGCGCCGGTCGAGAATGTCTGGGGGCAGGGCCGCGACGCTCCATGCGGACTCCCGGATTTCCCGGGTTTCGCGGAGAAAATCGGGCCTTTCGCCGACGTCGAGGCGCTTCTGGCGCTCGTGGCGCGCCTCGACGAGCGCTTTGCGGCGCTGGTTGAAGGTGCGCTGCAGGTCCGCAACAAAGGCCACGGCTTCAGGGGTGAGAATCCGGGCGTAGCTTTGGCTCACCGGGGCGAGGATTTCGACGCCCGGCAAACCGATAGAAGGGGACACCACACCGAATGATTGCGACATAGAAACTCCCTCTGGCTCGCGAGAAGCCTGTTTCCAGGATAGTCGCCGGCGCTTGGACGAAATGGCGCAATCTGGAATTTCCGCGCGTGAGAACCGCATGCCGGAAAGCGCGCGCCACGGGACCGAGCCGGTAAAATAATCCGTTGCGGGCTCAGAAACCATCATCGCGGGAGAATTATGGCGAACACCAGTCTCAAAGGGAAGGTTGTCTTTGTCACCGGCGCCAGCACCGGCATTGGCGCCGCTACAGCGCTCGCGTTTGCGGCTGAGGGAGCGCGGCTGCTGCTGGCTGCGCGCCGTGCCGGCAGATTGGCTGAAGTGGCTTCGCGGGCCCTGGAACGCGGCGCTCAGTCCGTGCACTCGTTTTCGTTGGACGTGCGCAACCGGCACACCGTGCAGCGGGCCATCGACGAACTGCCCGAGGAATGGGCTGAGATCGAGGTCTTGGTGAACAACGCCGGCCTCAGTCGTGGCCTGGACAAGCTGTACACGGGCAAAATCGAAGACTGGGACGAAATGATCGACACCAACGTGAAGGGGTTGCTCTACGTAACCCGCGCGGTGTTGCCAGGCTTGGTGGTGCGCGGCCACGGTCACGTGATCAACCTGGGCTCGATGGCCGGCGAGCTTGCTTATCCCAATGGCGCGGTGTACTGCGGATCGAAGGCTGCGGTTCGCATGATCAGCGACGGGTTGCGCGACGATCTGCTGGGAACGCCGGTGCGCGTGACGTGCATCGATCCGGGGCTGGTGGAGACGGACTTCAGCCTGGTGCGCTTCCACGGCGACGCGGGCCGCGCAGCCAAGGTGTACAACGGCCTGACGCCACTGGTGGCCGAGGACATTGCCGATGTAATTCTTTGGGCTGCGACGCGGCCCGCGCACGTCAATATCGGACGAATCTCGCTCTCCACAGTCCACCAGGCGAACACGTTGCTCCTCCACCGCGAGGGTTAGTCTTAGCGCGTGGGAGCGGATGCGTCGGGCAACGGCGGTGGCGCAGGCAGATCGAAAATCTGGATCGCTCCAGCGTTCACGACGGCCAGCCGGCGCCCGGAGGGCGATAAAGCTACGTTGCCGCCGCCATCGAGAACGGGGCTGGCGGGCCCCTCGAAGACCATGTCGCCGGTGGCGGCGTCGAGGACCCGCACCAACTGGCCCTTGATGTCGTCGTCGCCGAGGGGCGCGAAGGCATTGATAGGATGGGGGACCTCCAGGCTTTCGCGCGCGATGCGGAGCCCGTTCGCGGCCCGAATCTCAATCGGCCAAACCGAGTATTGGGAGGTGACATCGGCCCACAAGTTGCGGCCGCCCTCGGTCATGGCGACGAGCACGTCGTTCCCTCCATCGTTGCAGGTGGTGACGAGCAGCTCGTCCGGCGCGACGAATTGGGCCATAGGCGCGCAAGCCGAAGCAACGCTGCCCACGATGTGGCTGCCGCCACTGAAGTAATTCAGATTAAAGGTCCATTCACCCGGCCTGCCACGCAATGTCTCGAGGTAACCGTCGGAGTTAAGGGGAACATGAACGGCGCTCCGCACGCGGCTCACGAGCATCACCTTGGGCGAATTCAGGCGCAGGATACGGACCACGATATCGGGATTGCTGGACGCTTCGCTCTCGCCGGAATCGTCGCTCGAAGATGGTGCGGATGTTGGGTTGGAGGATTCGCCGGACTGGGTTGGCTTCGCGGCTTGATTGGGCTCGTACGAGTTACTGACCAGATACTGTTGAGTGGGGTCGAGTTCAATGGAGACCAGCGGCCCAGGAAACTGCAATAAGGACTTCAAAGCCAGGGAACGATCGCCTTCGTATAGGTTCTCGCGGTTGCGAAGGAGAAAGTGACCGTCGCGGAGCATCCACAGGTAACGCCCGCGGTCATGGACGATCCAGTCGGCCTCAGCCTCGACGGTTCCCGTCGGTAAGGCGAGCACCATGGCGCGAATTTTGCGTTCTCCGCCGTCAGAACCGTCACGATGCAGCAGGGCAGGGATGCGGAAGGTGAACAGGAGACGGTCTTCGCCGATGAAGCCGAGCGACGCGAAGGTCTCGCGATCGCCCAAATAGAGGATCCCGGGCGCCGCAAAGTTGACGGCATCGAGCGGGATCGACACCGATGGCGGCAGCGACGGCTTGAGCGGCAACCGGTTGGGAAGTTGGCGCGGTTTGAGCGGATAGGGCCGATCGGGACCGGACTTCGCGACTCCCTGGGCGCGCGCATGCGCGGGTGCCAACCACAGCGCGCCGGCTAAACCCAACGACAGGCCCGCGCATAGACTCAGGCTCGGGAATCTCAGCCCATCTGCCATCGAGTTGTATTTTCGCCGATGGGCCGCATTTTTGGCAGTGAGGCCGGAACACTGTGGCCGGCGCCGCGGCGACGACAGCGATCAGCGTAGCCAATAAGGGCGCGGGACGACGGCGTTCAACTCCGCAACCTCGGCGTCGGTGAGGTGAAATGCAGCGGCCCCGATGTTCTCTTCCACGTGGCGCACCGAAGACGTGCCGGGAATGGGCAACATGACCGGAGAACGGCGCAGGAGCCAAGCCAGCGAAACTACGGCGGTGGAGGTATGGCGACCGGCGGCTATTTTCTCAATGGCGTCATTGGCCTTGCGATTTTGCGCCAGTGGGCCCCAGGGCAGAAAGGCAATGCCATGGGCTTCGCAGTAGTTGACGAGATAGTCCCACTCGCGATCGGAGAAACTGTAGCGGTTCTGAACGCTGACGATGGGCACGATGCGGCGCGCGCGCTCGACGTGCTCGAGAGTGACATTGGACAGCGCCACATGGCGGATCTTGCCCTGCGCGCGGAGTCGCGCCAATGTTTCCATCGACGCGTCGAACGAGACAGCCGGATCGGGAATGTGCAGTTGGTAGACGTCGATCCGTTCCAGGCGCAGCCGCTTCAGCGTGCCCGCGAGCGCCTCTTCCAGATGCGCCGGACTGGCGTTGTGCTGCCAGACGCCGGGGCCGAAGCGGACCCATCCCGCTTTTGAAGCGATCACCACCCCATCGGGATAGGGCGCGAGCGCTTCGGCAACCAGTTCCTCAGACACCTCGGGTCCATACGAATCGGCGGTGTCGATGAAGTTCACACCCAACTCGACGGCGCGGCGCAGGGTCGCGAGGGCGGCACGGCGATCGGCGGGAGGGCCCCAGATGCCCTTACCTGTGAGCCGCATGGTTCCGAATCCCATGCGGTTGACGGTCAAATCGCCGCCCAACGTAATGGTCCCGGCTTGGGCGGCCGGCAAGACTCCAGGTGCAGGCGGCATTGCTTTGTCCTTATCGAGGTTGCAGCGCGGCTCATGAAGCGGAGCGGCTTCATCCCGGGATTCGATGCTTTAGATCTGGACGTCCCGATGATGAGGAGCTGGAACAACTCCGAGGGTCCCGTAGGCCTTGGTCAATTCCAACCCCGATTATAAACGGCTGCCGCGACGGCGCGATTTGGCTGATCATCGTTTTCCCCCGCGATAGACTGTCATTTTCCTCCGCTACAATAGACTGCAAGCGCCTGCCGGTGAGGGAACCGATTCCCCACGCCGCCAGGCGCGAATGCCTATGATGCCGGCCCGAAATTTGCCCGAAGCTCTGACCTTCGACGACGTGCTTCTTGTGCCCGCCTATAGCGACGTCGTGCCTGTCCAGGTAAGCACGCAGACGCAGTTAACGCGCGAGATTACGCTCAATACGCCGCTCATCTCCTCGGCCATGGACACGGTGACCGAGTCGCGCATGGCTATCGCCATGGCGCAGCAGGGCGGCATCGGGATCGTGCACCGCAACCTTTCCGTTGCCGAGCAGGCGGGCGAGATCGACAAGGTGAAGCGCTCCGAGAGCGGCATGATCGTGGATCCGGTGACCATCGGCCCGGACCAGTTGATCGCCGACGCGCTCGAGGTGATGCGGCGCTACAAAATATCGGGCGTGCCGGTGACGCGCGGCAAGAAGCTGGTGGGGATTCTGACCAACCGCGATCTGCGCTTTGAGACGCGCACCGACATTCCCGTGGGCGACGTGATGACCAAGGAGGACCTGATCACGGTGCCGGTGGGTACGACGCTGGAGGAGGCCGAGCAGATCCTGCACCAGCATCGCGTGGAAAAGCTGCTGGTGGTGAACGGCGATTACGAGTTGAAGGGGCTGATCACGGTCAAGGACATCCAGAAAAAGCTGAAGTATCCGTACGCCAGCAAGGACGAAAAGGGGCGGTTGCGGGTGGGCGGCGCCATTGGCGCGACCGGCGATTTTATGGAGCGGGCCGTGGAGATGGTGCGCAACCGCGTGGATGTGCTGGCCATCGATTCGGCGCACGGCCATTCGTCGCGGGTGCTGGAGGCGGTGCGCGCAGTGAAGAGCCGCTTCCCCGACGTGGCGCTGCTGGCCGGCAATGTGGCCACCTACGAGGGCGCGCTGGCTTTGATCGACGCCGGCGCAGACGCGATTAAAGTGGGCATCGGGCCGGGATCGATATGCACCACGCGTATGGTGACCGGAGCCGGAATGCCGCAGATTACGGCCATTGCCGAAGCGGCGCGGGCTGCCCGGCCGCTGGGCGTTCCGGTGATTGCCGATGGCGGCATCAAGTACTCAGGCGAAATTACCAAGGCCATTGCCGCAGGGGCGAGCACGGTGATGATCGGCTCGCTGTTTGCCGGCGTCGACGAGAGCCCGGGTGAAACGATTCTCTACCAGGGGCGCAGTTTCAAGACCTATCGCGGCATGGGCAGCTTGAGCGCCATGAGCCAGGGATCGGGCGAACGGTACTTCCAGGGCAGCGCCGACATGGCCGACGCGGAATCCACCTCCGAGGGCGTGGTGCAGCGGGAGCGCGCCAACCAGAATCGCCTGGCCAAATACGTGCCCGAAGGCATTGAGGGGCGCGTGCCCTATCGCGGGCCGCTCGAGTCGATGGTCTTCCAGCTTGTCGGCGGACTGCGCTCCGGCATGGGTTACCTGGGATGCGCGACGATTCTCGATTTGCAGGAGAAGGCGCAGTTTGTGCGCATCTCCGGCGCCGGGCTGCGCGAGAGCCACGTGCACGATGTGATCATCACGCGAGAGGCGCCCAACTACCATGTCGAATAGAATACGGGGCGCGAAATTCTGGATCAGCGCGTGGTGGCCCGTGGCCTTGAGCGCCGCCGTGGTCGCGCTCTCCTCAAGCACGTGGTTTGGCTCCGACCACACAAGCGCGCCGCTGCGCTGGCTCTGGCAGTTGGTGTTTGGACCCGTGCCGGACGCGCGCTGGGACGTAATTCACACCTGCATCCGGAAGACCGGACACTTCACCGGCTATGCGCTGATCGGGCTGGCCTGGCTGCGCGCCTGGCGCATGACGCTGCCCCGCTTGAGCTACCTGCAAGACGCCACGCTTGCCGTGCTGGGAGCGGCGCTGCTCGCCAGTTGCGATGAGTTCCACCAGACCTTCCTTCCCAACCGGACGGGCTCGCCGTGGGACGTGCTGCTGGACTGCTGCGGGGCGCTGGCGATGTGCCTGGTGGTGTACATTTTCACCTCCGCTTTCCGCCTTGCGAGCATGAAGCGCGCCGCGTAGGATTCTCCTCTCCCACCCGTAACGGGTGCAATCCAGATTTCCCGCAAAAACGGGGCGAAGCCCGGGTTGGCGCGCTCCCAAGCCGTCCGCCGTCAACCCCTTACTAAAGTTTTCCCCCTCATTCCCAAGCACTTCCACCCCACAACCCCTTGCCGGTCATTTCCCCGTTCTCCGCTACGCTGAAAAGCGTCAAAGGAGCACTCCATGGAATCTCGCTGTCGCTACACCCGCATCAACGGCGCCCGCTGCGCCATGCCCGCCCTCAACGGCCACGACCTCTGTT
>JASHOC010000273.1 GCA_030041305.1 Acidobacteriaceae bacterium
ACAATTTCGAAGATTCAAGACGGCAGTTTGTAAAGGGAGCGGGAATGGCGGCGTGCTCACTCCTGCTACCACCTGGCAATACGGCGGCCACAGCGCCATTGATTCGGCTGCCGTACGCGCAAGCGGCAGATCAGAACGAACCCGAACGCGCCGATTACACGATTCGGATTGAGGCATCGCCGATCGAAATTGCTCAGGACGTTATTCTTTCAACGATTACGTACAACGGGCAGTTTCCCGGTCCGCTTATCCGTTTCAGGGAAGGTCGGCAGACAACGGTGGACATCCTGAATGACACCGACACGCCGGAACAACTGCACTGGCACGGTCAGAAGATTCCCTCGGATGTGGATGGTGCGGCAGAGGAGGGCTCCCCTTACATTCCCGCTCATGGCAAGCGGAGGATTGCCTTTACGCCGAAGCCTGCCGGTTTCCGCTTTTACCATTCCCACACCCACGCGATGGCCAATCTCTTCGCCGGCGCATATACCGGACAGGCCGGGCCAGTTTACATCGAACCGGAAGATGAACCCGGCCGCTACGATCGCGAGGTTTTTCTCACGCTGAAGGAGTTTGGACCTACGCTCAGCCGCGGGGGCGACATGGCGATGGACTTCCTTGATCCTGCGGCGCCGGACAAAGCTCTCAAGGAAGCTGGCGAAACAGCGATGCAAGCGTCTCTAAACAAGGGCATGCCTCACGGCTACGAAGTGGGGTACACCTACTTCACGATCAACGGCAGAATGCTCGGCCACGGGGAGCCTGTTCGGGTGAAGGAAGGTGAACGTGTCCTGCTGCATATTCTTAATGCGAGCGCGACGGAAATTCGTAGCCTTGCCTTACCGGGTCATTCCTTCGAAGTGGTTGCGCTCGACGGGAATCCAGTTCCTAATCCTACGAAGGTTCCGGTGCTTTGGCTCGGCACAGCGGAACGGGTCTCCGCGATTGTCGAAATGAAGCGTCCCGGCGTCTGGATTCTCGGCGATCTCGACAATGATGACCGCGGCCACGGCATGGGAATCGTCGTTGAGTACGCGCGCCGGTCGGGAAAACCCGAATGGGCCGCTCCACCTCCGTTCCGGTGGAGTTATCACCTTTTCGGCAAGCGCGGCTCCCCCGCGCCTGCTCCCGACGAAACGTTTGAGATGAGGATCGCCAAGCGCAATGCGGCGTACAAAGGTTTCAATCTTTGGACCATTAATGACACAACGTTTCCGATGGAAGACATGTTCGGCAGACGCGCGCCGGTCGCGTTCCAATTAAAACAGGGCAAACGCTATCGGCTGCGTATGCGCAATGCCACCGACGATATACATCCCGTGCATCTCCACCGGCACATTTTTGAACTGACAAACCTGGCTGGATTGGCTGCTGCCGGGGTTCAGAAAGACGTGGTTATGCTGGGTGGGTATCAAATGTATGAAATCGATTTCGTGGCCGATGATCCCGGCCTCACGCTCTTCCATTGCCACCAACAGTTGCATATGGACTTTGGCTTTATGGCAGTGTTCGATTATGTTTGAACGCAAAGCCAAAGCCGGACAGTGGTCACTGGTGTTCTTCAAACATCTCTTCGTAGAGTTGGCGAACCTGCTCCCGCGCCAGGTTCGGCGCCCTGCGCCCGGCAGAACTTGCCGCATAGATCCTGCGCTTTCTCCTCGCCACAATTTGCACTTCGGTTCGTAACCATCCGCGTTTTACCATGCTGTGCAGAAGCGGGTAAATAGTCCCCGGTCCGAGACGATATCCATGGCGGCCCAGTTCCTCGATAACTCCCAAGCCAGATATTGGGCTCTCGGCGGCGTGATGCAAGACATGCAACCGAACCAACCCCATGTAAAGGTCCTGGGAATTATCGGCGAGCAATCATGCGGCGGCGGATTGCTCCATCGTATGCTATTCAATTTCGCTGTATCTCCCCAGCTCACCGCACGGTAAACCAGGTTGCCGGTCCAACTTCGAGTTCAGATCATGGCTGTTCCGCCTGGGATGCTGTCGTAAGCTGAGAACGAACAACCTTAAGGAGGGCGCATGCAGAGGAGGGAATTTGTGAGATCGGCGCTGGCTACCGCGGGAGCGGCTACGGGTGTGGCGGCGTTTGGGGCCGAAACAGGGCCCGGCGGAGGACCTCATCAGGAGTACTATCAGCTGCGAGCCTACACCCTGCGAAACGGGCCGCAGCTCGCGCTCACCCAGGGCTATTTCGAACAGGCCCTGATTCCGGCCCTGAACCGGCTCGGCATGTCGCCTGTAGGGACCTTCAAGCTCGATATTGGGCCCGAGACGCCCACCTATTATGTGCTGATTCCCTCGACCTCGGTCGAGACACTGCTCTCGCTCGACACCCTGCTTGGGAAGGATCCGGAGTACGTGAAGGGCGCATCCGGGTTTCGGGATGCCCCGGCGTCAGCGCCTGCGTTTGTGCGCGCGGAACGATCCCTCCTCTCGGCCTTTTCGGGCTGGCCGAAATTGACCGCTCCGAAACTTGAAAAGCGGATCTTCCAGCTGCGTGCTTACGAGAGCCCGAGCCAGGTGGCGCATACACGCAAGATCCAGATGTTCAACGAAGCGGAGATCGGGCTGTTTACCAAGGCAGGGCTGAATCCGGTCTTCTTTGCGGATACGGTGATCGGCACACGCATGCCGAATCTGACTTATATGCTGACCTTCCCTGATTTGCCGACTCTGACAGCTCATTGGGCAGCGTTCTCGGGCGATCCGGCGTGGGGGGAACTCTCGCACAAGCCTGGTAATACCGACGCCGAGATCGTAAGCAACATTACGAACCTGTATCTGAGCCCGCTGAGCTGCTCACAGATTTGAAATTGATGGTGGCGGGACCCCGCCCAGCAGGCCGCTCATCCTTGGCATTGGCCCGGCCGGTCTGGGTGGAGATTGCTTGTCTCCTTCTCTGATCGGCTCGCGGCTTCATCGGTGATCGTTAGCGCGGTTCTCCAATTGGTGTAGAGCAGAACCTCGAACGTTGAGTGGCGGTTTTCCCAGGAAAACGCCACCTGGCACGCCCCTCAAAACTTCACGGGAATTGGAGAACCGCCGTAAAACCGGAGCGGAGGAGTTTGGCCTCCTGGCTCAGCGGCGATGGCCCGATCCGCCATGGCCGCCGCCGTGGCCGCCGCCGGAGTGACCCATCTTCGGCGCTTTCATATGACCGCCGAAACCTCGCGGCGCGCGTCCCCCGCCGGAAAAGCCCTTCGGCGCGCGCCCTCCGCCGAAACTCTTCGGTTCGCGGCCACGATTAAACGACGAATAGCCGCCGGAACGTCCGAAGTCGGCAAAGCCCGCCGATCGTGGCCCGGCAAATGCCCGCTGGTTTCCATAGTTGGGCGCCGAGGAGGAGCGGTAAGGACTTGCGAACGCTCCGCCGGGCCGAACACCGTATTGCTGGGACGGGCGGTTCGCATAACCATACCCGTAACCCGGGGTTGCTTGGGTTCGGCCGCCATAAGGCTGCGAACGGTACGCGTAGGTTTGCGCGCCGAAGGAGTTCCCGGGTTCTCGGTTAAAGGCTTGTTGCTGCGGCAAATTGGGCCGCGCATAGCCATTTCCAGGGTAAGTAGATCCGCGATTGAACCCTTCGCCGCGGCTGTAGCCTGAATACGATTGCGCTGGCCGGGAAAAAGCCTGCGACGAACGGCCCCCAGTCTCGCCAGGTCGCCCCAGAGACTCGTTACGCCCGCGAAAATACGAATTGTCCCCGCGTCCATACGCCTGCGCCCCGCGAACGCCCGCGGCGCCGTACCGCTCCGAGCGCGCCCAGCCGCCATAAGCGCGCGGCCCGCCATGCGGAAATCCCCAATCCCTCACCGAAGCGCTGTGCGTAAAGTATGCGCCGTGGTTAAAAAGCACCGCGTGCGCGGCCCAGCTCAAGCCCCAGCCTAGCCAGCCCCACGGCCAGTGCTCAAAGGCTCCCAGCGCAATGCCCAATCCGAAACGAATGGGCATTGCGCTCCACAAGTCCCCCAATGCGCCGGCGAATGAAAATCCGGGATACGGCGCCAACGGCGCCCCATAGGCGTACCATGGGTTGTACTCCGGCACATACACCGTTTCCGGATTAGTCGGCGCGACTTCGATCGAACCTTGATCCTCGGTGACGCTCTCTTGCGGCGTAGGTTGCAGGTTGCCCGCTTCCTGCGCGCGTTGCCGCAACACCTGCACCGTCTGCATCACGTCGCTCGGTTGGTTGTAGTAGGCTTCGCCCAGGTTCGTCGTCCATGCCAGGTTCTGGTTCATCATGTCCAGCACCTGCGGAAAAGCCGTCAGCCCCTTCACGCTCGCATCCCAGTTTTGCGCGTTCGCGCCCTCGGCAATCTGGTCGGGAGAACCGTAACCCTGCGCCTGCATCTGGTGCAGCCACTGGTCCGCGACGGCCACCTGCGCGGGATACGTTGATGCGGTGAGGATCTGCGCCAGCAGAGCGTCCGGATCAAGCGCGATGGGTGCGACCAGTTGCTCGAGCGTCTCGGCGCCCAGAGGTTGCTGCGTCGGATAACCCTGCTGATCCTCCCCTTCGCCGGGCTGCTCGTAAGGCTCGCTTGGCTGCAATCCGGGCTGCGCCGGCTCATTGTACGGTTGTGGCTCCGCATATTGTGGCGCCTGCTCCGCTGGCTGGCCATCCTGCGGCGGCCCATATTGGGGTTCCGTATATTGCGGGGACTCATTCCCTGGCGGCTGAACGTAGCCATTCGGCGCCCCGGGAGCCTGCTGCTGATATTGCCCGTTTCCATAACCGTAGGGAGACGGCTTTGCGTACGGATATGCTTGCTGTGCGCCAACCTGCACGCCGGTCAGCAGCAAACCCGCGACCAGCCCCCACATGACCGCCGCCAGACGGCGGTTTGCAGCAAACGGCGAGAGAACCAAGAAACACAGAGAATGGGCCCGAAAATCAGACAATCTCGAAAATTGTCCGGAATTTTTCATACGGACTCCCTCCGCGCTCTAGATCGCTCGAATCATCGGGCGATCTCGAACTCTCAGGCCGCGTCTCCCGGACCTGCAACCTAGGGCCGTCCTTCCGCGCGCCGCCTGATCGCTGGCGCCGCCGCACCCTGGCTTCGGTGCGGGCAGACGGTCCCATGCTCAGACCCCACGCCGGGGAATTAGTTTCGGCGGTCGGGAATCAATTTCAAAAACGGATGAATACAAAGGAGAAGTGGCTCATGCCGCGTGCGAATCCTCGAACCTTTCGATTTCCAGCTCGGCGATGGAGCGTAAGATTGAGTTTTTTAATTCCATATACGCAGGATCGTTTGGCCTGATTCCCTCGGCTTCCTCCAGGTGCTGGAGAGTGGATCGAAGCAGGGTTACCAGGGTTGGCATACTCCAATCGTCCTGGCGCGAAACCGCCATCTCCACCTTGGATGCTCGCCTGATCCGGCGAGTAAACCTTTCCACAAAAATTCCCGGCAGACAAGAAAGTCTTCGCGCGCGTCTATAGCGGTTCTCCAATTGGTGTAGAGCAGAACCTCGAACGTTGAGTGGCGTTTTTCCCAAGAAAACGCCACCTGGCACGCCCCTCAAAACTCCACGGGAATTGGAGAACCGCCGTAGTAGCCTCTGGTGAAAGTCCGGCTTTGAAAGGACAGAACGCAAAGGATCATTGAAAACACACAACTTACTGATTTTGCAATGGGCAGAATGGGCAGGTCGGGCCAGATGGGCGCATCCGTAGCACAAATTCGCACAAGTCTCGGGACCAGAAAATCGCCTCACAGACCGCAACCCCTATGCGTGGTCATCCAAACGCAGTGAAGGATCTGCGGCTGTTTTTTACGACTGTTCCGTGTCTCATTACTTCCGAATTGACGATCATCCGACAATCTGCCTGGAACCTCGCCTCTGCCAGCAAACTTCGAACGCGACGTGTCTCGCCCGAGGGGTTCACCCCATTGGTCTCCACCAGAGCCTGTCTCCGCTTCACCAACCGAGGACCATTCTGACGGAATCAATCAAAATGAACATCGCTTTTCAGCCGACGGCGAACTGTCAAAAGACAAACTGTCTCACCCATGGGGTTCACCCCAGAATCCGTCAAGCCCTCCTCGTCCCCTCGCCCTCTCAACCCACTCATCCCAAACCACTTCCGCCTCAGGCCAATTTACGGGTTTTTTCCCTGGAATCGCTATCCTGATCTTGACGGCCCAGAAAGCTCGGCAACTGCGTTGCAGGGGCCGCAATCCTGAAGTGGTGGTGTTCTCCGCGTGCAATCGGGAGCCAATTCGTTCGGAATCGTCCGACCCTTCGCTCGAGAAAACGCACGATCACGCGAGAAACTCGAGGGCGTCTCCATAAGCGTATTGTTTTCTGACACTTATGAGCGACGACCTTTGTTTTCAAACACTTGCGGCGATCTGTTTTTGTAAGGGCAACAATATACCTGACTAATGACGATTTTTCTGTCATGCTGGTGCTGTTATGGAAAACCAAGTCAAAACTCTTGCCGATGCAATCAGATACTTCTCCGACGAGCAGGTGTGCATCGACACCGTTGCCGGTCTGAAATGGCTGAACGGCCCTGAGTGCCCCAAGTGCCAAGCCAAGGCGGATCGCCAGCATTGGCTCAAGAATCAAAGGCGCTGGCAATGCCGGGATTGCGGCAAACAGTTTTCCGTGAAGGTGGGAACCATCTTTGAAGATTCTCCCATCGGTCTTGATAAGTGGCTCACCGCTATGTGGCTCCTGGCGAACTGCAAAAACGACATCAGCTCCTACGAACTGGCGCGCGATATTGGCATCACCCAGAAATCGGCGTGGTTTGTGCTCCACCGGCTGAGAGAAGCAATGCGCGACGAGCACATCCGCAAATTCGGCTTTGGCGGTCCCGTTGAATCAGATGAGGCTTTCATCGGCCCTAACCCTGCGAAGATGCACAAAGATCGTAAAGGCAAAATACAAGCGCGTGACGGACTGAAAGGCGGGATGGTTGGCAAAACCGCTGTCCATGGGATGCTGGATCGCGAACTTCGCCAGGTCCGCGCAAAGGTTCTCCCCAACATCGAACGCGCGAATCTCCAGAATGCGATTCTCAAGAACGTGACCCCCTTTGCGAAGGTCTACACCGACGAAGCGGGATGCTACGAGGGTTTGAGCAAAAACTATATTCACGAAATCGTGAACCACTCGCAGGAATACGTTCGCGGCCAAGTTCACACGAATGGGATCGAGAACTTTTGGTCGCTGCTCAAGCGCACTCTGCGGGGAACCTACGTGGCCGTAGAGCCTTTCCACCTCGATCAGTATTTAAGCGAGCAGGTTTTTAGATTCAACAACCGCGCGACTAGCGACAATCCACTCACCGATGCTGATAGATTTGCGCTGGCAGTGTCGCAGGTCAAAGGTCGCAGATTGACCTATGCAGAACTCACCGGCAAGACCGGAGAAATATCGGTCTAAGAATGCTTGGCTGGGGCGGCAGAGACGCGGGAGGCGGATTTAGGCGTTCGCTTCTCGCGCTTATCTTCTGCGATGCGCCTATTCAATTCAGCCTTGGAGACGCTGAGAACCTTGCCGAGCATGTTCTCGAATGCCTTATATTCGGCACTCTGCGGTTTCGTCTTCATGGCGTTATCATAGCTTTTCTAGCCAAGAGGGAGGTAACCTAAGTTGGCAGATTCAGAAGAAATCCTCGTCCCCCGCCCGTGGGTACAGGTTGCTGCATTTTGTCAGACGGCGATTGCAGAAGCCGGTACCGGCAACCTCAGCATTATCAAACTTGTGGATGGGGTAAGTCTTCCCGGCTCCACCAGGGAGATGCTGCCGACTCCGCTTCAGCTTACGCTTGTTCTGATCCTCAAATCGGGAGAGATGCAGGGGCAGTACGCACTGAAAATGCGCTGCAACACCCCTAGCCGAAAGCAGATCACAGGCCCGGATATTCCCGTGTATTTCGAGGGGAACGACCGAGGAATTCAGGCGGTCGTTCCGATGGGAATGTTCGCAGAAGAGCAAGGGATTTATTGGTTTGATGTTCTGCTTGATCCGGATATAGTTCTCACGAGAATACCGCTTCGAGTGATATATCAGTACACGCCCCCATCTATGTCGCCGCAGGGATTTCCCGGTAATCCTGCGCCACCGATGGGATGATCACCCGAACATTCCGGAGGAAGGTATTCTGCGATTTTTGTGCATGCAGCAGTTCTGGCTGCCCCCCGAAGGAAAGTGGCATTTCAAAAATAATAAGGTGCTGTCTCAGCTCTTTGCGAAGCTCATCTTCTGGAAGGTGGCCGCTAGAATGTTCTGCAAGACGCAACTCAATCTGAGAGGCAAGATGCTGCGCTTCTCCGCTGCTGTCCTTGTGCATGTTCCAACTTGACTCGGCGAACCAATCCTCGAACTGGTCAAGGGAATTCTTCCCCCGTAGATAGAGTGCTAATTGCGCTCTGATTTCAGGTTCGGTAATCATATTTGACAATTCCCTTTCATGGTGGCGCGATTATCACATGATCCAGCGGATTGATCAAGACAAAATGCGCGAATGGTTCAATGGCGATCAGTATTGGGAAAAGGCCAAGTCTGGTGAGTATACGCAAATAGTTCTCGAAGACCGGCACCCTTCCCTGACGCTTGCTAACGAACCGTTTTGTACTCGTAGCCAAATGATCTCATACCGGGACGCCGCGAACGATGAAGTGGCGCGGGTGCATCAGTACCTTCGTACTGATGGCTCCATTGGCGCGAGCGGACGACCCGATCCGAAACGGATCTTCCGGCACGGCATACTCTTTAGACTCAAAAAAGGATCGCCAGGTTCGACGGGAATATAAAACCCGGCGGTACCCTGTCACGGCATCTTCGAGTTTGGCGGCTACGGGCATCGTTAGTCACGTATGTTGTTGCCTTTGTAAGCCATTCGGAATGAGACACTTGTTGAAAAACAGCATTCGAAAAAATTTAAGATCGAGACACCGCACACGTTCGATGCGCAGTCTCGAAAACGCCGAAGCTCTTTTGATTTCTTGTACTCATGCGTCACCGCCTTTGTTTTCAAACACTTGTGGCGATCACCGTCGGTAAGCCATTAAGAATGAGACACTTGCTGAAAATACCGTCAAAAAAATTAGGACCGGGAAATTGCAATCGTTTGCTGGTTATCGGGGCTCGCGAGGATGGCCGTAACTCCTTTGTTTTCTTAAATTTGGAGACAACTGGTTTGTTTTCTGATATTTGCGTCGACTGTCGAGCTGTGACCCACTGAAAATGGACGGTTTATCGCCAGAACGGGGGGAGGGGGCGGGTGGATTGGCTAAGTTGGCTAATTTTGCAGGCATCGGGATGATCTCAGCCACGGGTTGCATGGTCCTCAAGTTGGCCATTGCGCGAAAGCAAATGGTGTGCCACCCCCGTCAAAAAGGGTTAACTCGATGATCGAAGGCCGCTCCAGTGTCCATTTTTTGGCATTAGCAAGTCCGGCACAACTTTTCCTAAATGCGATTGTCCTGTGAACCCCTGTTGTGGTTGGAAGGCATGCACCTCGTTTACGATAGGAGCGAGAGGCGCGCAGCCAGGCACCTGCGTCTCACTTGCTTGCCCTGTTCCATTTGCCCCATCGATTTCCTGCCTTGGCCTTATCCCTCCGCGCAGGAATCGGCCTATGCAACTCTGGACGGAATATGAAGGCGTAACCATTGACGGCGTCTTCCCCTTGAAAAAACTTCTGTTGCCCGAAGGCCGCAGCGCCTTCTTCTCCACCGCCAATGGCAAGGGAGAACCAGCCGTCATGCGGTTGGTCGAGTGTCATTTCGATGAGGAGGAGATCCTCACCCGCTGGCGCTCTATCGACGCCTTGGGCCACCCCAATTTCCTCAAAATCGAGCGCTATGGGCAACTTGCCTTGGACGACCGCCCGGTGGTCTATGCCGTCTTTGAACGAGTCGACGCCAACTTGGCTGAAATGGTCGCTCGCAGCCGGTTGACCGGTCCGGAAGCCGCTCAGCTCGCGTCCAGCCTTGCTTCCGCCCTCGAGACCCTCCACACCCTCGGTTTCGTCCATGAACACGTCGAGTTACACAATGTCTTCACCGTTGGCGACGTGGTGAAACTGCGCACCGATTGCATTCGCGAGGCTCCCGAAGGAGACGCTGGCTGGGTGGCGAAACGGCGCGACGTCCACGATCTGGCGATGCTGCTGCTGAAATCCCTTACGCAAAATGAGGTTCCGGATGCGGCCAGAGAACTATCTTCTCCATTCAATGAAATGGTGCGGAACGGACTGGGTGGAACCTGGGGGTTGGCTGAGATCAAGGCTGCAGCGCAGGCTTCGCAGGTCTCTTCGCGTTCCTCCACTGGACGCCGCTCATCTTCAGCCGGCTCAGCCATTCATCAATCCGTTCCAGCCCCCGCGCCTTCAGTCTCATCTAGACCAGAGCCGCCCGAACCCCGCCCCGTCATCGTTGCCGGCCGGGCATTCCGGCCCGAGTTCCCGCCCGGGGATGGAAAACGTGAGCATTCCCTCAGAACACAATGGATCGGAGTCGCGGCGTTGATCCTGATGATCACCCTCATGAGCGGGTGGGTGTTTGCGCACGTGCATAGCCATCACAGGAGCGCTCTTCAACCTGTGGTTTCAGCGAATGCAGCCGAGGCCGCGGAGCAAAGCCCGCACGACCCTGTTCCGTCGGGCGCCCTCACGGCATCCATGCGCCAGGGTCTCGGCCCGGCGGTGGCCGAGAGCGGCGCGCAATGGCGCGTGATCGTTTACACCTACAACAATCGAGCCCAGGCGCAAAAGATGTCCGCGGCCATTGACGGCAAGCACCCGGACCTCCGGCCCGCGGTGTTTACCCCCAACGGCCACGCCCCTTACCTGGTGACCGTGGGAGGCGTGATGAACAAGAGTGAGGCGCTCGCATGGGTGAGGAAGTCGCGCAGATCTGGTTTGCCTCGCGACTCTTACGCACAAAATTACGGTAGCGCCGCACCCTGAGCTTCAGAAAGGCCTGCGAACACCCAAGCTCAGGCGCTGTTTCCGCGGCCGGCGCTCCATCCGCCCTGTCGCTCTCCTTCGCGGCCCCACCAGCCGGAGCAGGCCGGGCCGTCCGCTCGCCTCGATCCGCTTACGACAACAACTCGCGAAAATACGCGTTCAGCAGGCGGTCGCCGGGATCGTATTTCCTTCGCGCCGCATCCAGCAGCTTCAACTTATCCCCGTACGGCTTCTTCACCAGCGCCGCAGTCAACCTCGGGGTCTGATTCAATACCGGAAAACCATTGCGCACGCTGCAAAACTGGTTATAGGCGTCAAGAAAATCTTCCCATCCGGGGTTAGCGGTTGAAACTGGATCGATGGTCATCACGTTGCCGTTCCATGAATAGGAGAGCAGCGCTCTCTGGTCCTGCGCAATGCAATAACCGACGTACAGCAAGTTCGAGCGATAGCCCTTTTGCGAATAATAGTCCTTGCAAAACTGAAAGAAGTCAGTCACGGCGGCGGGAAACTGTTCCTCGGCAAATGCCCAGAAGCTGAACGTATACCGGCTGTCGTTCGAAACCGGCGGGTATTGGATGATTTGATCGCAGGGAATCGTATAGTCGCTGACTACAATGTTTTCCAGCTGTAAACGCCAGGCGGTATTGAACGCGTCGACGATGCCGTAGCGGATCGAAGGTATCGACACGTTTTGTTCCACATCGTGCCCCAGCTTCGGACCCGATGTGCCCCAGGTGTGGTTTCGTACCGGCCAGGCAACGCGGTTGGGTTCGCCCTTGGCGCCCGGATTGTACTTTCGAAACTCCACCGTGATCTTGTCTTCGAACGGAAACATATAGTACATCATCGAGTAGTCGAGGGCCTTCAAATCCGGCAGGGCGGAAAGAAAGTCCTCGAGGCTGAATGTCGTGTGATGAACGTGCATAGGCGTCAATGGCCGGACGCTATAGCTCACTTCGTAGATGATTCCGAAAAGCCCGTAACTCGACCGCACCAGTTGCATCAGATCGGGTTGCGTCGCATCGCTGACCTCAAGTAGGTCACCGCTCGGAAGCACCATCTTGACCGCCGTGATGTACGACCCCACCTGTCCGTATTCGCCCGGAAAGGACGCGTCCTTAGTTCCGGCGCAAGCAGCGCTCCCGGCGGAAAGGCTGCCGATTTCCGTATTGACGTAGAATTGCAGATTCTTCGCCTCCAACGCTTTGGCCATGTCCAGATGAACGGCGTCCGCCTCCGCCGTCAGGATGTTTTGGCCAATATTGAGGATCTTATTCATCTTCATCCGAATCAGCGTCCCGCC
>JASHOC010000274.1 GCA_030041305.1 Acidobacteriaceae bacterium
GGTCGAAAGAAATACGTACAGGAACCAGTGTTTGTCCCATCCATGTGGCCGGCATGGTGTTTCAGCAACTGGCAGCCCTCCGAAGGGTCCAAGTCTGCGAATACAGCCGAGACTATGATCCACTCACCCCGCCAAGACTGGAGATCTCTACAGAAGTCCGTTTCCCGGAGGTAAATAGCGTTTCTCTCCAAACTCTCGTCAAGGATGATTCGCAATGCATGAAGAACGTTGGTCTTGCCGGAGCCATTCTCTCCAATCAGAGTGTTAAGTCCTTCGCTAAAGCAGAACTTGGCTGTCAGGAAATTTCTGAAGTTTCGAATACGAAGCTCAGTGATGTGCATCTGACGGTGCCACCTCAATTCATCGGCTATCCGGTTCCCGGATTATCCACTTAGGCGGGTCTACTGGTTGGGCCGCAGAGTAAGTTCGGTCGGGAATGGCCGTAATCATGTTAGCTCGTTCCTGGGCCTGCGCGTGTCGGCTCCATCTTCACCCCTCGCTTCCTGGTACATTTCTCGGGAAGGGTGCTCCGCCCTTCCCCCGCTGCAACCGTCGATCTTGCCGGCGTTTTCCGCTTCCCATCCATGCGGGGCCTGTCTCCTGCCCCGCAACGCCCGCCCCCGACGTGCGCAATGCAATGCGGAGATTTGCCTAAATTTCTTCTTTTATCAAGTGCCCCCGCTTCAGGCGGCTTTATGGCAGAGCCGGTCGGAACCTGTCAATGCTCTCCGCTGACGCTGCGATGAACGCGCTCGAAAACGCGCGGCATTGACAGAACCCTCCGCGCCTCTGCCGCGCCGCAAGAGCCATGAAGCGGGAGCACTCAACAAAAGAAATTTGGGTTAGAGGCAGTGCTTCCCCTCATGCAAGCAGATCGCCCCTCAGCGGGCAGCATTGGAGCACAAAGCCATGACAGCTACCAGCAGCAAGGCCGCGCCGCACAGGAAAAATGCGGCACGGCGTACCGAGCCGAGCGCATCCCCCTACCAGCAGCGCACTAGCCAGAAAGACAACCCTACGCAGTTGCTCATTAAGCAGGCCGTGGACTACCTCATCCAGCAGCTTGAGGCGGGACACAGCGATACCCTCGCCGCGTACCTCCGCACGATGGCGCGGTTTCACAATTATTCGTTTGGCAACATCTTGCAGATCGCCAGACAATGCCCGACAGCCACGCGCGTAGCCGGGTACGGAGCATGGAAGCAGCTTGGCCGGTTCGTCAAGCGCGGCGAGAAGGGCATCCAGATTCTTGCCCCAGTCACCGGCTTTCGCCGCAAAAAGGACGATACCGACGAGGTAAGCGAGGGTAAGCGGCAGCCTGTGCTGATCGGTTTCCGCACAGCCTTTGTCTTCGATTACGAGCAGACCGAAGGCGTAGACCTGCCTGAATTGAACCATGCCATTACCGGCGACGTGGGCGGCAACCGCGACCGACTACTCGCGTTCCTCTCCCATCAGAACATCGCACTCGAATTCAATGAACGGATTGCCCCGGCGCTGGGCGTCTCCTATGGAGGCAAGATTGCTTTGCTGCCCGGCCAGTCGAAGGCCCAGGAGTTCACCACGTTAGTACACGAAACCGCGCACGAGCTTCTGCATAAGGCGGAACGGCGCACCTTCACCACCGCGACCGTGCGCGAAACCGAAGCCGAGGCCGTGGCCTTCATCGTCGGTCAGGCCGTGGGCTTGGAGATGGGTTCGGCTTCGAGCGACTATATCCAGCTTTACCACGGCAACGCTTCACTGCTGGCCGAAAGCCTTGAAGTCATTCAGCGCACCGCTTCGATCATCCTCCGCGCTCTGCGCGTGGAGGATGAGGCGGTCGAGTTCGCAGCGGCCAGCTAACGCACATCTTCAAGCGGACACGCTTGGGATGGGTCCGCTTGCGCCTTTACGCAAGATTCAACCGGAATAGGAGATTCCCCATGACAACTACCGTAGAAACTCAGTCCGAGTACCGCGACCTGCCGATTGGCTGGCTGGTCGTATCGCCCACCAACCCACGCAAGACATTCGATGAAGCGGCAATGCAGGAACTCGCCGCCAGCATCCGCGAAAATGGCGTGTTGCAGCCTTTGCTGGTCCGGCCACGCGCCGAGCGCAGCTTTGAGATTGTTTTCGGAGAGCGCCGGTATCGGGGCGCAGCAATGGCCGAGAAAGAAACCGTCCCCGTCTGCATCCGCGAAATGACCGACGCGCAGGTGTTGGAGGCTCAGCTAGTCGAAAACCTCCAGCGTCAGGACGTGCATCCGCTCCACGAGGCGCAGGGCTTCGCCGCGTTACTTCGATTGGAAGAACCGAAGTATTCGATCGAACTCATTGCGGCCAAATGCGGCAAGGGCGCGGGGTACGTGGCCTCGCGGCTTCGCCTGAATGAGCTTGCTCCCGCTGCCGTCGAAGCCTTTACCAAGGACGAAATCGGCTTGGGCCATGCCCTCTTGCTGGCGAAGTTGCAGCCACGACAGCAGGAGGAAACATTAGCCGCTTGCTGGCAGGAGAGCTACGCGACGGGGAGCAAGGCCAAACGGATTCTCTTGCCTGTCCGCCATCTGCGCGAATGGATCGAACAGAACATTCTCTTGGAACTTGCCACTGCGCCGTTTTCCAAAGACGATGCCACACTTCTGCCCGAGGCGGGTTCCTGCGTTGAATGCTCAAAGCGCACCGGGCACAACACGCTGCTCTTCGAGGGCATCGCAGCCAAGCACGATTCCTGCTCCGACCCCGGCTGCTATGCGGCCAAGGTGGACGCGCATGTGAAAGCGACTATCGCAGCGAAACCCAAGCTCGTACAGATCACCACCGCCTACGGCAAACCCGCCGAAGGCAGTGCGATTGTTCCCCGCAATCAGTATGTCGAAATCAGGGCCGAGAAGCCGAAGAACAAATTCCAACAGGACGCACCGGAATACAAATATTGCAAATTCGTCACTGAGGCCATCGTTGCGGACGGGACGGAAAAAGGCGAACTCCGTAAAGTCTGCGTCAATCCCGATTGCCCGGTGCATCACCCGAAGAAGCAGACCCGGCGCGTCAATCCCGATGCCGCAACCAAGGCAGCACAGGAAAAGCAGCGGCGCGAGGAGGCCATTGCCAATACAACCGGCATCCGCGTACTCGACGCCATCACCGAGGCCGTCCCTGTCAGGCTGATGAAGCGCGATCTTCTGTTTGTGACCGAACGGCTGGCCGCGCTGGTAGACGAGAACCGTCTGGCTCTCATTGCCCGTCAGCACGGCATCAAGCGCGAGAAGGACGGTGATTCTACGGCCAAGCTGTTTGGCGCATATCTGCGAAGGGCCGAAGAAAGCGCGTTGGGGGGCGTTCTGGTTGAACTCACCGTCCTGCTCACCGCCGCCCGCCAGCAGACGGCTCAGGTATTGAAGGACGCCGCCGCCCACTACAAGGTGGACACGGACGCCATCGCCGCCAAGGTCAAGCAGGAGTTCGCAGCCAAAGCAGCAAAGAAGCCCGCGCCGAAACCACCGGCCAAGGCGCACCCCAAATCCGCCAAAGCGAAATCAGCCACGACAAGGGCAGTGGCCTAACCGGAGCCGCCCATTGCCTGTCTTTTGGGGCGGTGCCGAGAACACCGCCCCCCTTACCAAACGATAGACACGCCAAGATTGAAGGAGAACACCCATGCACACCGCTGATCTTATATATGAGCCTTCCGCGCTCCCGCAAGTCGTGGAACCAACCAACCACCCGCAAGCCTCCCCCGTCGAGCATCGCAAGCGTGTAAGGTGCGGTCACTGTGAACTCACTCAGTGGGAGGCGCTAACTTGTCGGCGCTGCCATCAAGCGTTACCCGCGCCCCTAGTTGAGTACGTTGAAGTCGAAAAGCCGGTGCCTGTCATAAAAAGGGAACTTGTCGAGGTTCCGGTCGTCCGCGAGGTTTTGGTGCCGGTCGAGCAGCCTTGTCTGAGATGCGCGGGTTTGTCTCGCTCGGCTTCCGAGACTCTTCAGCGAATCGAGGGCGCCAGCAATTTCCCTTCATTGGCTGAAATGGAGAGGGCGCTGATCCAATCCGCGCTCGATAGAACCGGAGGGGATCGCCAGAAGGCGGCCCACATGCTCGGCATCGGCAAGACGACCATCTATCGCAAACTCCAGGAGTACGGCATGGGCGCGATGAAGCAAGCCGCTCTTGCAACTTGAGTCTTGGAGTTTCGGAATGCACGTATAGCGGAGCCTTTAACCAGAGGCTCCGCATTTTTGTC
>JASHOC010000275.1 GCA_030041305.1 Acidobacteriaceae bacterium
ACCACCCTGACGCGGATGATCGCAGCACACCGCGTCGGCCAATACAGCGCGGAAGGAAAACTATTGACGCCGCTGACCAAAAAACAGATCAAGGCCGTGGAAAAGACGTTCCCACCGCCCCTACTACGACTGACTATTAATCAAACAAACCGGACACTTCACTTGCTACCAAAAGCGGACATTTTCACTTGCTAGAGACACACCCGTATTTACGCGCTCCTCACCGGCAACGCGGAAATGACCCGACAAAGTCGGCCTTCAAGAAAAAAATAGGAAAGGACGAGACCTGGCGAAACCGTTTGCGCTCCGGAGAATCATAGTCAATGCGGAATGTGGGAGGTGGGCTATTCGTACGGGAAAGAAAGGCGCGCAGAGCGCAATTGTGGTTCTAGCGGCCCTGGTTTGGGCCGCCGGCCTCGCCGCAGTTGAGCGGGGAGTAGCGCAGGATCAACCTCCTTCTCCGCCTCCAGATCAATCTCAACCAGATCAGGCCCCGGTGGATGCGGCGCCATACGCGAAGATGTCGCGCGACCAACTTGGCCGGTTGGTTGCGCCGATTGCGCTTTATCCCGATGCACTTTTGGCGCAGATTTTGTCGGCCGCCACTTTTCCAACCCAGATTGCTGATGCCGAAGATTTCTTGAACTCCCATCCGGGACTGAGTGCGGCCGACTTAGGCAAGCAGGTAGAACAGCAACAATGGGATCCCAGTGTGAAGGCACTGGTGGAGTATCCCGCTGTGCTGGCGAACCTGAGCAAGAATCTGGGATGGACTTCCGAACTGGGCGACGCTTACTACAACCAGCCCGACGACGTGATGAAGGCCGTGCAGGAGATGCGGAAGAGGGCGCAAAAAGCGGGAAATCTGAAGCCAACGCCTCAGCTGAATGTGCAGGACAATGAGGGCCAGATTGACATTGCTCCGGCGGATCCGGATGTGGTTTATGTTCCCGAGTATGATCCCTGGCTGGTGTATGGATATCCGATTGCACCGTGGCCGTACTGGGTGGACGTGCCCGGAATCTGGTGGGATCGGCCGGGAATTTATTTTGGGATTGGTATTCCGATCGCTCCGTTTTTCGGATTCGGATGGGGATGGGGCGCGTGGGGCGTGGATTGGTTTCACCATGGGATCTTCTTTAATCACTCACCGTATTTCGCGCGGGGCCCGGCATTCTTTGATCGCGGAGGATACTACGGAGGACGGCCCGGGTTCGCGCGGCCGGGGGGATTTCGAGGATCGATGGGCGATCCTGGAAACTATCGCGGATATGGAGCGCCGCGAGGAGGGTCGGGAATCAGGTCGGGAGCGTTCAGCGGGTTTGACCACGGCGGAGTATCGAGAGGTTTTTCGGCGCGTGGGCAGGAGAGTTTTGGCGGATTCCATGGCGGAGGATTCGGCGGAGGCGGCTTCCACGGCGGTGGTGGCGGACGCCGGTAAAGAAGTGTGCGGAAATCGAGAGTGACACGAGCGATGCGACTGAGAAGCCGAGAGGGTGTGAGCATGTCACGTAGCGCAGAACAAAGAAAAATGATGAAGCGAAAGCTGATGTGGACGGCCGGATGCGCCGTGATCGTCATGGCTTTGGCGTGTCTGCCTGCAAAATCGCAGCAGGCGATGACGGAAGGCAATGCCTCGCCGGCCACGCAGCCGCAGGAAAAGTCGTTTGCGAGACCGGATGACGCAGCGGCGGCGATATATGCAGCGGCGCGTCGGAATGACGAGGCGGAATTGCTCGTGATTCTTGGACCGGATGCGAAGGACATTGTGGAATGGAGCGAAGATGCAAACGAACGCCGGGTGGAGCGGGCGCAGTTCGCACAAAAGTATGAGCAGATGCACCGATTGATGCGGGAGCCCGATCATACGGTGGCGCTTTACGTGGGAGCGGAGAACTGGCCATTTCCGGTTCCGATCGTCGAGTACAGAGGCGCGTGGTACTTCGACGCAGATTTGGGGAGGCAGGAGATCCGCTACCGGCGGATTGGAAGAAATGAAATGGAGGCACTCGAGGTTTGCCAGGCATTGGTCGACGCGGAGAAGGAATATTACGCGAATGCACACGCGTACACGGCGAAGTTCATGAGCACGAGTGACGCGCACGACGGCCTCTACTGGAAAAGCACGATCGACGGGGGCAGGAGTCCAATTGGGCCGTACCTGGCTCACGCCGGAGTGGAATCGGACGGCGGAAGCGCTGAACCATTTTATGGGTATTACTATCGAATTTTGCTGCAGGCTTATGAAGGGTTCGCGATCGTGGCTTATCCGGCGGAGTATCGCTCGTCAGGCGTGATGACGTTTATCACGACTTCGGACGGGACTGCCTACGAAAACGATTTGGGAGAGCAGACGGCAACGGCCGCAAGACAGATCAGTTCGGCTCATACCAATGACTCGTGGAAGAAAGTGGAATAGGATCGCGTTGCAGTTCCTGGATTTCGGCGGCGGCACTCGGTCCAAGGTGGAGTCGGCCGTCAACGCCTCGTTGTCGCCGGCGCCATAGTCTGTCAACATGCTGCGGAACAAATGGCCGAACGCGGGTCGTGCTCGGGCAGTTACTGGTAATAACCGCTACGCAACACCTGTGTCTTTTGGATTTGCGCAGCGCGGCAGCATGCCGATAACGCTGCGCCGTGTAATCGGCCCCGGTATTTGTGAATTAATTTGATCGTTAGTGTAGCGCGGCGGTCCTGAGCAAAGAACTACTGGACTGGCGCATCAGTTTGCGCATTACTCCTTCATCACCGCCTATGGGGAAATTGCCCTAAAAAACGGCACACGGGGCTAAAGCCCATCCTTTTTGCGATGTTTTCGGCACGACTCGTGCCCTTTCACAAAACAGGGTTGCGGACTCGGTGCAAGAAGCGATCACAGATGTTTCGACTCCATTGCGCTTCGCTCAACTGGCAGACGTTTTCTGATTTGGCGGGCGAGGGACCGCCAAGTCGGAGACTACGGCGGTTCTCCAATTCCCGTGGAGTTTTGAGGGGCGTGCCAGGTGGCGTTTTCTTGGGAAAAACGCCACTCAACGTTCGAGGTTCTGCTCTACACCAATTGGAGAACCGCTATAGAAGCGGTCTCATAAATGTCTGAGCAGCATGTGGAGGCAGGCAAGGTGGACGAAGCCAAGGAAATTCTGGATGTGGTATTCCCATCGCGTGACGAGGCGGCGGAAGTTGTGCATCCAGGCGAACAGACGTTCCACCTTCCAGCGCCGACGATACCGGCGGAGCTTTCGGCCATCTTGTGTCTTGCTCCTGCGCCGCCGGTTGGGAGCGATGATTTCGATGCCGTAGTCGTCGGCGAGCTTCTGATCGAGTGGGTCCGAGTCATAGGCTTTGTCGCCGATCAGCCGCGCGGGAAGTTCGTCGAGGAATCTTCCGGCAAGAACCTCTTCCACAAGCTGGCACGCGGCAGGCGAAGCGCTTTGGACAGATACGGCGAGAGGAAGACTGTTATCAGCGGCGACAGCGACGATCTTCGTGCCCTCGCCGCGACGGGTGGGGCCGACGGCAAAGCCCCCTTTTTAGCGCTCGCGAAAGTGGCATCGACGAACGCCTCATCCAGATTCAGTTTGCCTTGGGCATGCAGGCTGGCGGCCAGTAGCTTTAAGGCTTGCTCCAACTTTCCACTGCGCACCCAATTCTGGAATCGGCGATGGCAGGTCTGGTACGGAGGATATTTATCCGGCAACTCCCGCCACTGCGCTCCGGTTCCCAGCACCCACAGCACGCCATTGAGAACTGCGCGCGTGTCGTGCCACGGACGGCCGCGGTTGTCGGCCCGACGGACTGGCCGCAACACCGGTTCCACCACCGCCCATTGTTCATCGTTCAGTTCCCAGCGTCCGGTCATCGGCGCTTGCAGACATTCCAGAGCATCTCCAGAATGACATCGCTGGGCTGCCTTGGGTATTTATGGGACTGGTTCTAGAATAAGCACAGCGCAAGTGAATATGGGGCAAGGTCCTGGTTGACCTACTCTTCCTTGTCAAAGTAAACAGATCAAAAACTTCTGACGGGTGGACGGTTTTGATCGTGGGGGCCATGGCCTGGCTGGGGGCGAAATCCTCAACACTTGCCGTAATTCACGGGACCTATCCGAGGAGCAGCGTCGAATCGGGGGTACTTCTTGATTGTCGACGTCCAGCAGCTATCGCGCAAATTGGGATTACTGGTGATGTTCACCCCAATTAGCGAAGTGCCCGACTTCATCGTTCCGCGTTTGCCCAAACAGAACAGACAAATGGAAAAGGAGCCCGGGCAGCTTCCGACTGGCAGCAACGGCAAATGCGTTTGCGGAACATCCGCGTGTTTGGCGAAATTTTCCGGGCGCACGATCTGCTGGTTTTCAGGGCAACCGGTCGTCATTTCCTTGGCATGCGATAACACGTTTCCAAGGCGGTGAGCGCGGATGCGCCGGCCAGCAGTTCGAGAATCCGATGCCTGGAAATTGTTATTACTGGCCTGCCGGGGCCGCCGTCTTGTGCTCCACGAAGGTGTGCGCTTGATGACAGCTCACACACGTCCTGCCTTTCATGAATGGATCAGACTTCAGTTGCGCCACCTGATCGGTGTGACAGGTCTCACATGTGCTTAACCCCGGCTTGCCCGCGAAGTCCTTTGCGGTTGTCTCGCCATGGCACACGGTGCATTCGACACCGTTGGCGGCATGCGGGCTGGCTTTCCATTGGTCATATATCGCCTTATGGCAGGTGGAACAGGTATCCCCGGCTGGAATCAGCCGATGGACTATATGCGTGGCTTGATCCTGCTGAGCAATGGCAGGTTGGACGCCCGCAGCCCCCAAAAAGAGAAAAAGGAGCAGGGCGGAGCCGAACAAACACGCGCGGAAATTATTCACGGAAAGATCCTCCTGAGTGGAACCTCCGAGTATCAAACCGGAGGCGCCTGCCGAACAGTGATACGTATCACGTCTCAGCGGAATGCGATCTTCACGCTGGCCGCGAGATCTGCCAGATGAATGGTCACAAACCTCGCTTTATACCGCTGTCTGTCACTACGGTCGTGCAGATTTACGCGCAATGACGCGTCTTCTCGCTACCACCTTGGCTGAGGCGTTGCTGTCACCAGAGTCGGCCCAACAGCACAACCGGCAGCGGACCGAGCCCTTGAGGAACCCTGTCCGACCCGTTCTAATATGCGGGCGAACACCCAACGCCCAATCGAGCAAATATGGTGCGGCTCTTGGCGAGTCACGCGCAAGCCGGAACTTTTCCGTCCATTCGTCAGAACAGTGCCCGCAAACGGGCATGTTGCTAATAGATGGTGCTGCAGGTGGCCCGACGTCCTGAATTCGGCAAGCGCCCGGTTGACCGGCGGAGATGCGGAGATTGCAAAGTAGTCAACATTTGGAGCCGCTCTGGCGCCGGCGATACGTCCAGCGTCAGGCTTGCCGGTTTCTCCCCTGGTCACCAAGGTCCAATGGTCACCCTTGCCGACCATACGCCCCCGCCGCCATTGATGAAGACCTAAATCTATCTATTCGAAGTACATGCACCAATCTTTGGACACTCGCCGACGGCACGCTCCGACTGCATATCTCGGGCATTTCACCGGGCTCGTTTCAAAAGGGTCCGACAAAGAAGTCGCGAAACCTCAGGACGATCAATGGCCCAATCTTCCCGATCCGGCTGTTCCGCAATCAATACCTTCACGAACAGGTGAAGCCAAGGGGAAAGGATGAGCTTAACCCCGTACCCAGCGGATTTGCCGCGCGGATTCCTGATCGGCAAACAGGTGCTCAAAGGCGCAGCGAAATGTCATCTTCGGCGTGATTTCTGCGCTTGTGGTGGCCGATCGAATTGGCGGAACACCACGCTTCAACCTCTCTCAGACAGCTTTTGCCAGCGCCGCGTTCAGCACAGCCCGCTGCTACCTGATCGAACACTTCGGCTGCAACACTTCCTTTCTGGGCTTGGCCACGGTGGGCTTCAGCGCGGACTCACACTCGTTTCCCGAGATTCTGGTGCATGAGAGGGATCTCAGCGAATCCTCGCCGAAAATGGCGAGCCGCCCAAGCTCGTCACCTTGCCGCACCGCGCCCAAGGGCAACATGCGCCGCTGGAGCAAGCCGAGTAAGAAGACACCGACGCCTACGATGAAGGGAAAAACGGCAAAAAGCGCGAACAGAATCCTCACAGGCAGCCGAGTTGACAGCACCGCGCCTACAATCACCGGTCCGGCCACCGACCCGATCTTCGCAACCGATGAGGCCCATCCCGCGCCATTCGAACGAATGCAGCTGGGATAAAAGATCCCCGCGATGCTATGCAGGCCGAAGTGGGTACCCACGATGAGCATCGTGAGGAAGAAATAGACGACCAGAAACGGCGTTCCGCCGATTTTGGCCAGCCCCATGATGAGGAGCAACGGCGCCGTCAGCACAGGATAAATGGCGATGCTGATCGCGCCGCGCGTATCGGTAAAGCGCATCAGCAGTAGTCCGCCGAGCGCGCCGCCGAGCGAGCTGATCGAAGTTACATATGCGGCCGTAGCCCGGCTGAACCCCATCGCCTGGAGGATGGTCGGCCCCCAGGAGACCCTCAAGAAGATCGCGGTCGAACCAGCAATGTAGACGGTCCACAGCAACGGCGTGATCCAGCGCAATTCGCCTCGAAAGAGCGCCGAAACCCTGAACCTCTGCTCGCTACTGCCGAGTTCATCCGAGACGACAAATCGATCTGACGCCTCGATTCTCCGGCCCGACGCCAGACTCTGTGCGAATCTAGCAATCAGATCCGGACGTTTGCGTTTGTTGGCGAGAAACCTAATCGATTCAGGCAGAAGGAAAATGAGCAGCGCACTGATCGCCAGTGCCGCACAGCCGCCAAAAATGAAGACCGATTGCCAGCCGAAGGGAGCGAACCAAATCGAGAGCGGCCCGGCAAAACTGTCACCGAACCCGTAGCCCAGCATGAGCAGGGTGACGACCGTGGACTGGTAGCCGCGCGGCACGTAGTCGATATTCAAGGCCCAGGCGAGCGGAAGCAGGCCGCCAATCCCGATGCCTTGAATGAAGCGCAGGGCCACCATTTCCCGATAGCTGCCGGCCGAGGCCAACGCGAGGGTGAGAACGCCAAAGGATATGGTGGCAAGAATGATGGAAGGACGCCGCCCGATTCGATCGCCAAGATAACCGAAGAGAAACGCGCCCACCATCGTGCCCGCCAGGCCCGCGCTGAACACATTCCCCATCATCAATTTGTCGAGGTGCAGCGCCGCCGACACCTCGGGGGCCACCAGCGAGATCACATTCATGTCAAAGCCATCGAAAAACGTCACGAGCGTAGAGACGAGGACCAGTCTGACAACGAAGGGCGTCAGCTTCTGGCTTTCGATGATTTCCGATATGTCCATTGACCCAGCCCATTCAATGGTCCGCATCGACTTCCACCCCATCCCCGGCCTCAATGACGATGCAGACAATGCGCGGGCCGGTGACACCCCTTCGCTCGCCGGTGGTCAGCTTGTGATCTCGGGCCGATCCTCCTTTGAACGGACATTTGTATTTCGCTTCAAGGTCAGTGAATGACGCAGAGACGGGACGCGGGAATCCGCGAGTAGACCTTGAACCATCTCTCCGGCATCCCCGCGCCCTTAGGATTGTTTTCACCTTGGAAGATATCGAAATCTCCGACGAGATGAAATCCCACATTGGCCATCCAGGTTTTCACCTGATCTTTGGTGATTCTGTCTTCGGGAAGATCCCATTGCTTTGCGATCGGATCGTCGAATTCCTGTTCGACAATGGCCACGCGTCCGCCAGGCTTGACAGAAGAGACCAGCGCTTCCAGATATGCCTGACGGTCATTCATGTTATGAAAGACATTATGAAAAAACGCGACATCGAGGCAATTCTTCGGTAGTTGGGGATCGCCCGGCGCCACAAGAACTGTTTGGAGATTGGTCACGTTTTCCAGCTTTGCCTTTTCGTCGACGTAATCCAGCAGAACCGGCCATATATCGACGGCCAGAACTTTCCCGGACGGCGCGACAGCCTTCGCAAACGGTATGGCAAAGGCGCCGACACCGCTCCCGATGTCGGCGACCACGTCACCTGATTTCAATTCCAAGCCGGCCACCACATCATCGATCCTCAAACCGGGAATTCTTTCGGGCCGCTCCAGGCGAAGAATCCATGTCTTGGGATCGGTGAGATCTTGATGCGTACCGGGTGGTCTGTTCCCCTGATTTTGTAAGCTAGCCGCCACGTGCCCCTCCTCTAAGGCTTGCTCGCTTTCGCAAACAGAATTTGATGTCGCTCTTGCTACGGAAGCCCAAAAACAAATACTTCGCCGTTTCCACAGCCAATCGCGAAGTATTGCTTCCCATCGACTGCATAACTCATGGGAGATGCATAGATTTGCTGCCCCATGCTGAAGTGCCACAGAGGCTTGTCCGTTTTTGCATCGACCATTACAAAGTTCCCGTCATCATCTCCGTATGCAAGCAATCCTGTAGCCGTTGACATGACGCCAGCCCACGACCAGGCGCCGCCGATCAGGGAATCGCGCCACTTGTAATCAAGCGTATCCATATCGAAAGCGACGATGGCTGCCTTTTGGGTCACGCCCGGCGGTCTCCGTTCTCCGGTCGCGTACCACATTTGTCCCTCCTGGAAGGGCTCGGGCTTGGCCGTGAAAATAGCGCAATCGTCCATCGCGCGGAAGTAGAACAGATGAGTGTTCGGGTTGTAGGTGGGCGAGGGCCAGTTGGCCCCTCCGCTGGCGGTGGGGCAAACCCTAACGCCCCTTTCATCCGGAACGAGATTGTTTAAGATCGGCCGGCCATTGTCGTCGATGCCCTTGGCCCAGTTCACCGACTCGTTGATCTTCTTTGCGAAGAGAAACTTTCCGTTCGTCCGGTCGAGTAGGTAGAGAAAGCCGTCTTTCTGCGCCATAACAACCAGCCTGCGCGGCTGGCCCTTGAATTTGGCATCCACCAGCACCGGCGTCAAGGCGGCATCGTAGTCCCAGAGATCGTGCGGAACGAACTGGTAATACCATTTAAGCTTGCCGGTATCGGGGTCGAGCGCCAGCAGGCAGTTGGTGTAGAGGTCGTCACCGGGCCGCAGGCTGCCTTCGTAGTCTGGCGAAGGATTGCCCGTTCCCCAGTACGTCAGGTTGAGCTCCGGATCATACGTTCCCGCAATCCAAGGCGACCCGCCGCCGTGCTGCCACATATCGCCCGGCCAGCTGTCGTTGCCGAACTCGCCCGGACCGGGGATGGTCCAGAACCGCCATGCCTCCTTGCCCGTCTGCGTATCATAGGCCGCCACAAAGCCGCGCACGCCGTCGTCGCCGCCCGAATCGCCTATGATCACCTTGTCCTTCACAATCAACAGTTCACCGGTGGCGCCGTAGTTTCTGTTGCCGGTGGCAAATACCACATCCCAGATGAGATTCCCACTCCGGGCATCGAGGCACAGCAGATGATCGTTGTCCGTTTCCATGTAAATGCGGTGGCCCAGAACGGCCACACCCTTGTTTTTATGCATTGAGGCATCGTCGACCAGTCCCTCCGTGACCGCCCTTGAATGATGCCAAAGCTGCTTGCCGGTCACCGCGTCGATCGCATAAAGGTCGTTCCCGGCGGGCATGAGCATCACCCCTGCAACAACGATAGGAGTCCCTTCAAGCACCCCTGGTTCCTGGGTATGGAAGACCCACTTTACGGTTAGTTGGCTCACGTTCTCAGGAGTAACCTGGGTCAGGGCGCTGTAGCGCCGTCCGGTGTAGTCGCCGTTATAGCCAACCCAGTCGTCCTTCACGGGAGTCTGCAACAGGTCGCTTTGCTTCACGTCAACCACGCCGATACCGTCGCAGTCCGATGCAGCACTCGTTCTCGCCGCCGGCGAAGCGCACTTCGGGGATGGCGCGCCGGCCTTCGCCGCCTCCTGTCCGTACACATTGCCCGTCTGCATTGCCAGCAGCAGGCAGCTCGCTGCAATCCCGATCAACATCTTGTCGAATCTCATTCTCGCCACTTCCTTCTCCTGCCTTGGTCCAGAATTCCTGCAGTCGGCCTCATAAATGCCCGTGCTGCCGATTGTCGAAGTATAGAAACCCACCAATAAAGCGGGTTCCAAGCGTTTCGCGAGTCTGTGAAACCTGTTTCTGAGGCCGCTTCTAGGAGTGTGTCGGAGATTGAACTTTTTGATTTCATAACTGATTTAGAATCAACGATATACGAAAATCTGTAGAATTCGTAAGTTGTTGATTCTAAACGATCAGAAATCTATTTCCGACAGACTCCTAGAGCCTGTTATTAACTTTGAAGGGTGCCGCAAGCGAGCAAAATGCCGAAAATCCCAGCAAAACGCGGATTCTGGGGATGCTCGGTTCCGGCTGCGCCTACGATTTCCATTTGTCTTGTTGTACCTTCAAAAATTCCATGCTGATTCCATTGGATTTACGGGCGCAAAGTTAATAACAGGCTCTAGTCATCAAATCCGAAGCCGTGGCGGCGCGGAGCCACCGGCTCTGCCGGAGTGGCATTTCCAGCAGCAATCAAAAAGCTCACAATGTTGTCCAGTTCCGCAGGCGTAAGCCTCGTGCCGTAGTCATGCGGCATGAGCGAATGGTCGGTGTAGTGCAAATCCGCGAGATCGCCGCGCACCAAAAAGTGATAACGGCCGTCCTCAGTCTGCAGGTCCATATTGAAGTTGTTCTCGTGGCGTATCACGCCGGTTAGCTTGGTCCCGTCCTTTGTTTGCACCTCGACCACGCGCGAAGCCGGCTCCAGTGGAGAATCCGGCGTCACAATCGCCTGCTTGATCGCATCTGCCGCATGGCTCCGGCCATAGGCCGTCAGGTCGGCGGCCATAAATCCACCGTCGCCCTGCACCATATGGCAACTCGAGCACTGCGCCTTGCCAAAGTAGAGGGCGCGTCCGGCGGCCGCGTCTCCTGTCACTGGCGCCGTGGCGGTGGTGTCGCTCTGCCCCTGCAGTTTGCGCACGTAGCGCACCAGGGCCGCAATGTTCGCATCGCCAAGGCCCGCGTACGGAGGCATGCCCGCAGAGGTACCGTCGTGCAGGGATTTGGCTAGGTCGGCATCTGACATGGTGACGAAGTTCGGCGTGATAATGGATTCGGATTTGCCGCCGCTCCCGTCGCCGCCGTGGCAGACCGCGCAATTCGACTCATACAACTGCGCGCCCTGATTGCTGCCGCCCTGCCCGTTGCCACCCTGCGCAAACCCTGAGAGCGAGGCGCACAACAAGACGGCGATAGCCAGCAGCGCCATGTTGCAACAGGCCAACTGTCTTATCAACCGGGTGCTATTCATGGATTCAAATTCTCCGTCGAATCAGGTTCAATGCGAATACACTCGTAACTTTCGCCGCACGAGTGCGGGCGCGTCTGTGATTTCGATCACCGATTGACGTTGAATGTGAATGGAATCTGTGTCCTATTTCACCGCGAACCTGCCAATGTCTGCGCAGGCGGTGACGATCGTCACAGTTTCGAGAGCTGTTGATCAGTTCCCGGTGCGAGCTGGCTGGTAAGCGTCCGCTCATCGCCCTCGGTCGGTCATGCGATGGAGAGGGCTGGTCGAGGGTGAGACCCTCGTACGACAGAAAGAAGAAGCTCTTCTCGCGGCCATTGTACAGGTGAGGGAGAACAATCGGCCCACCGAGAGTCGCCCCAAACCCAGCGTAGCCATAGGTGAAAAGGTCAGACGTCGAAAACCGTTCGGCGGCGTCATAGATATGGTCCCGCACGTATTCATATATGCCTCCATGAAGCTGGTTGGTTCCTGACCGCGTCACAAAAGTGAACTGTCCTCCGGGCGTGCGGCCGTATTCCGCAGAATCCGTTGAAGTGAGAACACAACTTCCCGGAGCGCGTCCACCGAGATCGGCCTTTGCGTTGTTCCCACTGCCGTGGATCCGGAGCCGGAGCCCGTGGCCGAAGAGGCTGTCTTCCGGATATAACGAGATTGCACCGTGGTTGCCGCCGATTTTCAGCCGCCACTATACTGGCGCAGGCGCGAATTGACCATGACCGATCGCGCTGACTCCGCGGAAAGGACCAAGCAATCATGATCCGAAGTGAATTCCTGAAGAAGTCTGCCGGACCGGGGGCCGCGAGCGCATCGCTTCTCCTGCCAGGCGCAGCGTCGGCGCCGCCGCGCCCGCTTACCGCCGCCTTTCCCCTCGTGCAGGGGCTTACGGCCTACACCGCGGATTTCGTGGTGAAGACCCGTTATCCGGACCTGCCTTCCGAGGTCATCGAGTTGGGAAAAAAATCGATCCTCGATGGCATCGGCCTGGCGCTGGCCGGTTCGCGCGCCGAATCGGCGCCGCTGGTTCATCAGTATCTCGATTCGCTTGGTTGCAACAGGCCGGATGCCGCGGTTCTCGGCACGGCAAAACGCTACCCGGTTCGTTTCGCCGCATTGGCAAACGGCATCGCCATTCACGCCGACGACTTTGACGACACCCAATTGGCCGTCGAGAAAGATCGCGTCTACGGGCTGCTGACGCATCCCACCGTTTCCGTTCTTCCGCCCCTCCTTGCGGACTCCGAAACCGCACCAGTCATGGGCCCAATCACGGGCAAAGATTGGATGCTCGCCTACCATATTGGCATCGAGGTGGAAACAAAACTGGCGGAAGCTATCTCGCCGCGCTCCTACGAGGATGGCTTTCACACCACCGGCATCTGCGGCGTCTTCGGCAGCACCGCGGCGCTCGCCAAAGTCCGCGGACTGACCGCAGAGCAGTTCAGGCGCGCCATGAGCATTGCGGCTGCTCACTCGGCTGGCCTGCGCGAGAATTTCGGAACTATGACCAAGCCGTTCACGGCCGGCCATGCCGCGCAAAGCGGCGTCATGGCAGTAGACCTCGCGCAGCTCGGCTGGACCGCGGCGGATGCGATTCTCGAGGCGGAACGAGGCTTTTTCCATGCTTACGGCGGCAGCTACAATCCCGATGCCTACATGAACAAGCTCGGCAACCCATGGACATTCTCCAGTCCCGGCGTCTCGATCAAACCATTCCCCTCGGGCTCTCTGACTCATCCCGGTATGACCGAGATGCTCGAGCTGATCCGCGCCAATGACGTCAGGCCGGAGGATGTGGACACCGTCGACGTGGGCGCGAACCACAATAACGTCAACGCGCTGATGCGTCATCATCCTACCACCGGGCTAGAAGGGAAATTCAGCATGGAATACTGCATGGCCGTGCTGCTGGTGCACAGAAGAGCGGGTCTGGCGGAGTTCACCAATGCGGCAGTCAACGAGCCCGATCTGCAGGCGATGCTCCAGCGCGTAAACTTCCACATCGATGCGGAGGCAGAAGCCGCGGGATACGACAAAATGACCACCATCATCCGGATTCATCTTAAGAACGGGCGGGTAATCCGGGGGCGCGCCGATTTCGGCAAGGGCAGTCCGGCGAATCCGATGAGCTACGACGAAGTGGCGGAGAAATTCCGGCTCTGCGCCGAGTACGCGGAATGGCCGCAGGAGAAATGCAGTCAGATCGTGGAGTTCGTCCGCTCGCTCGAGAACGCGACGAATGTGCTCAGGCTGGCCGCACTGGCGAGCGCGTAGAATCGATGATTCATGCAGTTGCGACGTTATGTGAGTTCCACACAATTCAACTAACAATAGAGTTGCTCAAGTGATTCGCGCAGGGCCTATGCCCAAATCAAAGGGAAAACATCGATCTGTCGAAAGACCGGCATCGGCGCGCTTTGGCTTTCTTGGACCATGGTTCCTCTATGCGTCCGCACTCAGCCTGCGGCCGGCTGGATACTTGTGGCGATCCAACTGAAAGTTACGGCTAGCCTTCTCGCCGCCTCGAGAAATGAAGATAACCCAATTTCTCTCTCGTTTGAGTGCCAGTTTTGCCGAGGCTTCGCCATCCGTTTCAAAAGTAGTCGTTGCCGACAATTCTCACGGGACAGTGCAGTCATCATTCGTACTGCAGGAAATCGCTTGGATTTCGAGCCTTTTTCCGGCTACTGCCTTGGAAACGTCCGGGACAAATAGTCGATCACCTTATTGAAGTCGTCATCTGTGCCGGTGGCACCTTTGTTGTTCCGCATCGACTCGACCTCATCTTCCCAGCCTTGACGGTTCAACCGAATTGAAGTGAAGATGCTGGTTCCATGGCATTTTGTGCACGTAGCGAGAACAACGGCCTTGCCATCGCCATCCGGCAGAGAGGAGGAAGCATCGGCCGGCGAGGGGGCAGCCTTTGCCGGCGAGGGGGCAGTTGAGCCAGTCGAGCCGGCCGTAGGCTGAGAAGCAGGCACGGACCAGGCGCTTGGAGTTGTAGCCGTTTGAGACGAAAGGATAACGGATGCGCTCCTTGCTTTGTCTGAGAGCGCGAACGCGATGAGAGTGTCCGCGATGTGACCCGCGGTGCCGGCGATCATCCCGAATCGGTTCGTACCGCCCGCGGCTATAACGACATATTGCTTACCGTCGCTGCCCATATAGGTCATCGGGACAGCGGTGCCGGCCGCATCCAATTTTGTGACCCAGAGCTCCTTGCCGTTGCGCGAATCGTAGGCGCGAAACTTGGAGTCGGTCGTCGCTGCGATAAACACCAGGTTTCCGGCGGTGGCGATCGGACCGCCCATGGCGGTGGCGCCCATGTTCTTCAGTCCCTGGGCCTCCAGTTCGTCGTAGCTGCCCAGCACCGACTGCCATACGATCTCGCCAGTATTCGCATTAATTGCGGATAGGCGAGCCCAGGGCGGAGCGTTGCAGGGATAACCCTGTTGATCGATAAATCGTGTGTAGCCGCCATCGTTGCGATAGGGGAGTACGCCGTCAGTCCATGGGATCATTCGACCCACGCCGGCTAAACTATTCGTGTTCGCAAAGATTAGGCCGAGGTTAGGGTTAAACGACACACCGCCCCAGTCCCCACCACCCATGCTGCCGGGGACCAACAGAGTTGGCGTCGTTCCGAAAGGTGTGAAGGGACCGTTATTGTGCAGCGTGGCGAACCAGTCACTGCAGAACTTCTCCGCCTGTGCCGAACGCTTGCTGAGTTGATTAGCATTCAAACTCATCGGAGCGAGTGGAGCAGGCTTCACCGGGAACGGCTCTGTCGGCGAATACCATTCGCCCGGTACATCGCCTTTGGGAACCGGACGCTCTTCAATTCCGAAAATGGCCTCACCGGTTCTTCGATCCAGAATGAAAAGCAGCCCCTGCTTGGTAGTCTGCGCGAGAGCAGGAATCGTCTTGCCTTGACGTTTAACCTCGATAAGCGCCGGCGGAGCGCTCATATCGTAGTCCCAGATATCATGATGAACAATTTGACGGGCCCAGCGTAGCTTGCCGGTGAGGGCGTCGAGAGCGATGATGCTGGCGGAGTAGAGATTGTCCCCAGGCCGATCGCCGCCGTAAAAGCTATCCGCCGGATTGCCGATGGGCATATAGATGAGGCCGAGCTTGGTGTCCAGGGTACTCGGTCCCCACTGGCTCGGACCGGAGCGATCTACCCATCCGCCGGGTCCCCAGGTCTCATTACCAGGCTCGCCTGGCCGCGGCACGGTATGAAAGGTCCACAAAAGCTTCCCGGTTCGCACGTCATAGCCTCGCGGGTCCCCGCTTGGCCCTAGGCTCGGTCCTTCCTGGGTTGTCGGTCCAACGATGACGACGTCGCGAAAGATGGTGGGCGGCGAACTGATTCCGTAGCTTGCCTTGGGAAATTTCTCGGCCACTCCAACGCGTAAATCCACGTAGCCGTTGGCGCCAAAGCTGGTGATGAGTTCGCCGGTCTTCGCGTTAAGTGCTATTAGCCGGCCATCTCCGGTTCCGAACAATATTCGCGCGGGAATCCGCTTGTCGCCCGGCCAATAAGCTACTCCACGACTCTCCCGCAGTGCCGTCCTGGCCTTGATATCGTACTTCCATATCTCCACACCGGTCTCCGGATTGAGAGCCACCACGTTCTGCTTCTGCGTCGAAAAGTACAAAACGTTATTGACTAGAATTGGTGTCACTTCAAACGATCGGCCGCTTTCTCCGGTGTGATAGGTCCAGGCGCGACCGAGATGATCGACATTCGTTATATTAATCTGCGTCAATGGGGAGTAGCGGGAACCTCCCGGGTCGCGGCCATATTCGGGCCAATCGCTCTTTCGCGGAGCAACCTGTGAAAATCCGAGAGCTGCCCAGCCGGCTACAAATATGAATCCTGGCGTTACACGCATGCTCAATTGGCTCCTGTTCAAACGATTCTAGATTCGAGCAAACTGCGTCAAGGCAAGCTCAAAGGCAGAATCACAGAAGTCTACATGGGTAGCTCGGGTGATTGGCGCGAATTCAAAATGTTCAGTATTCTTGGCGAAGAGAGTAGTTGGACGCGAATGGTGCAATCCGCCAAGCAAGTTGGACTCTACCGCGTAGGAGCACCCGTAGAGATCGATTTTGTCTGGCAGCAGCACAGGCCTAAGTCATTTAACCATGGGGTAAAGACCGGGCAGGTTATCGAAATCCGAATTGGACCCTGGGCGGTTGACCGGCGTCCATGAAGTCGTCTTGTCAAGAGAAAAAACGAGGCCTGATGGCGCGCTCGCCCGGCATCATGATGGCCGCTCGATCTGAACCGGCCTGGTTTGAGGATCTTCGTTGCGCAGTGATGCCTTTCGGCGGATGGTTCCTGCTTTCGCAGAACCGGACATCCATTGGCTGTCTCTGGCTACTTGAGGCCGTCACAGAAGATTGAGTTCGTGTTCGCCGCCAGTCCCGAAACAATGCGGAGAGAGCCTCGGGAGTCGCCTCCGTCGCCCGGCCGGTCACCTGCGGGACCTGGCAGCCTGCGCATCGCGTGATCCTGATTTTTTTCTTCCTTCTTATCAGGAAAGGTCTTTACGCTGCCGCGGTCTGTTTAAACCGAAGTTCCCTGTTCAAATTCGTACAGAAATGAGGGTAAGTAGCTCGCGCTGAGCACGTTGGCGCGATTGCAGGTATATCTTGATCGGGAATGTGTACCCATGTAAGTAGTGTTATCTTGCTTGATAATATCGAATAAGTAATGCATAAAGTGGGGTAGCTCCCTTAGTACAGTAACCACTACTGGTTGTGCTTTC
>JASHOC010000276.1 GCA_030041305.1 Acidobacteriaceae bacterium
TGCAACAACAGCGTGCGCAGCAAGGCTTCAACGGAAGCAAAACCCCGCAAACGCCTTATGGCCCCGCTGCTGCGTCCTTCCTGTTCCCAGCCGGCCGGAAAAAGGCCCAGCAGCACCTGCCAATCTTCCATCTCAGGCATGCACCGACCCTACGCCTACTCCGAGTCAGTGTCAATCGTTATCTTAGCGCCTATGCCTCTACCCCCCTCCCCCCTTTCTGTAAGCAAATATGCTGTTTTCAGCGGGTTACGGGAGGGAAATCGAGGTAAATATAGGAAAATAGAGCACTTATCTGCAGATATAGGCAAACAAAGGGCTTACCGACGATCAATCGGGTTGGCGTGGCTTCTGCCAGGGTTTCAAAGCGCTCCATTGATTCTTCTTCCGCCCAGAGAGAGTTCGCGACGGCTCGGTGTTGAGCTCTGGGCCCTAAGAAAAGCATAGCGGATTGTAGAAAATATCCGGCAACGGTACCGGTTGGCGTAAGTGTATTAAATTGATGTAGTTATCGGAGCTTGGCGAAAGCCAGGGCTTGACAACTGCTGGAATGAACCCTGGAGTGAGACAGTTTGTGTTTTTGACAATTCGCCGCGGGTGATATCCCACCCTGACGACCAAACAAAAGCGTCCTGAGGATGGGGCTCCCAGCACGGCGTTTTTCCAGCAGAGAAAAGCGGGGGCTCGAAGGCCCCCGCTCCTGAGGTTGGCAATTCGTCCCGCGGTCTAGAAGGTGTACCGGGCGCCGAGTTGCAGTTCCCGTTGGGATGTGGCCCCGTTCGTACCGGTGATTTGGCCGAAGGTCCCTGTGCCTACATATTGGGTGCTCAACCCGAAATCGGTGTGGTTGAAGGCGTTGAAGGCGTCAAAGCGGAGTTGCAGCTGATGGTGTTCGTTGTAGGGCATGGTGAAATTCTTGTCGAGGGACATATCGAAGTTTTCGATGCCCGGGCCGTAGACCATGTTGCGGCTCCCGTCTCCGAGGAAACCTGGAGCCGGTTGCGTGAAGGCCGCGGAATTCAGCCATGCGTGTCCCGGCTCAGTTCCGGCCATCTTGTTGGAGACGAAAAAGCCGACGCCGGGGACGGTATTGGCCCGGGTCGCGTCTGTGCCGCCAGAAATGGTATTGGTGTCGGCATTGTTGTTCGGGACCCCGACGCTAAAGGGTGAGCCGGTCTGGAGTTGGGCGAGGGTGGCGTATTCCCAGCCGCCGATCACCGCATTCAGGGCCTTCGATGAAGGATTCCACATCCTGCCTGGACCGATGGGCAGGTCGTAAATGAGCGAAGCCACCACGCGATGGCGGACATCGAAGTCCGAAGCCCCGTATTCGCAGGGGATGCAGGTGTCGTTCTGCGGGAAGAGCTCCGATTGCTGGGTGCGGATGCCGCTGGTGTCGTCGAGCGATTTCGCGTAGGTGTAGGAGCTGATGAGGTTGAAGCCGTTGTTGAAGCGCTTATTCACCTGGAAGGTGAAGGCGTTGTAACGGCCCATGCCGACGTCATGCACCAACTGAATCACGCCATTGTTGGGGTAGGGCGTACGAGCCTGAATGGAAGTCGCTGCACCGGTGCCCAGGTAACCGTAGGGAATGGAGTAATTGGCGTTGCGGAAGCCGTAGAGGTTGTGGGTGAGGCTGCCCAGATATCCCATCTGGAACTGCCAGTTGGTGCCGAGCTGCTTCTGTACGTCGACCATCCAGTTCTGGTTGTTTTCGGTGCGGTGAGCGTACTGATCGGCATAGGAGTAAGGCGGCGTAATGGGGGCGATGACGCCGGGGCCGGCGGTGGGGCCGACGGCGTTGGCAAAGGTGATGGTGGCCACGCCCGGCAACCCGGCGCCCGAAGTAGTGGTGATGCGCCCGGCCAAGTTGCGCGCCTGGTCGAAGCGGGCGTTGGCGATGTCCTGGTCGTAAAAAATGCCGTAGCCGGCGCGGACGACCCAGGTGCTGGTGGGCGCGAAGGAAAAGCCCAGGCGCGGGGCCCAGGTGAGGTAATCGGTGGCCATGAGTTGATTGGGGAAAGTGCCGTTGGCGCAAGTCGGGGCTGGAGAGACGGGGGTGAGGGGAGCGGCAGAGTCATTGGTGCTGCCCTCGACCCAGAGGACGTTCAGCCCCTGATAGGCATCGTTGCAGTTGCCCTCGCGCGTAAAGACGGGCCAGTTGTTCTCAGGCTGCGTCGAGGCGCCCGGGGTCGTCTCGCCCGGCGCGAACGCCGTCGGATTCCAGTAGCTGGGGGATATGGGCGAGTTGTTGGATTGCAAATTGACGACGAACTCCTGGCCCAGGGTGCTGTACCAGGGGGGGGTGAGCTCATAGCGCAGGCCGGCGGAAATGGTGAGCTTGGGGGTGAGCTTGATGTTGTCGTCGAAGTAGGCGGCTTCGACATTGCGCTCGTAATTGGCCTGCGCCACCGACACCGCGTAGACCGAGGTGTAAATTTCGCCGAGCAGGAAATCGGCAAAGCCGGAGCCGGTGTCGGCAACCGGGGTCCCATTGGAGGCGATCTCCTCAGTGGCGTTGGCTTGGAAGCCAAAGTTGCCGCGCTCTTCCTGGTTGCCGTACTCGGCAAAGGTCTGCTGGAGGAACTGGAAACCGAGGTCGACGGAGTGCTTGCCATGCACCCAGGTAATGTTATCGTTGACGTTCTTGTAGAGGCTGCTGGTATCAAACGGACCATCGGAGCTGTCGCCAATTCCCGTATAGGGGTCCGGGCTGAAGGAGAAATTGGGGATGCCCCAGGTTACGCTGGCTCCGGGTTGGAGGTTGGGGATGCCGGAATTGATCTCGGCCACCTCGTCAATCTTGCCTGCCGAGATGGTGCCGAGGTTGTTGGAGAAATGGGTGTAGCCAACCGTGAACACGTTGACGACCGTGGGCGAGATGGTCCAGGTATTGGAGCCCATGTACTGGTAGTAGTTGGTGGTGATGCCGGCGCCGGCTTGGCCACCCGCCGCCGGGAAGTCGGAGCCGCCGTTCGTGCTGTCGTTGGTTTCAGCGCCATCGCTGAAGCGGAAGCTCCACTGCACCTTGGGCGACTGGTAGTAATCGGAGCGCAGGGAAAAGCCGTCGTGGCTGTCGTTGGCGTATCCGGGGAATGCGTAATTGTCGGAGAACGCCGACGAGGTAGCCGCGTGGTAGAACTGGCTGAGGATCAGGGACGCTTCCGGATTGATGCGGTCGGGGGGAATCACATTGCCCGGGAACTGCGTTCTGCCCTGGCCGGTTGCGGGGTTGCCGGTGGCGGGATCGTAGATGGGGATGACGGAACCGCCGGCGGTATAGGTGAAATTGCTGAAATTGCCGCCCAAGACGGCCGCGGTGGGCAAGGTCGCGAATTCCGCGAGGTCCTCAACCTGGGAATACCATTCGTCTTCGGCCATGAAGAAGAGGTGGTTTTTGCCGTTGAAGAGGTGGGGAATCGACATGGGCCCGTCGATGACGAATCCGTAATCGTTATATTTGAAGGGGAGCACAGAAGGGAGAGGGGTGGAACTGTAGTCGTACCCTAGTGCGTCGGCGTAGTTGTTGCGCAGGAACTCGAACGCCGTTCCATGATAGCTGTTGCCACCGCTCTTGGTGACCACGTTGACCTGAGTTCCGTTGTAGCCGTATTCGGCTGGGTAGACGCCGGTTTGCACCTTCATTTCCTGAATGGCGTCGATGGAGGGCTGGACTACAAAGCTGTTGAAGTCCACGTCGGTGTTTTCGATGCCGTCGAGCGTGTAGTGGTCGAACATGATGCGCGAGCCGCCCACGGAGATCGACTCCTCCGAGCGATAGCCGCCCTCCCGCGATTCGGCCTGGCCCTCAGACGGTGAGAGGGTGTTCGTGTTCGCCGAGACCGCGACCAGGTTCAGGTAGTTTCTCGTGTTCACCGGCATCTCGGCGAGGGTCTGAGTTGGAACCACGGTGCCGAGGGAGGGGTTTTCCGTCTGCAACAGGGCGCCCATGGCTTCGACGGTCACCGTTTGTGTGGCCTGGCCCACCTGGAGCGTGAAATTCTGGGTCAACGATTGTTGCACTTGGAGTTCCACGTGACGAGCCACGGCGGCGTTGAAGCCGGAATGCGTGGCTTCGATGCTATAGACAGCCGGCGGGACGTCAGGAAAGGTGAAGTCGCCGGAGCCGGTGGTGACGGTGGAGCGCTCTGCGCCGGTGGCCTCGTTGGTGAGCAGGACGCCCGCCTGTGGGATCACGGCGCCGGTCGCGTCACTGACGTGGCCGGAGATGGCGCCGGTGGCGAGTTGCGCGGGGAGGCTGGGAGTGGATGCAAGAAGGAGAAAGAGCGCAATCACGCAGCAAGCGAGGGGGGCGCAGCGCCGTGCGAGCGGGGCGAGGGTTCCGAGGCGACGCAGTTGGGATGGGCTAAGTGGGATGCGATCGTTTGACATAGTGACCTCCGCTGCCAAGGGCAGCATTTTCGAATCGATTGCGGCCGACGCCCGCAGTTCTGCGCTGAGGAACGGGGCCAGTGGTTTCACCGACAACGTCATTCCGGGGGAACCATGCGGATTTTGGGGTGCGCCGCCGGGAAATGCGCCCGGGCAGGCGGCGTTCACAAGGATTTCCCCAACCGCTTCATGCGATACTTAATTTTCCTGCAGAATCTCATTCATCAAGGACTTGCAACGCGGGCAACCGCCCATAAATGGTCTAAGCGAATCAGGATAGTCATGTTTCAGTAAATGAAATTCCAGAACGGAGTCAAACTTTAGAGAATTGAGATATGCAATGTCAAGGGGAAAGTACATTTGGGTACAACAAAGGGTAAATCGATTTCCCGCGTTTGTGGAAAAGAGCCGTGGCCGGGCGGCGCGAAAAGCAGGTCTGCGCGTGCGCGGTGGAGCGGGGCTGAGGGTTAAGGAGGCTGCCGGGTGGAGGATGGGAATGGAACCGGAAAGATTTGCGGATCGGGCGGGCTGCGGCCTCGCTCGGCGCACGGGAGGGGCGGGCGCGCAGCGGGACGATATTGAGTGGTGTTTCAATTTGAATTTCTCTGCTCCCTAGGCTGGTATCGCCGTAGCATCCAAGGATCGCAGCGGTGATCGTTTTCAGCTGCTGCCAGATCAACTTCGCGGTTTTCGTTGGCTACAGTGACGAAGCACTCCCGGCAGACGGAATCGAAGGTTCCATCCCGATTCGCACGGTGTAGAAATTGGCCTGTTGGCCGGGAATCCAGCGTAGACCTCCGAAATTGTCGAGATGCGTCCGACAGTGAGACCGAAAAACGAGAAGAGAAGTTTACGCCGGCGCAGCAATTTCCTCATAAATCCAAACGTGGTCGCTGAGTCCAATGTCCTTGGCGGGAGTGGTCTTCAGCGTCATGTGGGCTTTGGCGAGGTTGTAGTGGACGAAGTGCAGGGCAGCCGAATACGGCGCTACCGGCCCGAGATTCAATCCGAGACACTACCGGATATTGATTAAGCTGGCGTGCGACGAGTTCTCCCTGGTAGCATCTGAATGGCCATGAGCAGAGAAAAGGCGACTTTTGGGGCGGGATGCTTTTGGGGCGTCGAGGCGGCGTTAGCGGCGATTCCGGGGGTGACGGCGACGGCGGTGGGCTACGAAGGCGGCACGCTGGATAGCCCCAGCTACCGGGATGTGTGCACCGACCAGACCGGCCACGCCGAGGTGGTGGAACTAGAGTTCGATCCGGAGAAGGTTTCGTATGGGCGGCTGCTCGACGCATTCTTTGAGCTGCATGACCCGACGACGCTGAATCGGCAGGGGCCGGATTGGGGCTCCCAATATCGGTCGGTGATCTTCTTCCACTCGCCGGAGCAGGAGCGTGCGGCGCAGGCGAAGATCGAGGCGCTGACGGCGGAAGGCCGGTATAGGCGGAAGCGGATTGTGACCAAGGTCGAGCCGGCGCAGACGTTTTGGCGCGCCGAGGAGCACCATCAGCGCTACCTGGAAAAGCGCGGACAGGCGAGCTGCCATATTTGACCGGTGGCCAGGGATCGGGGATCAGGGGTCGGTGGTGAGGGCGCGGCTAACCATGCTTCGCCAAGGCGCGCTGCCGCATGTGGTCGTGGCGGCGGGCCCGCCGGGGAGAGAACTTGGTTCGGCCGAAAGGAGGAAAAATGCCAAGGGCGTTTTTCTATCTCCTGGCTTTGCTGTGTGCGCTTTCCTGTTGCGGGGCGTCTGGTCAGTCGGCGGCTTCAGCCGCCGCGCCACAGCAAGATTTTTACACCTCCTACTATGTGTCCACCGGAAACTCATTGCAGTTGGTGAACGGGAACCCGGATGGCGCGAACTACGCCGAATGGCAGGTCTGGCTTTACCCCTGGAGTGTGCGCATCTCACGATCCGGCTCGGGACTCAAATACACGCGCTGGGGAGCGCTCCAGGGACCAACAGCCCGAGCCGTGATGAGCCAGCTTGTCGATTACCAGCAATTCGAGCGGGCGTATGTGAGTTTTTTCGGAGCGGACACGTGGGGAAGATTCACCTTCGCCTATCCGATAGGGCCCATTGCGGTGGCGGAACAAGGACCAATGGACGATCCGCATGGGCTGCTTTGGAAAATCGGCCTCCTGAATCAGCGGCTGGAATCGGCGGTTGTTGAGCTGCATCTCTCCCTCGTAAACGGAGAAGGCGCCGAACCGCCTCCCCGGGTTCAACAGCCGTTCGAACAGTTGCGCAACTCGATGCAGGGCGCAGCTCGTTTTTATGACGAGTTATCGCGGTTTCCCGGGAAGTATAACTATCTCGATGAAGTGTTGGCGCGTCTGGCCCCCGGCGTCAACCAGCTAGATAGCGCGATTCCAGAAGTGACAGCTATGCTGCCCACCGTGAAATTGCCCGCCGGCAGAGACTGGATGAAACACTCGGAGAACGGAGGCAGCGACGGAACGATCGACGTGACGGTTCAGGAGATTGGTTCGAGCGCCTGGGTGGAGCAGGAATGGACGGGCGGCGACGGCAGCATGGCGGGCACGAAAATCATCACCATCGTGCCATACCAGGACATTGGCGCCCTGGATGTGTGGACGCCGCGTTTCGGTGACGATCGGAAATGGAGCGTACGAATTCAGGCGGCGGATGCGAACGGTTTTCCGCAAAGTGTCACCAGCCCTCAACGCGCATCTGTCAAGCGCACCTATAAGGCGGTCGACTTGAAGACGAGCGTAGCGTCCATCTTTCTGGACTTCTCCAATGCCCGCGATGCTCAGGACGCCTATGCATTTTTCCTTTACCATAAAGAACGCGGGCTATAGCGGTCCGGAATTCCTTGAAGCGCACGGTCGTTTTTTCACATTGTCGCGAACTGTGAGCGTCACCATCGAGCAGCAGAGCCTCCTCATGGTTGGCAGTCCAGCCCGGTGATATGGCGGAATCGTTCTCGCCGCAGCCGGATCAAGGCCGCATAGCGCTGGCCGGTCTCAGGACCTACTTCGTTCCGACGACGTGGAATAAGCTTCACCTACATAGGAGCCTGTAATATTGTGGGGCTTCTCCCGCCGGGAAAAGGATGACTCATGACGATCGGTCGGTCACGCGGACTCTTGGTAATCCTGACTCTGCTCTACAACGTGCATTCGCCAGCATCCGCGCAACAGGTCCGGCCGGCGGGAACGGCCGTCGAAGAGAACGCTCCTCGACCCGCGGTGACGCCTGGTCCACCGCCCCAGCAGTTTGCGCCGGATCCGGCGGAGCATCCGACGGTTATGCTCTGGCCCGAGGGCGCGGCAGGATCAGAAGGGAACATGGGCAGGGAAGAGGCTTACCGGTTGACAAAAGGGTCGAGCTCCTATGCCGAGGATCTCCTGATCATTTCCGAGGTCCATTCGCCTTCGCTGACGGTCTTTCTGCCGGCGAAAAAGAATGCGACCGGAGCGGCGGTGATTGTGGCGCCCGGAGGAGGATTCAGAGAGTTGTGGATCACCGACGAAGGCTATCGCGTGGCGGATTGGTTGAGCCATCAAGGGATAGCGGCCTTTGTGTTGAAATACCGCTTGCCCGAGGATACGGGTTCGACGTACACCATGGACGATGCGCTGGCGGACATGTTGCGCGCCATTCGCACCGTGAAGAGCCGGGCTGCGGAGTGGGGAGTTGACCCGAACCGCGTGGGCATCATGGGGTTTTCGGCGGGCTCGATTCTTTCTGGAATTGCCGGACAGCGATTCGATGACCGGATGACGAAGCCCGTGGACGGCATCGATCAACTGTCGGCCAAACCGGCCTTTGAAGCGCTGATCTACGGAACGCCGTTTACGGGTCTGGGAGGACGGAAGCCGCTGGTTGAGGGGGTGCGCAAAGACACGCCGCCGACGTTTCTTCTATGCGGAGGCAATGATCCGATTTCGGCGAAGTATCCGGAGGTGTATCAGATGCTGAAGGATGCGGGCGTGCCTGTAGAGCTGCATATTTATGGTGGGATTGGGCACGGCTTCGGAATCCAACCGGGAAATTCAAGGTCGGTTTCTCAATGGCCCGAGAGGCTCTACGATTGGCTTTTCGATGCGGGCTTGCTGACCAAAACGGAGTGAGCGGTTGTTTCCGTGAGGATCGTCAAAACGCCACAAGAGCGTCTTCGAACAGACGAGCAAGTTGCTCAGCTCCGGCCGGGCGAGGCGAGAGCTTGGTGACACGGTGTTGCGGCAGAGTGCCTTCGACCAAGGCGGGGATATCGGACGAGGTATAGCCGAGCGCACGCAGTCCATTCGGCAGTTTCAATCGCTCGATGAACCAGGTAATGCGGTCGGCGAGCACCTTTCCCGCGTCAGCAGGCGCCACGCCGGATACGTCGGCGCCGAGCGCTTCTGCGGCCTCCATGTGCCGATGCGGATGGGCGCTGGCCGTGAAACGAAACACGGCTGGAGCGTTCAGCACGACGGAGTATCCGTGCGGGACCAAGGAGTGATCGCTGGGATATCCGGGGGCAAAATAGCTTTTCACCATGCCCGACACGGGGTAGGACATTCCGTGCGGCAAATGCACGCCGGAGTTGCCAAACCCGATTCCGGCGTACGCCGAGGCCAGGATCATCTGGGCGCGGGCCTCGTCATCGGAAGGATCTTCGACCGCGCGCACAAGGTATCGCGCGACCATGCGCAAGGCTTCGAGCGACCAGACATCACTGATGGGATTCGAACCTTGATACGCGGGTCGCGCCGAAGGGCGATCGGGTAAGGGGCGATCAGAGTAAGGCATTGCCGTGTAGGACTCGATGGCGTGACTCAAAACGTCAAGACCTGTCGCGGCGGCTACTTGCGCCGGCATGGTGCGGGTGTTCTCGGGATCGAGCAATCCGAGGGTGGGCCTGAGCCGGCGGCTGGCGATGCCGGTCTTGGCGTGCATTCGGGTCAAGTCGAAGATGGCTACGCCGGTGGTCTCGCTGCCTGTGCCCGCCGTGGTGGGAATGGCGATCAATGGCTTGAGAGGACCGGGGACCGGCAGGCCTTTGCCGATGGGCGGATTGACGTAATCGAGAAAATCATCGGGCGGATAAGTGGTGTAAAGATTCACCGCCTTGGCGGTGTCAATGGTGGAACCGCCGCCGACGGCGACAATGGCGTCGAAGTCGCACTGCCGGGCGAATTCGATCGCGTTCTCAAAGGATTCGTCGTTCGGCTCGACCCGCACGCGGTCATACAGCGCATATGCGACGCCATTCGCTTCCAGCGATCCGAGCGCCGTTTGGACGGGACGCAAGCGCGTCAGGAGCGGATCAGCGATCACCAGCGCGTGATGCGTTCCAAGGTCCGCGAGATCCATTCCGACCTCGCGGGTAACTCCAGCCCCGAACCGCACGCTGGCCCCGGACATTTCAAAGGCGATTTCGTGAGTCATTGCAGAATCGCGCGCCTCCATAGTCACTTCTCACCTACTCAACCAGGGGCTTGGCTTTGCCCAGGCGAATGTTGAAGCCGACGATCGAGCCCCAGACGTTGATGCCGTAATCGTAATATTTGGGCTGGGACAGGTAGAGGTTGGAGACGTGCTGGTAGCTCGCGCCGGCCTCGACGCTGAAGCGAGGGTTGAGGTCATAGCGTATCCCGCCGCCATTCATCAGCGTAAAGGTCAGATCCTGCCCCTGGGCGTAGCGCACTCCGTCTGGCCCCCTGGCGTTGATGTTGCCTACACCACCGTGGGCGTCAAAGTAAGGGATCAGCCTCCAGTTGGGGCGAATGAAGTTACGGCGTATTCCAAACAGAAACGCAAAATAGCGCGTCTCCGGGCCGCGCGCCACGTCCACATAGGACCCGCTGAAGGTGTAGTCGGTGCTGCCGCGCAGAATGCTCGGCCAGCCGATGTTATCGATGGTCCAGCGGGCGGAAGCAATGTTGGGTTCCAGTGTGTAATGGAGCGGCCAGGTGGTATACGTGCTGCCGGTCGCGAAGTTATAGACGAAGGGGATATTGATGGGCTCCCAGCCAGATTCGAGGGAGAACTCCATTTTGTTCCTATAGAAGATGTTGCGGTTAAAGTCTCCTGGGCTCGGGAAGAAGAAGAAGTTGTGAATAGGGTGACTCGTGGGCTCCTGGGCTTCTGCGAAGCCGGCGAAAAGGGCGAATAAAAGCGCGAAAGACAGGTGCTTTGAAAGCATCGCGATGGAACTCCCGTTCCGAAACCAGATTCTGGAGAATGGCGTGATGAAATATCGGCGCGCCTCCCGGCCAGCCCAGGGAAGGCGAAAGCTCGTCCGTTGCCGTAAGGCCGGCAACCCGGAACTTAACCAATAGTAAACATGCGAGCGTTCTGTGGGCATATTCGTAATTTCCCTGCAGGCGACGACACACTCGCGATCTCTCGCGGTCGACTTGGAGCTTAGCTGCTTCTGTGGGTGAGCCGTACAAAGCAACGTTTCCAGTGGGGTCGAAGGTCCGGGTCGCTGATGCTGCCACTCTGGATCCTGGTTCCGCTTCGTCTCTGCTCATACTAGAAAGCCAGCCCACAAAGCTAAGATGATGGGAGCGATCGTCACGGCAGCTTTTACGAATCCATTGGGCCTGTTCGTGGCGGCGACGTAATATGCGAGTCCAATGCACGCTGCGCAGATCATGAGCGTCCACGATTTTTGAACAGGCGCCCGGCGTAGGTAAGAATGAGCTCCAGCATGGCTTTCCCCATGCTGACACCAGGAGCCGCAAAGAGTCTATGAGCCTTTGTAATGCGGTAGGCGCGGCATGGGGATAACGCCGCACTCCGAATTAGGATACTGCCCGGCGCCGCACCCCGTTGACAAGCAGCCGACAGATTGCGAAAATCGGTCCCTGCAACCGGCATTTCGCCAAAATCCGGAATGAGGCGTCGGCAAGATGACCAACCCGCCTGCACCATCGACTGCCGATTTACCGCGCAAACCCTCCAGTTTTTGGACCGGCAAGGTCACCGCGGATGTTTCGGTGGGCGCCTTGGGAGGGTCGTCGACGCTTCAAGGCGACCTCGACATATCGATACTTCCGGAGGGCCTCCCGCTGCCCGCGGCGTTGACCCAGGCGTCCGCCGAGTCTTCTTCGGGCGGAACAAGCGCTGGCCCGCCTCCCCCGCCGCCCCCTACGTTGCCTACAGTATTTGGAACCCTGACCGCAACATTCAGCGCCCGGTGGAGCAACGACGGCGCTTCAGCCCAAGGCAGCGGAACCATGTACTATGGGGTCGGCGGGACCTACGACCCCAATGCTCACGCCGTCAGTCTTACGCTGGCGACCACCGGGATTCAGTTGACCGGCACGCTGACGCGGCAGGACGGCACTACCCAGTCTCTCGCGCTCAGCACGGGCGGATCCCTCGGACCTCTGGGCACACCGGACATCCCCGGCTCAAGTCCTGCACCTTTACCCCAGGTTGGTGGGGACGATGGGCAACTCTCGTTTTGTCTACCTGCCGCCACCAGCAACCAGCAGCCGATCACTTTAAACCTGCAGGTTTCTGGCGGTCAGGCCATCACCCAGAATTCGCAGGGGGACGATTCCTACCACGCCTCGCGAACGGTGCATTGGAGCTACACACTTGACCCTCACCAGATCACGGTGGATATAAGCCCAAATCAACTTGACCCAACCCAAGATCCCAGCGCAACCCTCACCGTCACGGTCACTTCAAACGGGCAGCCTTCGAAGATGGAGACTGTCAATTTGGAAATTTGCACATATATTGGGGGAACGAGCGATGACGACATCCACGCACCGGACGGTCATACGCACGACAGCCGCGGGGATATGTGTGACCGAACCAGCCGACCAACGGGTCAATTGCAGGACACGGAAGGTCTCGCAGGGCCTCCCGGCCAGACCTATGGAGCTAAAGATTACCCATTGAAAGCCACAACTGGAATGGACGGCAAGGTAACGATGACCTACACCCCTCCTTGCGACCCTACGAATAGCGCCTTGTACTTCGCGGCCAAGGAGCAGATCAAGGCCTGTTTGCTTACTGCGCCGAACACCAAGAACAGCACGGACATTACGACAAAGGTGGACCTCCTTCAACCTGCTTCTGGCTCGCAGGATGGCTCGGGCGGCGGGACCTTCTACTTCTCCGGCCAATCCAATCACGGGGAATTCGATGACGACACGGGTCTCTACTATGGGACCGACTCCACCAACCAGACCCTGGTGCAGATTGCCAACGACTTTTACAACGCGCAGATAGCGTGCAGAAACGGCGCATCGGCGCAGGATGTCCTGCCTGCGAACTATCCCCACAACGGTTACACCACCGATCCGGCTACAAATACTCCAAGAACCTTCACGACGCCCGGCGAGCCCATGCGGCTCAGGATTACCGCTATGAGCCTGCCTTGGGGCGGTCTGCTCGACATAACAGGCAACTGGAAGCATCCGCACAGCTCGCACAGCACAGGGAGGGTAGCCGATCTTGGATGGCAGGATTTTGCTCTCGCCGGGGTGACCAACACTGCTCCCGGCGGTTCCACGCGGGCCTGGAACATGGATCTGGTGTACCTGTTGGGCGCAATCGTCACCAGCACGCCGGGCGCGACGCTAAGCGTCTCATACGAAGGCGGAGACCTCAGCACCACCCTGGAATGGTTCTCGGGCAATCTCACCATAGGCGGCCAGAAGGGGAGTCCTGAAAACGCGCATTTTCACGTCCAGTTTGCAAGTTAGCTCGAAGACTGGAAGCAGGCGGGCTTGACCGACGCTGCGCCGAGGGGCCGGAACTTCAGTTTTTGGTTGGTCAGGTTGCAGCTCGAGCGGCCGGTTTGGCGATGCGTGGAGCGGACGATTCCGCGCCGTCTGCCCTCGCGCCCGGCTCGTCGCACCACAGACAAACGATCCACCAGATGAGAACGCATAAATAGACGATGTCGTTGGCCGAATACATGCGGTCGCGCACCGTCATGAGGCTGTCGTACTGGGCGCGGCTGTGCACGACGGCTTTGAGCGTGATGGCCTGCCAGGCGCCACGCACGGCGAGTTGCGCCGCGGCCACTGCGGCGAGGCCCAGAACGATGCGGTGCACGTGGCTGCGCCAGCCGGCGTGAAAGCGGCGGCCGAAGAACACGACCAGGAAGGCCAGCTCAATGGCGAGCATGCCGGCGAGCAGGTCGCCCTTCTCGGCGGCCATCTGCATGCGGCGCAGCGTGGCCAAGGTGGAGGAGGCCCTGAGCGTGGCCCAGGAAGGCCACGGACCCCAGACGGCCAGCGCTGTTCCGCTTACGGCGAGCGCCGCGAGGGTGACGCCGATCGCGGCCCACCGTGAGGCTTGGGCAAAGGCGGTTCGCGCCATTTCCACAATGACGAGCAGGGCGGCCAGGACGCCCAAGTCAGCGAGAGTGAGGAGAATCTCGCTCAGAACCAGAGGCTTGATGCGGTTGAAAAGGAGGCGGGTGACGAGCAGGCGGAGGGTCACGACGGCGATGCTGGCCATGAAAAGGGGAAAACGCCGCGCCCGGTCACGCCCGAGCAGCACCACGAGCAACACGAGCAAGGCGGCAAAGGTCAGCGTCCAAAGAACCTGATCGGTCGAAAGGTGAAAGTGCATCGCATCCTTGCCGGGCCTTCCCAACTGCTGTGCGGGCCCCGCTCTCAGTTTATAGGGACGATGGCCCGCGAGCGAAGACGAACTGGCGGGATAAGGCCGGCTGACGGCTTCAATCCTGGCGGTTGTAAACAACCTTTCTTTGACCATTCATCGTTTGTTCATTTTTGACTGCTATGGTCGTTGGGGTTGTTTACCGTCTGGTCAAATTCTCATGGAAAGCCTCAGGAGGAGACTCGTATGAAATTCCATGCGTTGAGCGGCTATTTCCTGCGCCGTTTGCCGTCGCGCGTCGTGGTCGCCGCGAGTTTGGCGGCAGCCGCCTTCCCCATGACCGTTTCCGCACAGCAGTTCGGCCGCCAGCCAGAATTCCAGTTCTATCCCGGGAATCTGGTGGTGAGCCGCAGCGTGTATGACAATGTTGCCGGCAACGTGACCGTCGGCGAACAACTGCCGCCCAATTGTACGAGCGGCAATTGCGTCTCAGCCATCAACAACGGGCTTTTCCCGTACGTCTTTAATAACGCCACCGTCGACGGCAGCTTCGGCATCACCTCGCGCCTGTATCTCGACCAGATGACGCCCTGGGGTTTGCCGATCGATTCGCTGGAAGTTCCCAATAACCTGATGCGTGGCGTCACCGGCTCAAGCGATCATTTGGTCACCAGCTTCAGCTCCAAATCGGAGGGGGCGCTGAATCTGTCGACCGACGACAGATATTTGACCTTCATCGATTACGTGGCGGATGTGAACACCATCGACGTTTCCAACGCCAACACGCCCGGAGACATCGATCCCACCAATCCTGTTCCCGGGGCGTACTACCGGGCCGCCGCCACCGTCGACCGCTTTGGACGCTTCAGCTTTACCGAGACCAACGCCTACAGCGGGAACAATGGCCGCGCAGTCATTCTCAACAATACGTATGGCAACCCAGTGTTTTACAGCGCCGGAAACGCGGGCAACGGCAGCAGCCCCCAGCCCAACGGCATCATTCTCGGCGCGGGCGCCCAGATCTTCGACCGGTTGCATGAACCCGAGGCGAACCAGGCTCCCAGCCAGCCAACGCCGGTGGGCAGCTTTTCCGTGACCCTTTTAGGAGACAAGGCCGATAAGATCGGCAAAGATGACAACTTCCGCGGCCTGAGACTCTTCAACAATGTGTTGTACTTTACGAAAGGCAGCGGCGGCAACGGCGTGAACACGGTGTACTTTGTCGACACCACGGGCGCGGCCTGTCCGAACGGCGTGGGTTTGCCCTCGCCTTCCGCCAAGTTGCCGACAGCGCCTCTCAGCTATGATCCATCGACGCTCGAGACCACCGGCCTGCCCAGCAACATGTGCATCCTGAAGGGCTTCTCCACCACGCTCGCCAAATCGTCGACCGGCGTCCTCTATCCCTTTGGCCTGTGGTTCGCGAACGCGACCACTCTTTACGTGGCCGATGAGGGCGACGGCTATAGCGGTCCCGACGATATTTACACGCACGCAGCGGGGCAAACCACGGCCGGCCTGCAAAAATGGGTTTTCAACTCTTCCACCGGAGAGTGGACGATGGCCTATGTTTTGACCAACGGGCTCGACCTCGGCGCGCCGTACACGGTTCCCGGCTATCCGACAGGGACGAACTCAGTGACCGGACAGCCCTGGTCACCGACGACGGATGGGCTTCGGAACATTGTGGGCAGGGTGAATGACGACGGGACGGTGACGATCTGGGCAATCACCTCGACCACGAGCGGCGGCGGCGATACGGGCGCGGACCCGGATAAACTGGTGGTGATCACCGATAACCTGGCCAACACCAGCGGGACGGCTGCCGCCGGCGAGACGTTCATCACCTTGCGCACCGCGGGATTTGGCGAAGTGCTGCGCGGCGTCTCCTTCACGCCGGGCGCCGGCCTCGATCACGATGGCGACGACGAATCCGGTTTTGGGCGATGAGTGCGGAGAACTGAAACCTGGTTACAAACTTGCCCATATCTTCTTCCCAGCCTGACCCACAGCAGGAACTCGGAGAAGACGTGGGCAATATTCTGTGTATATGCTGGTTCTTGCCTCCGCCTCGCCGCGCCGCCGCGAACTGCTTTCCCAGGCCGGTTATGAATTCAAAGTGCATCCTGCGCGGATCCCGGAGGAGCCGCTGATGGGCGAAGACCCGATTGCCTACGTGGTGCGGCTGGCGCGCGAAAAGACGGAGGCGGTGTTTCGCGAGCTGACAGCGGGAACGAATCGGCGCGCGATGGAAGGCGGGGAGGGCCGGCTCGCGGTGCTGGGCGCGGACACCACGGTGACGGTGGACAAGCAAATTCTGGGTAAGCCGGAGGACGCGGCCGACGCGGCGCGGATGCTGCGCCTGCTCTCAGGGCGTACGCACCGGGTGATGACCGGGGTCGCGCTTAAAACAGCGGAACGGGTAGAAGTGGCCGCGGAGGTGACGGGGGTGCGGTTTCTCACTCTGCGAGATGAAGAGATCGCCGCCTACGTGGCCGGTGGAGAGCCCATCGACAAGGCCGGCGCCTACGCTATCCAGGGGCGGGCGGCGCGTTGGATTCCGCGCATAGAGGGCTGTTATTTCAATGTGGTAGGGTTACCGCTGGCGCTGGTGTGCTCGCTGCTCGAAGGCGCGGGCATCATGGTCGCGTAGAGGCGCGGCAGGCGATGCTGAAGGCCCTCGATGGAACAATTTCCAAACGGAACTCCATCAACAGCAGATTCGAAACGTTGCGCCCCCGCATCTCTTTTTGCGGCTGGGCATCCATTGATAGAGCCGTATCGAAATACAGGATGTTATACGGCGGTTCTCCAATTCCCGTGGAGTTTTGAGGGGCGTGCCAGGTGGCGTTTTCTTGGGAAAAACGCCACTCAACGTTCGAGGTTCTGCTCTACACCAATTGGAGAACCGCTTTAGACCTTCTTCACGATGAGACCTCCGCTTTTTTCTTCTTTTGCGCTTCGTTCTGTCCAGTTCGCCAACCGCATTGGCGTTTCGCCGATGTGCCAGTACTCCTCTGAGGACGGATTCGCCAACGACTGGCATTTTGTCCACTTGGGCTGTCGTGCGCAGGGCGGCGCGGGACTGGTGATGACAGAGGCTGCGGCGGTTTTACCCGAAGGCCGCATTTCGCCGGACGATTTGGGGATTTGGAAGGACGCGCATATTCCGGCGCTGGAGCGGATCGCGCGGTTTGTCCATACGCAGGGCGCGCGCGCGGGTGTGCAATTGGCGCATGCGGGGCGCAAGGCGAGCATGCATTCGCCGTTCGCAGGGGAGGGCCTTGTGCCGCCGGCGGAGGGCGGTTGGCAGCCGGTGGGACCGAGCGCCGTGGCTTTTGGGCCTGGTTACGCGGCGCCCCAGGAACTGGACCAGGAGGGAATTGACGCCGTTGTGGAGGGGTTCCGGCAGGCGGCGCGGCGGGCGCTTCGGTGCGGCTTCGACGTGGTGGAGATTCATGCGGCGCATGGGTATTTGCTGCACGAATTCCTGTCGCCGCTGGCGAACCGGCGCACGGATGGCTATGGCGGGAGCTTGAGGAACCGCGCGCGGTTGCCGATGGAGGTTGCGGACGCGGTGCGCTCGGAGTGGCCGAAGCATCTGCCGTTGTTTGTCCGGATTTCGGCCACCGATTGGGTGGAGGGCGGATGGAACGCGGACGAATCCGTGGAGTTGGCGCGGATGTTGCGCGGGGTCGGCGTGGACCTGGTGGATGTTTCGTCGGGCGGGCAGACGCCGGACGCGAAAATTCCCGCGGCGCCGGGATTTCAGGTGGAGTTTGCGGCGCGCATCCGGCGCGAGGCGAGCATAGCGACGGCGGCGGTGGGCTTGATTACCGACCCAGCACAGGCGAACGGAATCATTGCGCGGGGCGAGGCCGACCTGGTGCTGCTGGCGCGCGAGATGTTGCGCGAGCCGTATTGGCCGCTGCACGCGGCGGCGGCGCTGGGCGAAGAGATGAGCTGGCCGAAGCAGTATCTGCGCGCGGCTCCGCACCACTCGCCGGCGCGAGCGCGACTGGAACGGCCTGGTGAGGCCGAATAATGGCCGCGACATTCCCTCAACCGCTACAGGCTCCCATCATTGCGACGGCAGCACGAGCTTATCGTACAATCCGCCAACAATAGCCCCCACGGTCAACGTGGCCAGAAGGGCGTAACCCGCTTCAATCGCAAGCAAGTCATGAGGCAGTGTTGCGATGTTATAGCAAGCCGTTGCGACAACGGTCCCGCATAGCAACGCGGACATCAGGATTCCCTGAAGCACGCCTTTGCGATGACACACGGCGAGGAGCCACGCGACCCCGTAGGCAAAGAGAAGGCAGGCAGCCGCACTAACCAGGTGCGGCGATAGAAACCAGACCATCTGCTTGACTTGCGCACGAGTGAGTCCGATGGCATCCATCCACCGGGTGCGGAACATATAGTGCGAATGCCAAATGGCTCCCAGGCACCAGGCGGCAAACGCAGCCAGAATAATCGGGAGGTGGTAGATCTGTTTGGTTCGCGTCTTCACATCGCCGGTTTTGTAAGGTACTGCCTCAAGGGCCTGGGACAGGCATGCCTGGTTGCACTTCGAGCGTTCAGGCCAACGCGTACAGTCGGACAAGCGGAGATTCGGGCATCCATCCATTCCTGTCTCCGCTGCATGGCGGACATCAATGTTGACGGCGGCTGCCTGCTGGTTTTCGGGGCACGCCACCGGCCGGGCGCCGGAATATCGCTGGAAAATCTCACGCCGCCAGAGGGCGAGGGGAAGCAGAATCAAGGAAACGGCGACAACGGAGAGCACGAGCCAAATCAAGAAGAGCATGGCCCACCTTCTTCTTGCCTGGAGTCTGGCCCCTTGTCGAAGTTCCTTCAGTGATCTCCGTCACGGGCGCCGAAACGGAAATTGCAGCGGAATGGCAGGGTACGGAGTGGGAGCAATCCGCTGAGACCCGGGGGGATTGTGCCTCTTTATCCACAGGGTGGGCGCGAGGGCGAGAGATTGCTTCACAGTTTGTGCAGAGTGTGGCCTATACTGCTCTTAACGTGAGGATCGCTCCCCTGAAAGCAACGATCTCACCCCGTGCAGTTATGGCAACGCAACTTTCCCGGAAGCGCGCCGTTGATTCGCCTACGATTCCCGATCGCCTCTATTTCAAGATCGGCGACGTGGCCCGCATCTGCGGGCTGGAGACCTACGTGCTGCGATTTTGGGAGACGCAGTTTCCGCAACTGAAGCCGAACAAGAGTGGAACCGGTCAGCGGCTGTATCGCCGGCGGGATGTCGAAACCGTGCTGGAGATCAAGCGGCTGGTGTACGCGAAGGGCTATACGCTCTCGGGCGCACGCCAGGTGATGGAAGCCACGCATCGCCACAGCAAATCGGAGTCTGAACCGCAATCGAATCTACCGCTCGGCCAGCCCGGCCGGGACCGGGAAGCGGTGGCCCGAGCCATCGGTCATGCGCGCTCGGAGCTGCGTGAAATTGCCGGATTGCTGGCGTCGCCGGCGCCACGGCCTTCGCGCCGCCGCAACCGGCTGGCGGCGTTCGTGGAGTCTTCTGGGACGCTCTTCCCCTCCTGAAAATGATTTCTTGAAGATGCCTGGTTAACGCGAAAACAATTTTTTAGGTGAAGCCGGATTCACTTCCCCAGGTAGGAGCCGAAGAGTTATGAGATGCAATCTCTGCGGGTCAACGACCTTTCGCCTCTCGAGGCTCCGCGTTTCGGACCTGCCGCGGATGGTCTTTCTTCAATATCCTGTGCGCTGCCGCATCTGCTACAAAAGGGGGTTTACGAGCCTTCTGTTGGCTTGGCGAATGCGCCGCGAGGATAAACTGCGCCACCAGAAGAATCACGGCAAAGGCAGCACGGCGCCGGGGCGGGCATGAGTGATGCTAGGTCTCTGAACCCGTAAATCCTTACCTGTGCATTCCGGTTTCCCAGGTCTCAAAATCGAGATCTCCACCCCAGCAAGCACAAATCGCTCGCTGGGGCCCCGGACCGAGGGGCGCCCAAATCTGGTGCTTTTGGGGCGGTCAGAGGCCTGGGCGGGCCGATTTTATCGGTGGGCGACGTGCTCGGCTGATTCCGCAGCCGCTTCGTTCAGGTAAATTTCCACGTAATCGAGATAGTTCTGGGCGTATTCGCGGATGAGCGCCAAGTCTTTTTCGCTGATTTCGCGGCGCAGCTTGGCGGGAACGCCGGCCCAAAGCGTGCGCGGAGGAACGCGCGTGTGCTCGGCCACGACCGAGCCAGCGGCGATGATCGAGCCCTCGCCGATGTGGCTGTCGTTGAGCACCCGCGCGCCCATCCCAATGACGACCATATCTTCAACCACGCAGCCATGGACGGTGGCGTTGTGGCCGATGGTCACCCAGTCGCCCACGACGACGGGATAGACACGGCGCTGACCATGGAGGACGGAGCAGTCCTGCACGTTGGAGCAGGTGCCGATGCGGATGGAATTGACGTCGCCGCGCAGAACGGCGTTCATCCATACCGAGGAGCGCTCGCCGAGAACCACGTCGCCAAGAACTTGCGCTGAATCGTCAATATAACAACTGGGGGGGAATTGGGGCCGTTTTCCCTGATTAGGGCGGATCATGGAAGCCTCACTGGATGAGTGTAAATGCGGGGAGGACGCCAACGGAATCGGGGGCTTGTTAGGGTCGCGGGAAGCGGTCTAAGCTGTGCGGGAACATGGGCAGAATCCAATAGATAGAGAACAGGGCGATCTCCGAGGCCGGAGAAGTTTAAAGATCGAAATCCCATACAGGCTCCCATGTATGCTTCTGAGTGTGGAAACGCGGGAAAATTGCAGGTGGTGGAAGGCAGGGCGGAGAGCGGTATGGTTCGCCTGCGCGATGGGGTGTTGCGCAACGATGAGTCGGGTGGGCGCGGCCGCGCAGGCGCCGGGAGGCGGCGCGGCTGCGAGTGCGCCGGCGGCGCCGGTGACGATCACGCTGGAGGAGGCGATTCGGCGGGCGGAGGCGAGCGATCCGGCGTACGCGTCGGCGTCAGAAGCGAGCCGGTCCGCGGCCCTCGACCGCTCCATCGCGCGCGCAGGGATGCTGCCCAATGCGCGTCCTTACAGCCAGGACATCTATACGGAGCCTAATGGGGCATACTCCGAGGGCGATGCAGGCCAGACCAGGGCGCCTTTGCCCAGATTCGTCGCCAACGACTCGAGACCGCGGGAGTACATAGCCCAAGGCATTGTGGACGAAACGCTCAGCCTGTCGGGGCTGGCGGCGTCGCGCCGGGCCGATGCGGCGGCGGCGCAAGCGGCGGCGGAACAGGAGATTGCGCGGCGGGGACTGGTGGCGGGCGTGACCGTGCTGTTCTATGGTTCGATGGCGGCAGACAGCAAGCTGGCGGCTGCGCAACAGGCGCTCCAGGAGGCCAGCAACTTTACCAAGGCCACACAGGATCGCGAGCAGGCGCGCGAGGCGGCCCACGCCGACGTGGTGAAGGCGCAGCTCGATGAACAACAACGGCAGCGGGAGCTCGCAGACGCACAGGTGGCGGCGGAAAAAGCGCGGCTTGAATTAGGGGTGTTGCTGTTTCCGGATCCGCGAACGCCGTACACGCTGAGCGCGACGGAAGCGCCGCCGATGCTTGCCTCGCGGGCGGATGTGGAGGCAGCGGCGGCCAAGAACAATCCGGAGTTGAAGAGCGCGCTGGAGGCGGTGAAGGTGAGTGACGCCGACGTGCTTGCGGCGCGGGCGGCGTACACGCCCAATGTGCTGCTGAACGTGACCTACGGCATCGACGCCAACCAATTTGCCGTTAATGGTCCCCTCACCGCCGATGGTTTCAAGGCGCGTAACCTCGGCTACTCCACCAGTGTCTCGGTCAGCCTTCCGGTCTGGGATTGGCTGGCCACTGAGCACAAGGTGAAACAGAGCGAGATTCGCCGCCAGGCCGCCAAGGTAGCGCTGACAGCCACGCAGCGGCAACTGATTGCGAAGCTGGACGAAGACTACGATGAAGCGCAAACGGCGCGGGACCAACTGGCGTCGCTCGATCAGAGCGTAGCTACGGCCGCCGAGAGCCTGCGGCTGACGCGGGAGGCCTACACGGGCGGGGAGGCTACGGTGCTGGCGGTGGTGGACGCCGAAAACTCCTACCTGCTGGCCGAGAACGCGCGCGCTGAGGGGCGGGTGCGCTACGAGGCGGCCTTGGCCCAATTGCAGACTTTGACGGGAACGATGTGAAAGATAGGGAACAAGGGAACAAGGGAACAAGGGAACAAGGGACTAAGGGACTAAGGGACTAAGGGACTAAGGGACTAAGGGACTGAGGGACTACGGGAATAGGGACTGGGGAACAGGGAACACGTATGAGGGGCGTGGAGAACAGGAACCGGATCGGAAGGGCGCTGGTGCGCGCGGTTTCGGCCGGAGTCATTGCTTTGGCGATCGCATTCCTGGCGGGTTGCGGGAAGGAAGAAGCGCCGCAGACGCAGGTGACCGTGCAGGCCGAGCATCCGGAAACGGGGCCCATCGCTGAACATGTAACGGCCGACGCCATTCTGCAGCCGATGGTGCAAGCGGCGCTGGTTCCGCGCATCTCGGCCCCGGTGAAGCAGTTTTACGTGCAGCGGGGATCGCATGTGAAAGCCGGAGAACTGCTGGCGGTGCTGGATAACAGCGACTTGAAGGCCGCGGCGCTGGACACGCAGGGATCGTATGAGGCGGCGCAGGCCGCTTACGCGACGGCGACCAAGGCGCAAGTTCCCATGGACGTGCTGACGGCGCAGTCGGACCTGGCGCAGGCCAAGGCGAATCTTTCGCTGGACCAGAGCATTGTGAAAAGCCGCGCCCAGCTTTTTGCCGAGGGAGCGATTCCGGGCCGCGACCTGGACACGGCCAAAGCGCAACTGGTGCAGGCGCAGGCCACGTATGACGCGGCGGACAAGCACTTGCAGGCGGTCGAGAGCGTGACCCGCCAGGCCTCGCTCGACGCTGCGCAGGGCCAGTTGAAATCGGCCGAAGGCAAGTACGAGGGCGCGGAAGCACAGGTGAACTTTTCCGAAATCCGCAGCCCCATCAACGGGGTGGTGACCGACCGGCCGTTGTTTGCGGGGGAAACGGCGGCCGCGGGTGCGCCGCTGATCACGGTGATGGACACTTCGTCGCTGATCGCCAAGACGCACGTTGCGCAGAGCATGGCGCAGCAGTTGAAGCTGGGTGGGCAAGCGCAGGTGACGGTCCCGGGAATCGACAATCCGGTTCCGGCTGCGGTGTCGATGATCAGTCCGGCGCTGGATCCGGGCAGCACCACCGTGGAAATCTGGCTCAAAGTGAACAACAAGAGCGGGGCGCTGAAAGTGGGAACGCCGGTGAAGCTGAGCATTAACGGGCGCACCGTGCCCAAGGCCTTGACCATTCCCCTTTCGGCCGTGCTCACGGCCAATAATGGCGCCAAGTCAGTGATGGTGGTGGGGAGCAACGGCACGGCGCAGCCGAAGCCGGTGAGGCTGGGCATCACGAATGGCGAAGACGTGCAAGTGCTTTCCGGATTGACGCCCCAGGACCTGGTGATTACCGTCGGCTCCTACGGAATGGATCCCGGCACGAAGGTGAAAGTTGGTCCCGCCGAAGCGGACGAGGACGATGCCGGCGCGAAGGGCGGGGGAAGCGACTGATGGCCAGCGAAACCCAACTGATGGCTGGCGAAGCGGCGGGCGTCGAAGACGGGCAGAAGCCGTTCTGGCTGGCGCGATCGACGCGCACCATCTTCTTTTTCGCCTTGGTGCTGACGGCGGTCGGCATTTTCCTGGCGTTTCAGGTGCCTATCTCGGTGTTCCCGGAGACCAATTTTCCCCGCGTGGTGATCGGCGTCGATAACGGCGTGATGCCGGTGGAGCAGATGGAGGTGACGATCACGCGGCTGATCGAGAACGCGGTGAATTCCGTGCCGGGTCTCGAAAGCGTGCAATCGACCACCAGCCGTGGCTCGGCCGAAGTGGATTTGTTCTTCGACTGGAACGTGAACATGGTGCAGTCGCTCGAACTGGTGGATTCGGCGCTGGCCGAGGTGCAGCAGGAGTTGCCGTCGACGGCGCGCATCACCACCAATCGGCTCACGTTTGCCTCATTTCCGGTTCTGGGCTACAGCCTGACGTCAGACACCGTGCCGCAGACCGAGTTATGGGAGACGGCCACCTACAACCTGAAACCGCCCCTGAACCGCGTGGAGGGCGTCAGCACGGTGACGGTGCAGGGTGGGCAGGTTCCGGAGTACCACGTTGTTCCCAACATGGCGCAACTCGAGAACTCGGGCGTGACGATCACCGACCTGGAGAACGCGGTTCAAAGCTCGAATACCGTGATGTCGCCGGGGCTCTACGAGGCGAATCACGAGCTGATCCTGGGACTGGTGGGCGCGCAGGTGCATGACGCCGCCGAAATACGGCAGTTGGTGGTGAAGACGACCTCCGGCGGGGCGCCGGTGCACGTGGGCGACGTGGCGACCGTGGAAGCATCGACGGAGCCGGTGTACACGATCGTGACCGCGAACGGGAAAAACGCGGTGCTGCTGAGCATCACGCGGCAGCCTTCGAGCAACACGGTGGCGGTGGCCAACGCGGTGGCGAAAGAAGTGGCGCAATTGCAAAGCAAATTGCCGCCCGGGGTCAAGCTCGAACTTTTCTACGACCAGTCGCAACTGGTGCGCGACGCAATCGGAAGCGTACGCGACGCGATTTTCATCGGCCTCATCCTGGCCTGCGTGATTCTTTTCCTCTTCCTGCGCGATTGGACCTCGTCGATCATCGCCGGGCTGGTAATTCCCGTGACGCTGGCGTTGACGATCGTCGTGCTGTGGCTGATCGGCGAGAGTTTCAACCTGATGACGCTGGGCGGGCTGGCCGCGGCGATCGGGCTTTTGATTGACGACGCCATCGTGGTGGTGGAAAACATTGTGATGCACCGCGACCACGGGGAACGGCGCGGCGAGGCGGTGCGCAAGGCTCTGAAGGAGCTGACGGTTCCGCTGCTGGGATCGACGATTACGCCGGTGGTGGTGTTTCTGCCGCTGATTTCGGTGAGCGGGGTGACGGGCGCCTTTTTCCGCGCCCTGGCGATTACGATGGCGGCGGCGCTGGTGACCTCGCTGGCGCTGGCGCTTACCTGGACGCCGGGGCTGAGCTACGTGCTGCTGAGCGAAAACCGCGACCACCACCGGCGCGAAGGCCCGGGCCCGGCGATGGAGCGGACGCTCGGCATCCACCGGCGAGTGCTGGAGTGGGCGCTGGCCAAGCCGCTGTGGACGGGGGGAATCTGCCTGCTGCTGGTGATCGGGACCTGGGCCGGATACCAGGCGCTGGGCACGAATCTGCTGCCGGATATGGATGAGGGCGGCTTCATCCTGGATTACGTCATGCCTGCGGGCAGCTCGCTTGCCGAGACCAACCGGGTCCTCGAACATGTGACCCGCATCCTGCATTCGGTTCCCGAGGTGGAGAGCACGTCGCGGCGCACCGGGCTGCAACTGGGCCTGGCCGCGGTGACGGAAGCGAACACCGGCGACTTTACCGTGAAACTGAAGTCTAAGCGCAGCCGCTCGGTGTGGGAGGTGATGGACGAGGTGCGCGGCCGCGTGAAAGCCACCGAGCCGGAGCTCGACGTCGAGCTGACGCAGGTCTTGCAGGACAATATCAACGACCTGTCGAACGCGCCCGAACCGATCCAGGTGAAGATTTTCTCCGACGACCCCAAGCTGCTGAACGAACTAGGGCCGCGCGTGGCCGACGCCATCGGCAAGATTGCGGGCGTGGTGGACGTCGAGAACGGAGTCGACAACACGGTGAGCGGACCGGCGACAAACTTCCAGGTGGACCCGGTAGCGGCATCCCGGTTCGGGTTTACTCCCACGGAAGTTTCCGACGACGCCACGTCGATTCTGGATGGATTGACGACCACACCGCTGATTGCGAATGGGCGCGCGTATCCCATCCGCATCCGGCTATCGGACGATCATCGCAGCTCGCTGGCGGCAATTGAGAACACAGTTTTCAATAGCTCCACGGGCCACACGGCGACGCTGGGCACGCTGGCCGACATTACGCAACTGCCGCCGCAAAATGAAATCTTGCGCCAGAACCTGGAGCAACTGGTGGTGGTGACCGGCGATCTCGAGGGATCGAACCTGGGCGGGGTGATGACCAAAGTCCGGCAGGCGGTGGAGGGCCTGCATCTGCCGCCCTCGGTGCGGGTTGAGTACGGCGGCACCTACCAGGTGCAGCAAAAATCCTTCCACGACCTGCTGCAAGTGCTGCTGCTGGCGCTGGTGCTGGTGTTCGGGGTGCTGCTGGCGGAGTTTCGCAATTTTCCGGCGCCGATTGCGATTCTCAGCTCGTCAGTGCTTTCGATTTCGGGAGTGATCGTGGCGCTGCTGATCACCGGCGTCACCTTCAATGTGGCCTCGTTTATGGGATTGATCATGGTGATCGGCATCGTGGCCAAGAACGGCATCCTGCTGCTCGACGCGGATGAGCGCTACCGGGCTGAAGGCGCGTCGGCCCACGACGCCATGCTGAACGCGGCGCAGCGCAGGTTACGGCCCATCGTGATGACGGCCATCGCCGCGGTCTGCGGCATGTTGCCGCTGGCTTTCGCCATTGGCTCGGGTTCGCAAATGCTGCAGCCGCTGGCCATTGCGGTCATCGGCGGGTTGACCATTTCGATGGTGCTCAGCCTGGTGATTACGCCGCTGGTTTACTACCTACTCACACGGCATCGTGCGCCCGCGGCCGAGGAGCTTGCGTAAAGATGACGATCCCGGGCCCCATCGTTCTTACCCCAGGGCAAGCGCGCGTGCTGGGCGCGCTGATGGAAAAGGCAACGACGACACCGGAATATTATCCCTTGTCTTTGAACGCGTTGGTGAATGCGTGCAACCAGCGATCGAACCGCGAGCCGGTGATGAACCTGGATGAAGACGAGGTGCGGCTGGCGTTGCGCGGGCTCGAAGACAAGCAACTCGCCGGACGGGCGCGCTCGGCCGATGGGCGGGTGACCAAGTACGAGCACTGGCTGGGCGAGGCGTTCAACTTCACGCGCGCGGAGGCGGCGCTGATCTGCGTGCTGCTGTTGCGCGGCCCGCAGACGCCGGGCGAATTGCGCGGGCGCACGGAGCGGATGCACCGCTTCGACGAGATTGCCGATGTGCTGGCCGGTTTGCAGAAGCTGCTGGAGCGCGAACCGCCGCTGGCGGCGATGCTGCCGCGCCAGCCGGGGACGAAGGAGTCGCGTTACGCGCATTTGCTCTCGGAGCCGGTGGAAGCGGCGGCATTCGCTGCGGCAGGCGACACCGCGCCGACGGCGAGCGAGGGCGCGGGCGATGAGCGCGTGGCCCGGCTGGAGGCTTCGGTGGCTCAACTGCGGCAGGAAGTGGACGCATTGCGGCAAAAAATCGACGATCTCTTCGCGTGAGAAAACCCGGCGCGTCGGCTTCTCAAAAGACGGCGATGGTTTGCGCCGTCAGGTTCCAGCCGCGGAGGGCGATTTGGGGTGTGGCTTCGCCCGCCGGGAAGGCGATAGTGACGGTGCGCTGGTCGCCGGGCAGAAGCGAAATGTAGTTGTCGCTCGAGTACGCGGGCAGGATGCGGTTGCCCGTGGCGGCGTCTTCCAGGGTGAGCTTGACCAGGACGGCCGCGGTTGCGCCGGAGTTGGTTATGCGGACGGTGACCTGGCGCTCGCCGCCGGCTGTGGACGCTGCCGCCGAGGTGGTGAGCGTGGCCGGCGGCAGGGCGTTCAGCTCGCGCAGGCTGGCTTCGTCCTTGGCCCACCAATAAAAATTGTTACTGATGGGCGCGCCGGCGGGATCGGAGACATCGAGCTCGACGAAGACGGTGTGGCCTGCAGCCAGCGCGTCGAGATCGAGTTTGGCGACAGGGGTGCGGTTATCCGCGGCGGCGAGGATTTGATTCGCGTGGTCGCTGAGGATTTTGCCGTCGAGGCCGACCACGCGTACGCGCACCAGAAGCGAGCGGGCGGCGCCGAGATTGATGAGATCGACAGAGTTGTCGGCGAGATTGAGCTGGGCGTGGATGGGCTCGCAAGCCTTCATGGTTCCGTAAAAGCTGGACTGGGTGTCGTAATCCCAACTGAGGAAGTTCCACTCGGTGCTGGGCCAGGCAGGCTGCGTCATCCAGATGAGGCGGCCGGAGTTGGGCTGCCAGAGATGCGCGGCGAAGCCCTCGAAAATGGCGCGATGGCCGGCATAGTCGAGCATCTGCGCTTTGCGGACGAAATCCTCAAAACCGGTGGCTGCGCCGAATTCGATGTCCATGTGTGCGAGGTAAGGCGCGACCTCGCCGTTGCCGGTCTGGTGAAAATCGTGATAGGCCCAGGTGTCGCTGAGCGGCCAGCGATCGGGAGCGGGGATGAAGGACTCAAGGCTCTCCAGCGTGGGCACGCTGGGTATGCCTAACTCGACCGAGAAGCCGCGGTTGATGCGGTAGTAGGTGGCGAGCGGCTGGAACATGTATGGACCCGAGTTGCGCAGGTTCACGCGATTGGAGCTGCCGGTGTAGTAGCGGGTGTGATCGAGCGTGCGGACGAGATTTTCGAGGCCGCGATTGATGATGGGCTGGGGCACGCCTTCGTTGCGGCCGCACCAGACGACGATCGACGGATGATGGCGGAAGCGGAGAATCGCATTGCGCGCGTTATCGAGGAACAGCGCTGGATCTTCGGCTTCAAGGTTGTAATTCTGTGTGGAATCCCAGAAGTCGTTCCAGACCATGAGGCCGTACTTGTCGGCAAGGGCGTAGAAGTTCTCTTCGGTGCTTTGGCCCATCCAGTTGCGAATGATATTGACGTGAGCGTCGCGATGAAGGCGGAAGTAGGGCTCGAGGCGGGCCAGGCTGACGCGCTTGAGAGCGTCGTCCATGCCCCAGTTGCCGCCGCGGGCGGCGATGCGCACTCCGTTCACCTTAATGACGAGGTCCGTGCCGGGCCAGCCGCCGGGAACGGGACGAATGGAGGGCGAGTCCACGGCGCCGGGCGCGAGAGTTTGCACCCACGCCTGACGCATGTATTCAGGGAGAGATTCGCCCGGCGGAACAACGTTGGGCGTTTTGTCGTCGATTGCGCGAATGCCTTCATGTGTGCCGTCGATGAGCGCAAGTGCTTGGTCGTGCGTGCGGCTGGGCAGAACTTCGACACGGCGCAAATGACCGGTGGAGTCGAAGAGGGAGAGCTCGTAGCTCACCTCGCGCATGCCGAGCTCGATGCGCTGCACAGAACTGATCCTTGAGCCGGTGCGAAAGATGACGGTGAGCGTGTGCAGGTTGGGATCGCCGTAGCCGTTGGGCCACCACAGGCGTGGATTTTGGACCTTGAGCTGCGGGAAATCGGCGGGCTCGAGGCGAACGACAGTCTCTCCGGGAGCGAGGTGGAGGTGTTGGGTCACGGTCACCTCGTCGAACGCGGCGGTGAGGTCGCCCTCGACAGGCGCGGCGGAGGCGTTGACGAGCGGAGCTTCAATTTCGATATCGGCTTCGCTCAAATCGGGCTTGGGCAGGGTGGTGATGACGTTAAGGTCGCCGACCTCGACGGCGCCCGAAGCGGTCAGGGTGACATCCTGCCAGATGCCGGTGTCGCGGTCGCGGATGCCGGGAATCCAGTCCCAACCTTCGGTGGCGGCGAAGGTGGGGCCGTCGAGCACTTCCATGCCGCCATTTTCGCCGGGGCCGGCTTTGATGGATTCCTCGTACGAAATGCCGGGATGAGGCGGTGGCAAGACGCGCACGGCCAGGGCGTTTTCGCCGCTGGATGCCAGCAGGCTGGTGACGTCAAATGTGCCGCGCAGGAAGGCGCCGGTGAATCCGCCCAGTTTTTTGCCGTTGAGCCAGACTTCAGCGGCGTAGTTGACGCCGAGAAAGGTGAGGGTGAGGCGTTGGCCGCGCGCCGCCGAGGGAATCCGAAACTCGACGCGATACCAGTAATCCTGGTGGGCGAGGCTTTCGGGGATGGCGAGATCGTCGAGGCCATAATAGGGATCGGGATAGACGTCGCGGTCAACCATGGTGGTGAGCACGGTGCCCGGGACGGTGGCGACGAGCCAGTCCTTATCGGGAAAGCCGGGCTTGGAGATTTCTTCGCCGGACGCAGTCACTTTGGGCGCGGCGGCCAGCCGCCATCCACCTTCGAGCGTCCAGGGGTTGCTTCCCCTCAATGTGCAACGCCGGTCGGCGGGGCGCAGCGGCCGGGCGACGGGCTTCTCCATGGCTCCTTTGCCGCGCGGGAAAGTGGACGGGTCTTGCGGTTCGCTGTAGCCGGCTTGGCCGCGGATCTGGACAGGCCAGTGCGCGGAGGCTTCTTCATAAGTGGGCAGAGTAAAATCCGGCGGCGCGGAGGCGAAATCCTTCACCTGCGCGGCGGTTAGGGCCTCGCGGTAGATTTTGAGATCGGCGATATTGCCGCCGAAGTGCGTGGTCGCCAAGGAAGGGAACGGATCGGGCGCCATGACGAGTTGCGGAGCCACTTCGCCCTGCGCGAGCGGGGTTACGGTCACTTGAGCTCCGTCAGCGTACAGGGTGACGTGCTCGCCGTCGCTAACGGCGACGGCCAAGTGCCAATCGGCCGCGCTGAGCGGGGCTTCGCCGGCGACGAGCGAAGGCGAAGTTTGCGCGCTGCCGAGCCACAGCCCGAGGTGATTGTTCTCGACGCCGATAAAACGCGCGTCCGCCGCGGCCGGGTCGCCGATGCCGGCCAGCAGCACGGCGCCCGCAAGCGGCTCGGAGGGATGGAACCAGAAGGCCATCGTCCAGGGGGCGCGGCCGGCGAGCAAAGCATCGGGAGCTTCGGGCGGATTCTGATGCAGGCGGTTCAGCAACAGGGCTTCCGGCGTGTCGAGGGAGACGGCCGCGGAGAGCGGCTTAGTGAGCGCGGGGCCGTCAGGAAGAAACTCAGCGTTGTAAGGACCGTAGGCTTCGGCAGGCGCCGCTTGCGCGGGAGCGGACGCGGATGTGGCCAGGACAATGGCTGCGCCGGCGAGCCATGCACGGAGGCGTAAGCTGATCCACGAAGACCCGGATGCGCGGTTGAAGAAGAGTGCAGGATGAGTTTTCATGGCGTGAACCATCTTATGCGAATGCAGTCTCGCTGGAACCGCAATGCCGCCCAAAGCTGCTTCGAGCTGATCCGGGGCTGGCGCCGCGCGCGATGCAAATCGGGACCGGGACGGGCGGCGGGTCCTATGCAAGGATGAACAAGACACGGGACCGGCGATGGCCAATGAGGGCTCACGTGATTGCGTTTCGGCGCCAATCCCCCTAAACTGGAAGAGAAGGATTCTGAGGAGAGGTTCGGGTTCGTCTTTTAGCCATGCCAAAGGAAAAGATTCATCCCCAATACGCGGCGGTGCGCGTCGTGTGCGCCTGCGGAAACAATTTTGAAACCCGCTCGACGCACAAGGGCGACATTCACGTGGAAATCTGCTCGGTGTGCCACCCATTCTTTACGGGCAAACAGCGGCTGGTGGATACGGCCGGGCGCGTGGAGCGATTCCGGCGGAAATACGCCAAGGCCGGCGAGGCGAAGGCGGCAAAATAGCCAGGCAGAAGCCGGATGGGACGAAAAGGCCTCCGCCTCTGCGGAGGCTTTTTTCACGGTGGTTCCGTGCGAAAATGCGCTCATGGGAGTTGCGCAAGTTCAGCACTACAGAAACCGTGCAAGAGATTTCCTCGGCGGGATGGATTTATTGCAAGACGATCTGGATGCATACGGTTACTCTTCGGCGCTGTTGAGCATTCATGGGGCGATCTCCTATGCGGATGCACTGCGAGTTGGCACGGGCAGCTATACGCTTTCGTCGGACAATCACAGCCGGGCGGCAAGAGAATTAGAGTCGCTCCTTGACTCTCGTAGATTCGAACATCGGCAAGGCATCAAGCACTATAAAGTACTTCTCTCCCGCAAGAGCAGGATTTCCTACGCGGCCGAGACGGTGAGAAAAAACGAAGTCGAGGATATTGTCAAGCGCGCCAGGCGTTTCGCGAATTGGGCCGAGGCTGCGGGCAAAGCATTGAAGATTGCGGGGTGGTGAGATGACTGAAGTCCAGGAACAACAACTCGGTAGAGCCATGAATGCCGTGCAGGAGTTCCTGGTTCACAAGCTGCTCTTCCCAAAGGTCTATCTCGATGCTGAATGGAATGGCAATAAGGTGGCTGTACTTGCCATCGATCGTGCGGGCGTGGGCGATGTCCATGCCGTTCGGCTCGTACCGGTTGAAACGAACGGTGAGCCTGACTGGCAATACCTGGTAATAAGAGCAGCCGCACTTGTAAACGACCAGATCGAGTTGCTGTCCACCTTGTCGACACAATTCAAGTACGTCGCTCTGATCAGTTTTTCGTCTGGAGTGGAACGATTCTATCCAAACGCTGAGTTAACCCGCAAGATGCTCGCAAAGGATGGCGTGGGCCGAATCGGGATTCTGCATGTGGATTTGACCGAAGATGATCCTTCGGTCCGGGTCATCCTCAAGGCCGAGCGCTTCCGCTCCTCGAAAGAGATTGTCGAGCTGGCTGACCGCTTCGTCGCCGAGCACACGGCCAACTGGGAGTTCCGCGAGGAGCTTTGACATTTGAAAGCGAGCAGCTGAACTCATTGCCGGAGAATTGTTTGCTGCGAGATGTCTGTCGCTTTCTCGGAGGGTGATGATGGCGCGCTGGGGCTTTACCGTGAAAAAGCACTGGGACAATCCCGTGGAGCACGCGATGCCCGCCGAGGGGCGGGTTGCGGCGGAGGTGCGCGTCGGCGCGGTTGCAGTGCGGCCGGCTACGGTGCTGGCGCCCATGGCGGGCGTCACCGATACCGTGTTCCGGCGTTTCATCCGGCACGCGAGCCTGTTCAGCAGAGAGCGGAGAACAGAGAACATAGATCAGGGGTCAGGGATCAGAGAGCCGCGACCGCGGAAGGTATTGAGGCGACCATCAGCAATGCGCAATCGGGATGCGGGCTGCTGATGACGGAGTTCACCTCGGCGGATGGGCTGGCGCGGATGCGGGAGTCGAAGCGGCGGCGCTATCTAACGTTCTATGACGACGAGCACCCCATCGGAGCGCAACTGTTCGGGTCGAACCCGGCGACTTTGGCCGACGCGGCGCGGATCGTCGAGGAGACGGGCTTCGACCTGGTGGATTTGAATCTGGGCTGCCCGGCCAAACGAGTAGTGGGATGCAACGGGGGGTCGGGCCTCTTGCGCGATCTGCCCGGGATCAGGGAAATTTTTCGCGCGGTGCGGCGGACGGTGACGATTCCCTTCACCGTCAAGTTCCGGATCGGATGGAGCGATGGGCAGATTGTGTGCGTGGAGCTGGCGCGGATGGCCGAGGGCGAAGGACTGAACGCGGTGGCGCTGCACGCCCGCACACGGGAGCAGGGCTACAGCGGCCAGGCGCGGTGGGAGTGGATTGCGGCGGTCAAGCAGGCGGTGAGCATTCCGGTGATCGGCAATGGGGATATCCGCACGCCGGAGGACGCGGCCGCGATGGTGGCCGAGACGGGCTGCGATGGGGTGATGATCGGGCGGGCCGCGCCGGCGAATCCGTGGATCTTCCGGCAGATTGCGCAGTACACGGCGACGGGAACTTACGAGAATCCGACCATCGAGGACCGGCATGGGATGATCCGCACGTATTTCGAAATGCTGGTGGCGGAGGAGCAGGCGACGCAGGAATTGCCCCGGGATGCGCGGCTCGGCGACCCGGTGGGAAAGATGAAGCAGTTTGCGACGTTGTTCACGCATGGCGTGCCGGGCGGCGCCAGGCTTCGCGCGGCCATCTATCAGGCGCGCAGCGGAGCGCAGGTGCTCGACGAAGTCAATCGGTTCTTTGCCGCGCGCGCCAACGAGAGCGCAGACGCCGAACCGCAGGTTGAAGGGGCGATCCAGTCCTGGCCGGATGCGGCGCTGGTGTGCGATTAGCAGTTCGGCGCGCACACAGGAATTCTCTTCTTCTCATTTCCATCAAGAAGCGCTCTGGGTCTCTTACCAAATGAACTTCTTACTTGTGCATTGCGGTTTCCCAGGTCTCAAAATCGAGATCTCCACCCCAGCGAGCACAAATCGCTCGCTGGGGGCCCCGGACCTGGGGCACCCAACGTTGGCAAATGTTCAGACGGTTATGGACCGGGTCGGCGACCGGTTTTCTGCGCATTGCCGGCAGGTGGTTCGGTTCGCTACGAGCGGCCCTGCTCATTCTTCGCGCAGCAGGATGAGAGGATCGACGGCAAGCGCGCGCCGGGCAGGGATCGTGGCCGCGAGCATGCCGAGGAGCAGCATGGTGAGGAGCACGCCCCCGAGCACCAGCGGGTCTTTGGGCGTGGCCTGGTAGACGATAAAAGAGAGAACGCGCGTGGCCATGATGCCCAGGACGAGACCGGCGAGGGAGCCGATGGCGAACAAGCGGAGCGCGCCTCCGAGGGCAGAGCCAAGAATCTGTTGTTGGCTGGCGCCGAGCGCTACGCGGATGCCCAGCTCGCGCGTGCGCTTGCTGACCACGTAGGAGGCCATGCCGAAGATGCCGGTGATGGCCAGCATGGCGCCGAGCAGGCCAAGAACGCCGAGGGCCACGGTGGCCACGCGCGCCGCGAACAGAGCCGTGTCCATCTCCTCGGTCCAGGGCGTGATCCTGACCGGCAGGCTGGAGTCGAGGCCGTGCAGAGAGCTGTCCAGACCGCGGCTAATCTCCTCGGGATCGCGATTGGAGCGCACCACGAGAAAGGTGTCGCTCGCCTCGTGCTGCAGGAAGGAGAAGAACATGGCCGGCTGCTGGTCTTCAGTCAGCGTGCGGTACCTGCCGTCCTCCACCACGCCGACGACCGCAGCGCGATTGCCGCTCCAGAATTTGAAATGTCCGCCGATGGCCTTCTGCACCGAGCCGAAGACCTTGATGGCGAAGGTCCGGTTGACAAGGGCGACGGTCGGAGCTTTTTTGTCGTCGCTGTACGCAAGGTCGCGACCCGCAATCAGCCGTGTGCCCGCTGCCTCCAGATAGCCGGGCGTGATGTTGTAGTTCATGGCGTCGGCAATGGAGTTGGGCGGGCGGTAATCGGTCGTTGTGTCGACAAACACGGAGGAGTCGCCGCCGCCGAGGCCGAGGGGAATCTCGCTGATCATTCCGGCTGCGCTCACTCCCGGAATCGCCGACGCCGCATCGAGCATGCGCCGCTGGAATTGCGGAGTTTTCTCATCCGTGTATCCCGCCATGCGCAGGTCGGTTTCGGCGAGGATCGCATGCTGCGGATTGAAGCCATACGCGCTGTGCAGCGAACCAACCAGGCCGCGCACCGCAACCAGCGACGAAGTGACGAGCACCGCGCAGATGGCGATCTGCGCAACGAGCAGGACGTCGCGGAGCGTGACCCGCCGCAGGCGATTGCCGAAGGCGCCGGTCCGCATCACCTGCCAGGGATCGGCGCGCAGCACCTGCCCGACAGGCACGAGGCTGAACAGCAGTCCGCTGACGAGCGCGAGCAGGAGGGCCGCCACGTAGGTGCGCAAGTCAGGATTGACCGGCACATTGATAGGAACATCGGGAAGGGGCTGCCAGGCGCTGAGGCCGTGGAGGATGACCACCCCACCGGCGAGGCCGATGACTCCTCCGACGAGCGAAACGAGAATGGCTTCTGTGAGAAGCTGGCGCAGAATGAGGATGCGCGGCGAACCGAGAGCCATGCGCAGGGCGACTTCCTTGGCGCGGTCGGCTGCGCGGGCGGCAAACAGGCTGCCCAGGTTGGCGCAGGCGGCCAGCAAGATGAGCCCGGCCAGCAGCATGAGGCCAGCCATGAAGGCGCGCGCCGGCCCGCCCAGCGTGTCGCCCGCCAACCCCGGCCGCGCCAGGCTGAACTTGACGCCGTCGTCGGAGGAGGGATAGGTCTTCGCCAGCCACGCCCCGATCGTGTTCAGGTCGCCCGTGGCTTGCGCCGGCGTGACGCCCGGTTTCAGACGCCCGATGACCCAGGGAGAGTGATTGTCGCGATATTGCAGGTCATTTTCGCCGACGACAGTGGGCTCATCGACCAGGGGAATCCACATGGCCGGGGCGAAGAACAGCTCTGTGCCGCGAAAATCGGGTGGGGCCACGCCCAGAATGGTGAACGGATGCTTATTGATCTCAACGGCGCGGCCCGCGACATTGCGATCGTCGTGAAAGTAGCTGTGCCAGAAGGCGTAGCTGAGCACCACGTAGGGCGCGCTATTGAGTCCTTTCTCGTCCGCGGCGTGGAAGAAGCGGCCGAGGTAGGGCTGAATGCCCAGCGCGTCAAAGTAGTTGCCACTGGCGAGAAAAGGCCAGGCTGTGGAGGGATGGCCTCCGGTATCGACGCCGACCGCGCCGATGATCTGAAAGCAAATCAAGCTTTCGAAGGCGCGATTGCGGTCGCGCAGGTCTTTGTAGTCAAGGTACGATTGCGAGGGCCACTGGAAGCGCTGCACCATGTAGAGATTCTGCCCGCTGGGCACGTTGACCGGCCGCAGCACCAGCGCGTTGAGAACGCTGAACACGATGGCGTTGGCCCCGATGCCGAGCGCCAGGGTGGCGATGGCGGTGAGGGCAAAGCCGGGTGACTTGCCCAACTGCCGGAGCGCGAACTTGACGTCGCTGATCATGGTTGTGAGTGGATACGCGCGCTGCCGGCGCAGAGTTCCCGGTTTTGGGTGGAAACGTAACGGCGTTGCGAACATATGGGCCGGATAGTCTGTCAATATGGGTGGTTGGAGGCAAGAACCCGGCGATGGTATCTCGCTTTTTCGTTGACGGTCTCTGGAATGGAGGGTATGATCGGGCTTCCTCAAGGCTGCGAATCCCGTTCAAAATAGGACTCGATGCAGGCGCCCATTTCTGCAATTGGTTCAGAAGATAAAAGATTCGAAGTCCGGCGGAAGGGGCGCCTTCTGCGCATCCTGGGGGTGGGCTTCGGAATCGCCGTGGTGGTGGGCAACACCATTGGCTCGGGCATCCTGCTCACGCCCGGGGAAATTGCCGCTGACTTGAGAAATCCCTGGCTGGTGTTCGCGGCCTGGTGCATGGGCGGCGCATTCGCGTTTTGTTGCACGCAGGCAGTGTGCGAACTGGGAACTATGCTGCCCAGGGCGGGGGGATGGTTCGTCTTTTCGCGGCGGGCGTTTGGCGAGTATGGAGGGTTCCTGGTCGGATGCTGCGACTGGATGATGCTCTCCGCGGGGACGGCCTATCTGTCGGCTGCCTTTGGCGAGTTCGCCGCCGGCCTGGAACCGGGGTGGCGCGGGCGCGAAAAGCTGGCGTCGGCCGTGTGCCTGCTGGCCCTGACCCTGGTGAACTTGTTGGGCGTGCGTTGGGGCAGCCGGACGCAGAAGGTTACCAGCATTGCGAAAGCCGCGGCGCTGGTGGCGTTTGTGGCGGCATGTTTCGTGGTGGCGCCGAAAGTCGCGCCCGGGGCCGCGGCTGCGCCCCCCAGCCTGCTTACCTTGCCGCTGGCGGCGGCAATGGTGGCGATTTTCGCGGCCTTGCAGCCGATAGTCATCACCTACGACGGATGGTACGCCGACATCTATTTCACCGAAGAAGACAAGAACCCGGTGAAGAATCTGCCGCGCGCATCGATCACCGCTGTATTGGCGTGCGGCGCCATTTACCTGCTGGTGAACGCGGCGCTGCTCCATGTGCTGCCCATGGGCAAGCTGGCGGCGTCCCAGATCCCGGCCGCGGATGCGGCGGCGGCGATCTTCGGGAGCCACGGCAGGCAAGTGATTCTCGTGATTTCGATGGTGACCGTGGTCAGCACCATCAATGCGACGCTGATGATGGCGCCGCGGATTCTGTTCGCGATGGCGCGCCAGCGGCTGATGCCGGGCTGGATTACGGCGGTGAATGCCGGCGGCACGCCGAGCGCGGCTCTGCTGCTCTGCGCCGCGGTGGCGTTGGGGCTGGTTCTGAGCGGCAGCTATGACACGCTCATCGCCATGGCTTCGATTTTGTACGTGGCCGTTTACTTGTCGGGGTTCATTTCGCTGTTCGTGTTGAGGGTTCGGCAACCCGATCTTCCCCGGCCCTTCAAAATGTGGGGTTATCCGTGGACCAATCTGGGGATCAGTTTGGGCGCGGGAGTATTCCTGGTCGCGGCGATCATCGCCGACTTGAAGCACGCGGCTTTTACGTTGGCGGTGGTGGCGCTCACTTATCCTCTGTACCTGTTGGCGAAAAGGATGCGGCCCGCGCCCGAGGCGGACGAGACGCGGCGGGCTTAGAGCGTTCTCGATTCAAATCTTGCCCCTCTCTGGTCCCGCTTTAGACGCCGGTTGGGACAGGCGGACGGACAAGCGACAGGAACTCGGAGCGGGTCTCTTTTTCGCGGAAGCAACCGACCATGGCGCTGGTGACAGTGGAGGAGTGCTGCTTCTCGATGCCGCGCATCATCATGCACAGATGACGCGCCTCAATGACCACGCCAACGCCCTGAGGAGTGATGGCGTCCTGAATCGCGTCGGCGATCTGGCGGGTGAGCCGTTCCTGGACTTGAAGGCGGCGGGCGAAGACCTCGACCAGGCGGGGAATTTTGCTGAGGCCGATGACCTTGCCCTTCGGAATATAGGCCACATGGACTTTGCCGAAGAAGGGCAGGAGGTGGTGCTCGCAGAGCGAGAACATTTCGATGTCTTTGACGATGACCATCTCGTCGTAGTCGACGTTGAACAGAGCGCCGCGAAGAATTTGAGCGGGGTCCTGGTCGTAACCCTTGGTGAGGAAGGCCATGGATTTCTCGACGCGCTCGGGCGTGGCGACAAGGCCGTCGCGGCTGGGATCTTCGCCGAGGCGGGTTAGGATTTCGCGGTACATCTCCTGGGTGCTGAATGCACTCAATCCCTCCGGGGCTTCCGCCGCTCTGTGCTGGGACCTGCTGACAACGATGGGGTGCGCCATGGTCACTTATCCTCTCGATGATTTTCTGGGGCCGGACGGCTCCAAGGAACGCCGCAGCACTCAAAGGAATTATTCTCGGTTTCTTCGATGCGGACCGATTCGAGCTTGCCTGCGGGGAGCCCATCCTTGAGCAGAGCGAAGATCGTACAGCAAAGATTCTCGGTGGTGGGAACCCGTTCGACAAAAGCCGGATCGGCGTTCAGGTTCGTGCGATCGAAGCGGGCCAGGATTTGGGCGCCGACGAGGGCGTCCAGACCCGCCAGATCGACCACCATGCCGGTTTCGGGGTTGACGCGCCCGCCGACCAGAATCTCCACGACATAATTGTGACCGTGCCCGTAGGGGTTGTTGCACTTACCATACGCGGCGCGGTTTTGGGCCGCAGTCAGGGTCTCGGTGTGCAAGCGGTGGCTGGCGCTGAGCGTATAGCGCCGGCCAAAATAGGCTTGGGCGTGCGACTGGCTCAAGGTTCACCTCGCTCGCCGCGGTATTCGGCGAAAATCTCCGGGGTTTCATAGACGCGAATCCGGCTCAGGCGCGCGCCCCCCGCGGCGGTCACGGCGGGCTGCAATCGGTTCCAGGCGGCGATGGCGATATTCTCCGTGGTAGGCACGAGCTTGCCGGCGGCGAATTCCGGCGCCTCCAGGTTGAGATGGCGATGATCGTAGGCCGAGAGCACCTCCCGCTCCATAACCTCCTTGAGCCACTTGAGATCGACGACAAAGCCCGTGACCGGATCTGGTTCGCCCGCGACGGTGACCTCGAGGGTGTAATTGTGGCCGTGGCCGTTGCGATTGGCGCAGTGGCCGAAGACCTGCGTGTTCTTTTCGTCGGACCAGGCGTCGTTCCAGTAAAAATGCGAAGCCGAGAAGGTGGCCCGCCGGGTCAAAAAAATCATGCCAAGCCTCTTTTGAAAGATGTCCGTGAGCGGGCCTGGGCTTCATTATCCATAGGCCCAGGCGACTTTCCCTGCTGCACTTGCCATTCCAGTCAGCCGCGCAAGGGGGCTGAAGCCTCACAACGGAGGGAACTCCCTCTTTGAGCGGCGCCTGAGCCCCTGGTTCCCTCTGAAGCGTTAAGCAGCGTAGCTTCGCCCTTTCCAGCTTACGCGCTTGAGGACGCGGTGCTGAAACCAGCTTCGGTAGAGCAGGGCGACGAAGAGCGGCAAACCGAGCGGCGAAAGAGCGCAGTTGAGGGGGCCGAAGTTGGATTTGGCGACGCGGTGATAGAAGCGGAAAAGGGTGCGCAGCCAGAGCAGGGCCAGAATCCACCCGGCGCCCAGCCATTCGAGCGAATGGACGCCGAGGCGGGCATTCCAGAGGAAATACGTCAGGACTGGCAGGCTGAAGAGGAGCAGGAGATCGACGGCGCGCCAGATCGCCGTGGACAGGGCGTTGTTGAACAGGAGGGCGAGGTTTTTGGTCCAGCCTTCGATCATGGCGCCGGTGCTGCGGTACATGCGTGAAGCGACGGCGTCGTCGGCGTAGCGGAAGCGCAGGCCGATGCGGCGGCGCTTGGCCATGAAGGCGAGTTCAACGTCTTCGAGGACCTTGCTGGCGACGCTGGGATGGCCGCCGAGCTTGCGATACGCCTCGCGCTCGACCAGCAGAAACTGGCCGTTGGCGGCGGCGATGCGTTGCGCGGGGTCAGAGACCTTGGCGGGCGGATAGGCTAAGGCCAGTTCGCTGAAGACGAGCGGCATGAGGGTGCGTTGAGCGAAGCCGTGAACGATTTGGCGGGGCGAGTAGCTGAGCATCCCAACTTTGTGCCGCTCCGCCTCGTGCAGGGCGCGGCGCAGGTCGCCGGGCTCGTGAATGGTGTCCGCGTCGGTAAAGAGCAGCCACCGGCCACGGGCGCGGCGGGCCGCCGTCCAGAGGGCGTTGCTTTTGCCGGTCCAGCCGGGCTCGAGCTTGGCGGCCTCGAGAACGGTGACGCCGGCGAAGCCGCGGGCGATCTCCGCGGTGCGGTCGGTGGAGTGGTCGTCGACGACGATCAGATCCCAGTCCTTGCCCAACGCAAAAATGTTTTCAGACTGGCTGACCATGGATTCGAGGCACGCGACGAGGCAATCGGCCTCGTTGCGGGCCGGGACGATGACGGTCAGTTCGATCAGTTCCTCGGGCTCCGGCTGATCGAAAACGGTTCCCGGCGTGGCGCGCGACCACTCGCGCCAATCCGTGTGAGCTATGGGTTGGCCGGTCTCGTCGACCAATCCCAGCACCGTTTTTCGTTGTTCACCGGAGCCGCTCTCGCCGGGTTCGTCCTTCGCCATCGTGGTCCACCGCTTCCTTCCCGAGCCCTTCGCTCCGTATTATAAGGATGTGCGGTTTCCTCGTTGCCTGGCTCTCCTGTTGCTCGTTTCACTCGCCCTGGCGTTGGGGTGCAACCGCGGCGCACATCCCTCCCAACCGGGCACAAGGGCTCCCGATTTCACGGTTTCGGACGGCGCAACGACCGTACATCTGGCCAGCTATCGCGGCAATGTGGTGCTGCTCAACTTTTGGGGTACCTGGTGCCCGCCCTGCATCACGGAGATTCCGTCACTCATCCGGCTTCACCATGACATGCCTTCGCTGGCGATCGTGGCCGTCGCGGTGCCACAGGATGAAGGCGTCAGCGAAGACCCCGCCGCGTACAAGGCATTCATCGCCCGGTGGCATATCGACTTCACCACCGTCCGCGATACCGACGAGTCAGCTCCCAAGCTTTTCCATACAGAAATGTGGCCGGAAACCTACCTGATCGATCGCAAGGGCGTGATTCGCAGCAAGTTTATCGGCGCCCAGGATTGGTCGGACCCGGAAATTCGGGCGCTGATCAAAAGCCTGTAGCGGTTAGCTTTCAGCTCTCAGCTTCCGGCGCAATCGTGCACCGGTCAGGAACGCGGTCGTTGGTATCATGAAGGCATGACCACGGTGGAGATTGCTTTTCGCTACGCCGTTGCGCCAACGGAGCAGATAGCCGTGGCGCTGGCTCGTGTCCGGGATGTGTACGGGATCCGCAGCCTGCGCCTGGATCGTGAGACGCGGGCGGTGCGCGTCGAGTTCGATGCGACCCGGCTGAACGCCGCCATTGTGGCCAAGCTGGTCAGGGAAGCCGGGCTCGAGATCGTCGAGGAACTGCCTCTCATTCCACTGCCTGCGCCGGCTCCGGCGACGGCGACAAACTAACCGGGACCGGATGGATTTTCGGTCGCGGGCGCGGGCTGCGGATGGATGGCCGGGCGCACGTCGGTGAGGCCGAAATCCGCGCCTTGGAAAAGAAGCGGCCCCCGTTTGGCGCGCGCCAGGGCGTAGCTGAAGCAGTCGCCGAAGTTGAGGTTGGCGGCGTGACCGCTGCCGCGGCCGTAATCCCGATAAGCTTGGCGGGCGATTTTGGCCTGCTCCACGGTGACCGGCTCAATGACCATCTTCAGATCTTCGAGGAGCGTGTCGAACTCTGCGCTCCGCGAAGGATTGCCCAGCCGGTCCACCACAATTGCCGTCTCGAAGTAAGAGGCTGCGGAGATGCTGAGCGAATCAGCTGAGTTCATCTTCTCTGCAATCGAGAACCAATCAGGCTCGCGTCTGATCACAGCGACCATTGCCGATGAGTCCACAATCATTTCGGGAGCCCGGTCTCCTTGTCGTAGAGGTCCTCGATTAACTCCCGGGCGCTGCGCCTGTCCTGGAAGAGCGGCGCGCATTTTTCAGAGAACTCCGCCAGGGCCTCGATACGATTCTTCTGCCTCGGGCGTTCCTGTTGCCTCTCCAACCTCTCTCTCAACGCGACGGTGATCGCCGTTGTGAGGGATTCCCCCGTCTTGCGGGCCAGTTCCCGGGCCAGGCGCTGTGTTTCAGGGTTTTTGATGTTCATGCCCATGGAGTGGCGTCTTTCTACCCTATGCGTCCACATTCTACCGTATCCGCAGATTGCTGGCCGCCCGAAGAGACGCCGCGGGAAGCGGTCATGCCCTAATATCGGAAATATGGAAGTTGCCTTGGAGAACCATCAAGACGCGATTTTCGATCTTCTTGTGATCGGCGCGGGACCAACCGGCCTGGCGTGTGCGATTGAGGCCCGGAAAGCCGGACTGAGCGTGGTTTCAGTCGATAAGGGCTGCCTCTGCAACTCGCTTTTCCACTACCCGTCGCACATGACGTTCTTTACCACGTCGGAACTGCTGGAGATTGGCGATATTCCCTTTCCCAGCCCCAACGCCAAGCCCACGCGCAACGAGGCGCTGGAGTATTACCGCCAGGTAGCGGCGTACTACGCGCTCGACGTACGCCAGTACTGCCGCGTGGAGCGGGTGACGGGCGGCGATGACGATTTTACGGTGCACACGGTAGACCGGTTTGGCCGCGCGGGCGCGATGCGGGCGCGCAAACTGGCCGTGGCCATTGGCTACTACGACCTGCCCAACGTGATGGGCATTCCCGGCGAAGAGCTGAGCAAGGTGCACCATTACTATGACGATCCGCACCCCTATTTCGGCCTGGATGTCGCCGTGATCGGCGGTAAGAACTCGGCCGCGATCGCGGCGCTGGAGTTGTGGAGGCACGGCGCCCGGGTGACGCTCATCCATCGCGGACCGGAAATGCACCGGCACGTGAAGTACTGGATCAAGCCGGACATCGAAAACCGCATCAAGCACGGCGAGATCAGGGCCTATTTCAATTCCCAGGTGGTGGAGATCGAGCCGGACGCAATCGTTGTGGACGCGCCGGAGGGCCGGTTGACGCTGGCCAACGATTTTGTGTTCGCTCTCACCGGCTATCATCCCGACTTCGATTTCCTCGACCGTCTGGGCGTGACCTGCGAGGGTCCGGACAGGCTTCCCCTGTGCCACAAAGAGACCCTCGAAAGCAACGTGCCGGGGATCTATCTTGCCGGGGTGATAGTGGCCGGTTCGCGCACCCATGAAATCTTTATTGAGAACGGCCGCTTCCACGGAATGCTGATTGCGGCGGCGCTCGCGGCCAAGCTCAAGCCCAAGCAAGCCGCGCCCGAGAGCGGTCCCGGAGATCGTTCCGCCGCCTCAGCGGTTACGCATCCTGTAAACTAAGGTCTCACCCAATATTCGGGGTTTCACCCCATTCGGTAAAGTGGAGGCCGTAGTTGACGGTGCGCTGGTGGCCGCGCTCGATTCGTTGGCAGATGTTGGCTGGCCTGTTGCTGCTGGAGGCGCTCTCCACCGGTCTTTTCGGGGCGCTGCTGGTCCGGCAGCAGACGCTCAGGACTACCCGGCGGGCGCAGCAGATGCTCGAGTATGAATGCAGCGCCTTGGCCGAACAATCGGCGGAAGCCCTCGAGCAGCAGAAGCCGAGCTGGGTGGATCTGGCGGTGCGGACCATTGTCGATTCGCCGGTGATCGAGAGCGCCAAGATTTCCAATCCATTCGGCGATATTCTCTTCGCTCACGGCCAGATCGAGGGAGGCGAGCTGACTTCAGCCGAGCGCGCACAGATTTTCCGGGTGAAAGGCGAGAGGCCGACAGTTTTCACCACCGCCCAGGGCGGCTGGGAGGCGGTTCGGGCGATCTTCACCGGAAACCAACTGCGGGGCTACGCCTGGGTGACCTACGACCGCAGCTTTATTCGCCAGCAGCTTGATTCTCTCCTGAGGGACACCAGCATCTTCGGAATCATCTGGATTGCCGCGTCGGCAGTGCTGGTGCTGCTCATGGCTCGATCCATCGCGCAGCCTCTGGCGGTGCTGCATCGCGGCGCGACTGACGTGATGAACTCGCGTGGAGAATCCAGCGGTTTCCCCCTGCCGGTTGCGGTGCATAACGAGATTGGCGACCTGATTGAGACGTTCAACCGCATGGTCGCCTCGCTCAGCGAGCAGCGGGCGGGGCTGAACGATACGCTGTCGCTGCTGGACTCTATGCTGGCCAATGCACCCATCGGGCTTGCCTTTTTTGACCGCCATGGCCGTTTTGTGCGCGTCAACCAGGTGTTTGCGAGCTTTACCGGAACGCCCCTCAGCCGGCATCTGGGGCGCACCCTGCCCGAACTTCTTCCTCAGCCGATTGCCGGGGAATTGGAAGGCGCGGTACAGCGCGTCTTTGCGCGCGAGGAGCCGGTGCGCAATTTGGAATTGAGCGGCGAGGGCGGCAGAAGCGACGCCGAGGGTCGGATGGCGCGGCCGTGGACATGGTTGATCAGCGCCTATCCGGTGCGCACCATGCCCAACCAGGTGCGGTGGGCAGGTGTGATTGTGCTCGACGCCAGCGACCGCAAGCGCAGCGAAGACGCGTTACGCCGCACCGAAAAGCTGGCCGTGACGGGCCGCCTGGCCGCATCCATCGCCCATGAGATCAACAATCCCCTTGAAGCGATCACCAATCTGCTTTTCCTGCTGCGCAATTACGGCCCTCTGGACGAGGGGGCGATGAAATACGTCAAGATGGCCGAGCACGAGGTGCGGCGCGTCTCGGAAATCACCCAACAAGCGCTGCGCTTTTACCGGCAATCGACTTTACCGGGACGCGCCACACTGGGGGAGTTGCTCGAATCGGTCCTCAGCCTTTATCAGGGGCGCGCGAATGTGCTCGGCATTCGCGTCGAGCGGCGCTACGACCCGGAGGTCGACGTGTTTTGCTTTGCCGGTGAAATCCGGCAAGTGATCGCCAACCTGGTGGGCAACTCCATCGACGCAACAATTGGGGGTGGGCGGCTGCTGGTGCGCGCGCATCGCTCGCGTAACTGGAAAAACTGCCTACAGCGCGGAATCAGGTTCGCCGTGGCCGATACTGGGATCGGCATGGCCCCGCTCGTGCGGGAGCGAATTTTCGAGCCGTTTTTCACCACCAAATCAGCGACGGGGACCGGTCTCGGGTTATGGGTGAGCCACGAAATCATCGCCAAGCACCACGGCCTTGTTCACGTGCGCACGCGCGCCGCCGCGCCCGGCCAATCTTCAGGAACTGTTTTCCAGTTTTTTATTCCCGACGATCCTGAGCTGGCGAAAGCTGACCCGGCTTTAGCGCAAAGTCGCACGGTGGAGGAAGAACTGCTCCCAGAGCAGGAAGCGGAGGCGTAACCCGGCGTAGCCGGAATCCAAACAAGGGGAACAAGGGACCGGGGGAACAAGGGAACAGGTATGCAGCGGATTGAGCAAAATTCCGAGCTTCTCAAAAAAGTCAAGAAGACCGCATGAACACTGGCTATGGCGCCCCGCGTGAAGAGTAATTTGCCCAAAATGTGCGAGGCCATTAAATGGATAGGGGTTTGGATAGGCGCTAAAAGAGGTTCAGTTTCCCCGGTCCGCCGGATGGAGCAAATCGACGCCCATGGCAGGGAGGGACGCGGGGTGGGCCATGCAGCGGCTCCTCCGTTGCACTCCTCGGGCGTAGGCGCGGGTGACGTGCAGCCGCTCCATGATGACGTAGCGCGTGCGCAGTCCGTTGATGGTTTCCGGCAGTGTGGCGGGAACCTGGTTGCGGTCCACGTAGATGACCAACGCGGCTTCCTTGGGATTATCGAGGCTCTGACCCACGCCGACCCCGAAGAAAGCCGGGTTCTGCCGCATCAGGTCTTGCGCCACCTGCTGCTTGGCGGCGATGGCCTGGTTGAGGACTGCGGCCGGGGGAGCGGGCAGCGCGCCCAAGCCAAGCACGGAAGTAGGCGCCGTGCCCGCGGCGACCGCCTGGGGGCTGGCCGGGATCACGACTGTGCGTACGCCATTCACGGTGTCCGGGACGGCGACATTGCTATTCGGATCGACATACACAAGAACCGCGGCCTCGCCGGCGTGGTCACTGCTTTTGCCGGTGGCCACACCGAGAACGCCGGTGGAGGGACTGACCAGCGCGCGGGCCTGCATCAGCGCCTGCTGGGCGCGATCCATTTCTGCGTCGCTAAGCGTCCGCTCCTGCGCCGCCACCGCGGTGCGGTCGCCATAGTTCAGGCAGCTTACGGGGTGGTCGGTGGCGCCGACGAATGTGTACGACGCCCCGTTTCCCGCCTGCTTAGCCAGTTCGCTTAGGACCTCAGGGGCCGGGTTGGCGACTCCCTCGCTCTGGCCGGACTGATCCACACCGCCGGCGAAGAACAGGCCCACCGGTTCGGCGTCGCTGCTATCGACCACCAGCGATCCCGAATCGCCCGCGTCACTGAACTGGTTGCCGGTGATGGCGATCTGGTTCCTGTAGTTCTTGGTGTAGTAGGGCTTGGTTTCGGCGCAGTCAGTATAGTAGGAGACCTGCACGTCCAGGCTCAGAGCCGAGATGCTGGCGCACGTCAGCCCGGTAGTGCGCCCGCTTTTGGCCACAGTCATGTTGAGTGAGGCGGTTTCGCCTTTACCGCCGGTGGAGGAGACCCCCGGCGGCGCGGCAGCAAGCGCTCCGTTGGATTGGCGTGCGCCCAGTTCCAGGATGGCGCCGCTGGGATTGACCGCGCCCGACTCAACCTGAGCGATGGCGGCGTCCACGTCCGTCGCGGAGGAGTCGATGGGCGCCCACGCGGTGAGCGTGCCCACCGGAATTTCTGTGCCGCCGTTGCCGTACGGACTGCAATTGTTATCAATAAGGCCGGGCTGAATGATCTCCTCGCCCGCCTTGGCCTGATCGCTGCGCGCCAGCACGTGATTGTTGCTGAGCAGATATTGCGTGCCGCTGGCATTCTGAATCAGCGAACCGAGGGTGCCGCTGCAACAGTCACTAATCTGCGAGCCTTGTGTATCGTAGTCGTTGTTGTTGCCGCCGGAACTGCCCAGGGCCATGGGCGTGGACAACTGCTGCTGGTGGCTGGCGGGATTGCTGTCGACGCCCGCGGCGTTGAGCAGGATCACGGTGGATTGCTTGGAAGACGACGCGCCCACTGTGGCCACCACGTACGTGTCGGTCGTGGTGGAGATGCCGGCCGGCGCGCTGTAGGTCACGGTGCAATACGTAAATGCCTGGCCCCCGCGCACGCAATTCGGAGCGCCCAGCGCGCCTTGGCCGCCACTTGATCCTGTGGAAGTGTTCGATACCGCATAGTGAATGCCGGTAGTTCCACCAGCCTCTGCAATGTAGCCGGTGATGGTGACCGCACCGCCGCTGCCCACGGCCACATTTTCCGGGGCGAGCGGCTGCAGGAAGCCGGGGGTTACGGTGATGATGGCCGAAGCCGTAATGTCGGGATTCGAGACCAGCGTGGCTGTCACCGTGACTTCGAGGGTGTCGGCGGTGAGATAGCTGGGCGGCGTGTACTGTCCAATCGCGGTGATGCTGCCGTAGGTCCCGCCGCTGGGCAACGACCAGGTGACATCGGCAGGCTTCCCGCTGTTGAGGGTTGCCGTGAACATTTCGACGGTCGAACCTGACGAACTGGCGGCATTACAACCGGTGCAGTTCGTGTCGATCGCCGTGGCCCCGGGAGAGATGGAAAAAACTCCATTCGAGCTGCCCCGTCGCGCCGCGTCACCGTTTGGGGAATTGGCCAGAACGCCGCCGCAGCCGGCCAGAGCCAGCAGGCAGGGAAGTGCGGCAAGAGCGAAGGCGCCGAGGAAGATACGGCGACCTTTCCGTTGCGGGCGGCGGCGCCAAGCCGGCGGCAGGATGCGCGCAGAGGAGCAGCGGCGGCCATCCCGGCGCAGGCGCACCCCTTCGCCGGGAGAGTCGGGAGCTTCTCTCGCAATTTCAACAGCCTGCTGCAATGCTTTCCGCGCCTTCCTGGCCCTACGGGCGGTTTTCGTTGTGACCACGCGCACCCACGCGCACTCACGCATCTTCCACGCTGCGGAGGATTCTCGTACCGGCACACGAACCGCTTGCAACGTTCACTTAGACCACGGCAGCCCCGCAAAGGTTGCTCTGGAGGGCTTACCCGCGCCGGTCAAAACCCGCCTGCTCAAGACTTTCTGTTTCCTCGCGTTTGCAGACGATGCTGCCCACATTGTTTCACGAACGGAGCCCGGAAAGCCACGTTCTTTGCTTTGCTTGCCCTCTAAAGTAATGAGCGACAACAGGCGCGCGTTTCTTTCATCAAGGCGTATTCAACAAGGCCTAATCAGTGGGCTTGGGAGCAGGATGCATTGCAGGTAAGAGGGTTGGCGGCCCAGCCGTGCGAAAATGGCTCGACGCGGGGTATGATCGGGGCTAGACCGGGACAATCATCGGTAGTGGGCGGCTGATGGCTAAACTGAAGGCGGTTTCCGGCGACATTACGCGGCTGGCGGTGGACGCGATTGTGAACGCGGCCAACACTTCGCTGCTGGGCGGCGGCGGCGTGGACGGCGCGATCCACCGCGCGGCCGGCCCGGAGCTGCTGGCGGCGTGCAGCAAACTGAATGGCTGCGCAACCGGAGACGCGAAGGCGACGCCGGGGTTCCGGCTGCCCGCCAAGTGGGTGTTTCACGCCGTGGGCCCGGTGTGGCGCGGCGGGGAACGCAACGAAGATGAGCTGCTGGCGTCGTGTTACCGGCGCTGCCTGGAATTGGCGCGGGAACACCAGGCGCGGTCGATTGCGTTTCCCGCCATCAGCACCGGGGTTTACGGCTTTCCCGCGCGCCGCGCGGCGGCGATTGCCGTGGGCGCAGTGAGAGCCAATGCGGAGTCGAGCGGCGTGGAAGAAGTGAATTTTGTTTGCTTCGATTCGGACACGCTGCTGATTTACGATGAATTGCTCGTGGGCGCGGGCAAGTCCGGCCGGCCGTGAAATGGCCGTCGATCGAAAGGCTGTCTCTGATGATGAGAACCGCTATCCGCTGCGGGCGTTAGACTCAGGAACATCGTCATCGCGGGCCGCATAGGCCTCAGGAATAAATCCATTCCCAGCCATCGATATATTCCCCCTAACCCGGCGTAGCCGGAACCCAAAAGGGCATAACATCAAAAGTTTGAACCCTGCCGACAATGCCATCAAAGGCCCATGAACATTGACGATCATGCATAGGTCGAAACATTTTCTGCGCAAAGTGTGCAGAATTCAAATGGATAGGTTCTAAAGGAGACAACATGGACTATGTGAATCTCGGCAGAACCGGGCTGAAGGTCTCGCGCATTTGCCTGGGCTGCATGACGTATGGCGAGCCGGCGACCGGTCCGCGCCAAGTGGGCCGCCACGCCTGGACGCTGAACGAAGCCGAAAGCCAGCCGTTTCTGCGCCAGGCTCTCGATCTGGGCATTAATTTTTTCGATACGGCCAACGTGTACTCGAGCGGCGACAGCGAGCGCGTTGTGGGGCGATTTTTGAAGGCCAATACGCGGCGTGAAGCCGTGGTGATCGGCACCAAGCTTCACGGCGTGATGCGCGAGGAGCCCAACGGCCGCGGGCTCTCGCGCAAAGAAATTGTGTACGAACTGGAACAGAGTTTGAAACGCCTGGAGACCGATTACGTCGACCTTTACCAGATTCACCGCTGGGACTACGAAACGCCGATCGAGGAGACGCTGGAAGCGCTCGACGACATGATCAAGGCGGGCAAAGTGCGCTACATCGGCGCATCGTCCATGTGGGCCTGGCAGTTCGCCCAGGCGCTGTATCTCGCCGACCGGTATGGCTGGACGCGGTTCGCGACCATGCAGAACCATTACAACCTGATCTATCGCGAAGAAGAGCGGGAAATGATGGCGCTGTGCCGCGCGGAGGGAATTGGCGTGATTCCCTGGAGCCCATTGGCGCGGGGCCGGCTGGCGCGGCCCTCGGGCGGCGAAGACACCAAACGCCACGAGATGGATTTGGTGGCTACGAATCTGTATGCGCGCAGCGACGAAGCGGATCGCAAAGTGATTGACCGGCTGGGCGAAGTGGCTGAGAAGCGTGGCCTGCCGCGCGCACAGCTCGCCTTGGCGTGGTTGCTCGCAAAACCGGGTGTGACCGCCCCCATTGTGGGCGCGACCAAGCCGCATCATCTCGAAGACGCGGTGGCCGCGCTTTCGGTGAACCTGAGTGCGGAGGAAATTACGGCGCTCGAAGAGCTTTACGTTCCCCATGCTGTAGTGGGGTTCAGCTAAACCATGGGGCTCAGCGAACCTCGCTGCTGAAGGCTTGCATGGCTGCGTCGACGGCCGTCCGCGCCTCCGAAGCATCGATCGTGCGCACCGCCCATCCGGCGAGGAGCAGGCTCGGCGCCGGGGCGGGCGTCATTGCGCCGAGAGCGCCGAGGGTGGTGTGCCGAATCAGTTCGCCGGGCTGCGCCGCGTGCGACACGAGAGCGCAGGGCAGGTCGGGCGGCAGGCCTTCGGCGAGCCACTCCGCGGCGAGCAAGGCCAGATCGCGGCCGGGCATATACACAACGCGCGTTGCGTCCTCAAGCGCGGGAAGAGAACTGCGGTTGTGCGACTGCGCGTGATGGCCGGTGGAGAAGATGACCTTCGAGGCCCACTCACGGTCGGTGAGCGAACACCCGATGGAGGCGGCGGCGGCGAAGGCCGCGGAAACTCCGGGGACAATCTCGAAAGGAATGCCGGCCTCGCCGAGCGCAGCAATCTCTTCAGCGGCGCGGCCGAAGAGGAGCGGATCGCCACTCTTGAGGCGCACCACGCTGCGCCCGGCGCGCGCATGGTCGATCAGGAGGGCGTTGATTTCTTCCTGGGTGATGGTCTTGGGGCCGCAGCGCTTGCCGACGTTGATCACCACGGCGTGGGCCGGCGCCAAATCGAGGATCGCGTCCGCAACCAGGTCGTCGTGCAGGATCACGCCGGCGGATTCAATGAGACGCAGCGCTCTGACGGTCAGCAGCTCGGGATCGCCGGGTCCGGCGCCGACCAGGTAAACCGATCCCGCAGCAGCGCGCGATGCCTCTCTTCCTGTACGGGCCAATTGTTTTGTGGAGCACAAGGCTGAATCGCAGATCTGTCGCTGAGCCAATTCATGCAGCAGCAGGCGGCGCTCCTCGCCGCGTGGATGGCTGGCGAGAACCTCGCGGCGCAATTCGCCTAAATCCTTGAGCCATGGGCCGAGATCCTGCGGCAATTGCTCATCGATTTCGCGGCGCAACCGCTGCGCGACCGCGGGGCTCTCACCAGAAGTCGAGATGGCGATTTCGAGATCGCCGCGGCTGACGACTGAGCCGAAAAAGAAATCGCAATTGGGAATGTCGTCCACGCTATTGCAGGCGACGCCGCGGGCTTGCGCTTCGCGATACACCGCCGCATTCACATCGGGCGAATTCGTGGCGGCGATAACGAGAAAGCTGCCGTCCAGATCGGAGGGTTGAAAGACGCGCGGCATCCATTCCAATTTGCCTTCGCGAGCGAGTTGCCGCATCTCCGGGCGCGCCTCGGGCGCGACCACGCGCAGGCGCGCGCCGGTCTTGAGCAGCGAACCGATCTTATCGAGCGCCACGGCGCCCGCGCCGACCACCAGGCACCGGCGGCCGTCGAGATTCAGAAAAATGGGCAAAAGGCTCATGGGTCGGTTGTCGCTCTAGTTTTCAGTTGTCAGTGATCAATGGTCAGTGATCGACGTTCAGTTTTCAACGAACTATCTTTCACCTTACAGTTTCCGGCTCTCCGTTTCGAGATCCGATCCCTGACCCTATTTTCTGTTTTCTGTCCCCTGATCCCTGATCACTCGCCCACCATTTGCGGAACAGGACCCGGCGAAGGATCGCGCTCGACCGCGGCCAACTCTTCGTCCGCGAGTTGCGCGCGCAGCTCGTCGTTGGAGTGGCGTGCGAACCAGGAGCGCAGGTTCTCGCCGGGCCCGCGGCCGCCCAGGAAATGACGCAGCAGGCGCTCAATGGCGTCAGGGACCAACGGAGCGGCGCATCGATAGCCCACGGTTCGCGCAATCCCGGCATGCTGGCCCACTGCTCCGCCGAGCGAGAAGTAATAGGCGTCGGTGAGCTTGCCCTCGAACTTGATCTTCTTTCCCTCGAGGCCGATGTCGGCGATCCAGTGCTGTCCGCAGCCGTTGGGGCAGCCGGTTACATGCAGCTTGAGCTGCTGATCGAATGTGGGCAGCCGGTCTTCAAGCTCTTCGACGAGCCAGCGCGTGAAGCCCTTGGTTTCACTGATGGCCAGCTTGCAGAACTCCGTGCCCGTGCAGGCGATGGCTCCGCGCCAGAAGGTCGAGCCCTCCACCCGCACGCCGATCTGGCCCAGCTCGCGCGCCAATTCGGCGGTCTTGGCGTAGGGAACGTCGACGATGATGAAGTTCTGCGCCACCGTGGTGCGCAGCCGGCCGTTGCCGAAGCGTTCGGCGAGTTCCGCTACGGCCTCCAACTGCTCGCCCGTCATGCGTCCGCGCAAAACCGAAGCGCCCACGTACGCCAGGCCCGGCTGGCGCTGGGGATGAATGCCAACATGGTCGCGCAGCACGTCATCGGGCGGCGTATCGGGAACCCCGGGATCGAGCGGGAAGGGAGCTCGGGCCTGCACTTCGGCCAAAAACCTTTCTGCAGTCCAGCCTTCCCTCATGAAGAGGTACTTGAGGCGGGCGCGGTCGCGGCTTTCGCGCAGAACCATCTGATCGCGGAAGATCTCGGTAACGGCGCGGGCGGCCAGCGGAGCTTGCGCGGGAGTGAGAAACGCGTCGAGACGAACGGCAAGGTGCGGCTCGTTGGAAAGACCTCCGCCGACGTGCAGCGAAAAGCCCACTTCGCCGTCGCGCTCCACCGCCGTGAGCGCAACATCGTTGATTTCGGGGTAATTGCACCAGGACCGGCAGCCGGTGGCGGAGATTTTGAATTTGCGCGGCAGGTTGTAAAAATCGGCGTTGCCTTTGAGCAGCCGCGCGATCTCCAGGGCGACGGGCGAAGCGTCGATGAGCTCATCGGCGGCGACGCCGGCCAGCGGGCAGCCGGTTACGTTGCGCACCACGTCGCCGCAGGCCCCCTTGGGCGAAAGGCCGGCCGCGCCGAGCGCATCCACGATCTCAGGCAGCGTATCGATGGTCAGCCAATGGAGCTGGATGCTTTGCCGCGTGGTGATGTCGGCGAGATTCCGCGCCTGCTTGCGGGCAATGCCTCCGATGAGGCGAAGCTGCGCGGCGGAAACGATGCCGTTAGGCAGGCCGATGCGCATCATGAAATGCTCGGTGGCCAAGCCCTCGCCGCCTTTGCCGCCCACGGCGCCGACGCCGTCGCCCTGCGTATAGATGCCCCACCACTTGAAGTAGAGAGAAGCCCATTCAGGCAGAACGCTCGAGCGGCCTTCGCGAGCGAAAGCGCGCACTTCATCGAACGCCTGCCAGGGGTTCTTTTCGTGCTTGAGACGCTCGGTGCGTTGCGCCTTGGTCTCTTTTTGGGGAACTTCCGGCATTTCTGATCCTCTCTGCTATGCAATTCTTGCCAAATGGAAACGCCCGCGAGGGCGTAAGCTCAATCGCGGGCGCTGGGGAAACCGTGGATTTAATCAGGAGCAATCAGACCCAGGTCACCTGTCCGCGAAACGCGGCATACAACAGCGACAGCGGGTCACGGAGTGCATGAAGAGAGGATAAACGAGGGCGGGGGAGAATGCAACCCAAATTGGTCCGAATTTGGAGAGGATGGTCGATTTGCGACACGAAGTTGCTCATTTCATTGGCTTGCGCCAGGAACTTCAAGAGAGCCTAGCCGGCGTGCAATTCGGCCAGGATTCGCCGTTCGGCTTCGGCGGCGGCCTTGGCGATCTCTTCCGATAGGCTCACGCGGATGGGCGGTTTTGCATCTGTCTCATCGGGCGCCAGTAGGCTGGGGAATCTCAAGCGCGCCGGTAAGGCTGGCGACCCGCTCCACGGAGTGACCGCGGCACCAGGATTCCAGCCCCCGGGCCAGCCGCTCGGTGGCGCGCGGATCGGCGTAGCTGGCGGTGCCCACCTGCACCGCCGTGGCGCCCGCGAGGAGGAACTCGACGGCGTCCTCGGGGGCGACAATGCCGCCCAGGCCAAGAATGGGAATTCTCACGGCGCGTGCGGCTTCGTAGACCATGCGCACCGCGATGGGCTTGATGGCGGGACCGGAAAGGCCGCCGGTAATGTTGCTCAGGCGCGGTTGTCGGGTTTCCACATCGATCGCCATGGCCCGAAAAGTATTGGCGACGCTGACCGCATCGGCGCCCGCGCCGGCGGAGATGCGGGCCATCTGGCCGATGGACGTTACGTTGGGTGACAGTTTCACGATCAACGGGCGCGCGGCTGCCCGTTTGGCGCGGGCGACCAGGGATTCGAGTGCGTCGCAATCGGCGCCGAAGGCCATGCCGCCGGCGGCTACGTTGGGGCAGGAAACATTGAGCTCGTAAGCGGCGATGCCCTCGGCCTGGTTGAGAAGCTCGATGACCCGAAGATAGTCGTCCTGCGTGTATCCGAACACGTTCACAATCACGTGGCAGCGCGGATAGCGCTTCATGGGCGGCAGCTTCTTTTCGATGTACTCCCGAACGCCGACGTTCTGCAGCCCGATGGCGTTCAACATGCCGCCCGCGGTCTGGACGAGGCGGGGTGGGACGTGCCCAGCCATCGGTTCCAGCGAAATTCCCTTGGTTACAATTCCGCCCAGGCGCTCCAGTGAGACGATTTCCTCGAACTCGATTCCGTAGCCGAAGGTTCCGCTGGCGGCGATGACCGGATTCACCAGTTCCAAGCCGGCGAACGTCACTCTCATGTCAGGTCTCACGCGCGGCGATTTCCTCCGTGACCTGAGCCCATCATAATTGCTGGCCTACTCTGCCGGGAGGCCGAAAAGGATGCGTAGGGCACGCAAGAGAGCAGCTTAGCCGCGAAACTGTTAACCTGAAAATATGAAGTTCGGAGTTCTGGTCTTTCCCGGCTCGAATTGCGACCAGGATACTTACCACGTGATCGCCGAAGTGACGCGTCAAGCCGTCACCTACCTCTGGCACGACTCGGAAGATCTGGCCGGAGTGGATGCGGTTCTGATTCCCGGCGGGTTTGCCTATGGCGATTACCTGCGTACGGGGGCGATTGCCCGCTTTTCTCCCGTCATGCAATCCGTAAAGCGGTTTGCCGCCGGGGGTGGGCTGGTGCTGGGCATTTGCAATGGATTCCAGATTTTAACCGAGTCGGGTTTGCTACCCGGTGCGCTGATGCGCAATGCCGGGCTGCGGTATGTCTGCAAGCCGGTTCATCTGCGCGTCGAGACCACGAACACCCCATTCACAAACCAACTTCAAAAGGGCCAGGTGCTCGAGATCCCGGTCGGACACATGGAAGGAAATTACTTTTGCACCACCGAAGAGTTGGCGCAGTTGGAAGCGGAGGACCGTATCGCCTTCCGGTACGTGACACCGGAGGGGGAGACCACGGCTGCGGCCAATCCCAATGGGTCTTTAGGCAATATTGCGGGCATCATCAATGAAAAGAGAAATGTTCTGGGCATGATGCCGCATCCCGACCGGGCGAGCGAAGAGCTGCTGGGATCGGCCGACGGCCGGACGATTTTCGACGCGATGGTGGCGGCGCTGGCCAGTCATTGAGAGGGTTGGTTTTTTACGGGGCCTGAAACTTTGATCGATATTCATCACCACTTGATCTACGGCGTCGACGACGGATCGCCCGATCTGGAGTCCTCGCTGGCCATGGCGGGGGAAGCGGCGCAGGAGGGAGTGACGCATATTGTCTGCACGCCTCACGCCAACGACGTCTATCCATACCACGAAGAGTTGATCCAGGCGCGGCTGACGGAGCTGCGCGAACGCCTCGACGGTGTGATGGAGTTGAGCCTGGGGTGCGATTTCCACCTTTCGGCCGAAAATATCGAGGATGCCCTCACCCATCCGTTGCGCTATTCGATCAACGGCAAAGGCTATCTGCTCATCGAATTTCCCAACCTGATCATTCCGCCGGGAATGGCCGAAGCCATGTTTAAGCTGCGCCTGGCGGGCTACACGTTGGTCGTGACGCACCCGGAGCGTTATCCCGTGGTGTTGCGGCAGCCGGAGCGGCTGAGCGAGTGGATGCGCAAAGGATGCCTGGTCCAGGTCACCGCGGGCTCTTTATACGGGCGCTTCGGCAAAGCCGCAGAGGCTTTCGCCAACGATCTTCTGGACCGCAATTGGATTCATTTTGTGGCCAGCGATGCCCACAATCCGCTGCGGCGCCCGCCGCACCTCAAAAAGAGCTACGAATATGTGGCCAGGCGCGCTGGAGAAGAGACAGCGCAACGGTTGTTTCTCTCCAATCCGCAGGCGGCCCTCGCCGGAGCGCCCCCGCCGCCGCAGCCCGACCCCGCCGGATTGTGGGACAATGAGCGGCTGAAGTTCGACGCCCGGCGCTATTCCGCCGAGCGGCCGCCAGCGCCTTCCGACCGGGCTTCGGCCACTGGCGACAAAGACGCTTTCAAGAGCATCCCCAGAGGCTTCTGGAGCCGCATTTTTTCGCGCTAGCGTGGCCCCAAATTCAAACTCTACCGCAGCCTCAAAAAACCGATCCCGGTATGCCCCGCCGGGTAGCCGAGGAGATATGAGTTCTAGCCGAAGTCTTGGCGTTTGGCGAATTTACCGCCATTTATGATGCGGGCGCGCCTGAACCACCAGTTTCGCCAAGTGAGAGACTTTCTTCAACCTTTTGGCGCACTGACTCGTCTACCGAATAGAGACGGCAAACTCACGCTTGGCAGCAAGAACTTTGGCCCAATGGAGAAGGGTATGAAGGGCGAAATCAGGATGCGTCTTGCCCAATGGCGCGCGGCGTCAGCCGTGCTCGCCGGCCTGCTGCTTGCCGCGGTCATGGTCTATGCGCAGGCGGCGCCGCATTTTCTGGGCACGGTCACCGCCATCAGCGGCAACACCATCACCGTGAAGACTGCGCAAGGCGAGGAAAAAGTGGACGTGCCGTCCTCGGCCCAGTTGAAGCGCATCGAGCCGGGACAAACCAATCTGAACGCCGCCGCAGCCATGCAGTTCAGTGAGTTGGCGGTGGGCGACCGCGTGCTGGTGAATCTCGATCCCAACGCTTCGTCCCCGCAAGCGGTGCGGGTGGTCGCCATTAAGCAGTCGGACGTGGAGAAGCAGCGCGCCCAGGAGCAACAAGAGTGGGCGCAGGGCGTGGGCGGCCTGGTGAAGAGCGTCGATCCTGCAGCGGGCACGATCGTCCTGTCGGCCGGCGCAGGTCCAACGCCCAAGATGGTCACCATTCACACCACGCAAGCAACTGTCCTCAAGCGCTATGCGCCGGCTTCAGTAAGCTACGCCATGGCGCAGCCCGCGCCCTTCAATACGATCCAAGTTGGCGACCAGTTGATGGCGCGCGGCGAGAGGAACGCCGACGGCTCGGAGATGAACGCGGCCGAGGTGGTTTCAGGCAGCTTCCGCAATATCTCGGGGACCATCAGCTCGGTCGATGCGGCCAATTCGAGCCTGGTGGTGAAGGACCTGGCGACTAAAAAGCAGGTAACCATCCACGTCACCCCGGAGACGCAGATGCGGCGGTTGCCGGAGCGTATGGCGCAGTTTCTGGCTGCGCGGCTCAAAGGGACTGCGCCCGCCGGACGCGGCGGAGATGCCAATGGCGGCGGGCGTCCCAGGGGGGAAACGGGCCAGGGCGCCGAGGGCGGAGGCGGAATGGATCCGCAACAGCTTTTGAGCCGCGCGCCCATGATTCATATTGCCGATCTGCAAAAGGGTGAAGCAGTGATGCTGGTGGCTACGCAGGGCGCTGCAGATGTCACTGCCATTACTTTCGTTGCGGGCGTCGAGCCGCTGCTCGAAGCTCCTGCCAGCCAGAATTTGCTGGCCAACTGGAGCATGGGCTCAAGCGCGCCCTCCGGCGATACGGGGGAGCCGGGAACGCAGCCATAAGGGACTCAATGATCAAAAAGGGAAGCAGGTAAGGGAAAGTGTACTCAAGGTTGTGTTGCCTTGTTCATTATGTTATTGCCTTGGCGTTTTGTCTGGCGGCCATCGCGGCGCACGCGCAATCGACTGCGCCCGCAGGTGTATTGCGCGGGCACGTTACTGATCCCACCGGAGCGTTGATTCCCGGCGCGCAGATTATGGTGAGGACCACGCAGGGCGCCGTTGTGGGAACCGCAACAGCCGACGCGGCTGGCGGCTTTGTGGTGCGCGGACTAGCGGCGGGAAACTTCGTCGTAGAGGCCAATTCTCAGGGCTTCGCCCATTATGTGTCGGCTCCGATTTCGCTCGTGGCCGGGCAGACCAAAACCTTCGACATCAAGATGGTGATCGAGAGCGAGCAACAGCAGGTGGAAGTGACGGCGGAAGGCGGTCCCCAGGTGAGCACCGAAGCCGGCGCCAACGCCAGCGCGGTCGTGCTCAAAGGCAAGGACCTCGACGCACTCTCCGATGACCCCGACGAGCTTTCCAACGAATTGACGGCGCTGGCCGGGCCCTCCGCGGGTCCAAACGGCGGCCAAATTTATATCGATGGATTCACGGGCGGGCAGTTGCCGCCAAAGTCGGCGATTCGCGAAATTCGCATCAACCAGAATCCGTTCTCCGCGGAATTCGACCGGCTGGGCTACGGACGCATTGAGATTCTCACCAAGCCCGGCGCCGACAGTCTGCACGGGCGCTTCTTCGGCATGGGCAACGACAGCGCCTTCAACACCGGCAATCCCTTCACCAAGGTCATCCCGCCTTATTACAGCATTATGGGCAACGGGACGGTGAGTGGGCCGCTGTCGAAGTGGGCTTCATTCTTTGTTAGTGTGGAAGAGCGCAACAATCAGGACGCCAGCATATACACGGCCGACACGGCGGTTCTGAGCGGAGGAACCTACGTCCCGAGCGTCGTCTCCGGCGGCCTTTTCAGTCCAGAGACCCACACCGCGGTGTCGCCCCGCATCGACCTCCAACTGGGACAGAAAAATACCCTCACGCTGCGCTACCAGTTCTGGCGCCAGGACGAAAGCGGGCAAATCGGAAATACCGCGCTGCCCACCCAGAACGCGACCTCCGACACGATTGAGCACACCTTCCAGTTGGACGATACGCAGGTGATCAACGACCGGATGGTTAATGAAACGCGTTTCGAGTACCGCCGCGAGATTACCTCGGAGACACCGGTAAGCACTGCGCCGACGGTGAGCCTTCCCAACTATTTTTCCAGCGGCGGCAATGCGGCGCAATCGTCGAGCGGCCACACCGACCATTATGAATTGCAAAACTTCACCACCATGACGGCCGGCGCGCACGCCATCAAATTCGGCGTGTGGATGCGCGACAATCGCCAGGCGACTTCGACCGACTCGAATTTCAACGGCACGTTCAATTTCCCGTCACTCAACGCCTATATCGACACTTTGAATGGATTGGCGGCGGGCCAAACCGTGGCGCAGATTGCGGCTGCCTGCCCGGCGGGCCAGGTCTGCACGCCCAATAAACTCACCTACACCACGGGCCCGATTGCGTTTCAAGGCAATTTGTACGACTCGGCGCTCTTTTTCCAGGATGATTGGAAATACAGCCCGTTCCTCACCCTGTCAGCCGGCCTGCGTTGGGAGACGCAGAACCATGTCGCGGACCACAGCGATTTCGCGCCGCGGCTCGCCTTTGCCTACGCGCTGGACGGGCACAAGAATAGCCGTCAGGCCAAGACAGTGCTGCGCGGCGGCCTCGGTTTCTTTTACGACCGTTTTCAGATCCAGGACCTGATGAATCTGGAGCAATACAACGGCACGGCTAAGAGCCAAACGCAGACGGTGATCAGCAATCCGAGCTGCTTCGACGCGAACAGCTTGCAGAACGCCCTTAACCAAGGCTGCGTTTCGGCCGGAGCGGCGGCATCGTCGGCGCCGCAGATCTATGCGGTCTCTCCGAGCTACCGCTCACCTTACGCCGAGCAGCTCGGGGTAGGCGTGGAGCGGCAACTGACGCGGACTTCGACGCTCACCTTCACCTATCTGCATTCGTTCGGCGTACACCAGACGGTGGTGCGCGACTCGAACGCTTTCCTGCCTTTGGCGGGAAGCTACCCGCCGTTTTACAACGCCACGACAGGACCGCGGCCCGATCCCAATCTGGGCATCGTGGATCAGTATTTTCCCGAGGCGGTTTACAAGCAGAACCAGCTGATCGTGAACCTCAACGCGCAGTTTACGCGCACGTTCGGCGTCTCCGGTTTTTACAACTGGAACAATGCGGACTCGGACGGCGGCAATGGTTCGAATCCTTCCAACTCCTGGGACCTGAGCCAGGACTACGGCCGCGCGTATTTTGTGCATCCGCAGATGGTCTTCCTCATGGCGAATTACAGCGGCCCATGGGGCGTGACATTCAATCCATTCCTCGTCGCGCAAGCCGGAAAGCCATTCAGCGTCACCACCGCGACCGATCTTACCGGAGACAACTTCTTCAACAACCGGCCTGCATACGCGACCGCGTCCTCCGATCCGGCTGACGTGGTGCAAACCAACTTTGGCGCGCTCGACACCAACCCGCAACCGGGTGAAACCCTGATGCCGAGCGACGTGATCTATGCACCCGCGGCCTGGGCGATGAATCTCCGCCTGAGCCGCTCCTTTGGCATCGGCCCCACGACCGAGTCGGCCGGCGGTCCAGGGCCTGGCGGTGGCGGCCCTGGCGGCGGTGGCCCTGGCGGCGGTGGACCACGGGGACGCGGGTTCGGCGGCTTCGGCGGACCGATGGGCGGCGGCGGCTTCCGCGGTGGCATGTCGAACACCGGACACAAATACTCGCTTACCTTCAGCGCCCAGGCTCTGAATCTTTTCAATGCGATCAACTACGGCACGCCATCGGGAACCATCGTTCCCACGCTCGATTCCACGACCGGCCTGTACGGGCCCGGCGCGCGGTTTGACGTCGCTACGCACCTCGCCAGCGGCATGTTTGCTTCTCCGTCCGGCTCGGCGGCGCGCCGCATCTTCTTCCAGGCGTTTTTCTCGTTCTGATTTTTTCGGGTTTGCTCAAGCGATACACCCTAAGGCCGGAGCTTCCGCTCCGGCCTTTTTGTGGTGCGCGCGCGCAGCTCCGAGCGGTAAAGCTTCTCCCAGTCGTCGGCGCGTCGATCGATGCTGAACTGCGCTCGAATGCGCTCGCGGGCGGCGCTGCCCAGCGCCTGGCGAGTCGATGCGGGCTGGCCCATCAAATCGAGCATTGCGGCGGCAAGCATGCGAGAATCGCGCGGTGGAACCAGCACGCCTCGATCACCGGCGAGTTCGCGCACCCCTCCAACATCGGTGGCGACCACCGGTTTTTCCATGGCCATGGCTTCGCCCACCGCCAGAGGCATGCCCTCCCACGCCGACGACATCACAAATGCGTCGGCCGCGTCCAGCAGAGCGGGAACATCGCGGCGGCGGCCCAGCCAACGCACGCGATCCTGGGCGGCGCTCTGCGGCAAAGCAGCATTGCGGTCCGCGACGCCAGATCCAGCGCCGCCTCCATCCTTGGCCGCGCCGGCGATCCAAAGTTGGGTTTGCGGTAAGGCCACACGCACTTCAGCGAAAGCGCGAAGAAGATTGGGAAAGTCCTTGGCGGGAACCAGACGGCCGGCCGCAAGCCAGATGAAATCCGAGTGCGCGTGCATTTGGGCGCGGATGTTCGCGCGGCGGATGGGATCGGGCGAAAACTCCGCGGCGTCGATGCCGTTGGTGAGAACGAGGCATTTACGGCGTGGAATCGCTCCCAGCCGGATGAAACGCTGTGCGACGGCCTGGCTCACCGCCGTGGTGCAGCGGCTCAACGGGTCAGTCATCCGGTAGGCGAGCATGCGAGGCCAGCCGCCTTCATACACGTTGTGAACTGTGCAGAGAACTGTGGGCGCGGAAACCAACAGCTTCAGTAGCCGGGCGACCATGTTGGCGTGAAAGCTGTGGCTATGGACGAGATCGGGGCGGAAGTCGCGGAGAAAGCGGCGGGCGCGCGCGAGACCGGCGAAGGCGCTTTCCGGCGATCGAATCATACCGAGCCGCACGACGGGAAGTTCCGTGGACCACTCCTCGGCGAAGCGTGGCTGCAGAACCATCAGCGCCACGGAATGGCCACGTTGCGCCATGCGCGCAGCTAAGGCAAGGGTCTGGCGTTCTGCTCCGCCGACTCCGAGCGAAGTAAGCACGTAAACGATGCGCATGGAGCGCGCGCTTGCGAAGAGATTCAAGTGCAATGATCATAACCCAGCGGGCCGTCGCCGGGTCAGCGAGTCAAAGGAGATGTCTTCTCAGTGCCCCGGCATCATGCCCCAGAGCATGGCCAGGGTCATGCCGATCACGATGACGCTGGTGGCCCACGCGATCCAGTTCCAGAGCCGCGAGTTCTTGTGGTCGCCCATCAGGTCGCTGCGGTTGATGAGAAGCAGCATGAGGATGATGACCACGGGAAGAAGAACGCCGTTCAACACCTGGGAAAGGATGGCCACGTTGATCAGTTGGGAATCGGGAAGGACGAGGACGGTCAACCCTCCGCCGACGATCAGCAGGGTGTAAAGCCAGTAGAAAAACGGCGCTTCTTTGAAGCCCTTGTCCACGCCCGATTCGAAACCCAAGCCTTCGCAAACCGTGTAGGCCGTGGAAAGCGGGAGAATGGACGCAGCAAACAGCGAAGCGTTGAAGAGCCCGAAGGCGAAGAGAATGAAAGCGTAGTCGCCGGCCAGCGGGCGCATGGCTTCGGCGGCGTCGGCGGCCACTTGAATCGCCCCCATGCCATGAACGTAGAGCGTGGCCGCACAGGCCACCACGATAAACCAGGCGATAAGATCGGTGAAAAAACAGCCCACCACCACGTCAAGCCGCGAAGCGGGATAATCCTTGACCGGAATGCCTTTTTCCACCACCGAGGATTGCAGGTAGAACTGCATCCAGGGCGCAATGGTGGTGCCCACCACGCCGATGGCCATGTAGATGTACGCCTTGTCGCTCCATACCGATTTGCCGGGAAGCTTGACGGTGGCCAGCAGCGCCTCGTGCCAGTTGGGCTGGGCGAGCACGCCCGCGAAAATGTAAGCGATATAGACCAGCGAGGCCGTAAGGAAGATCTTCTCCGTGCTCTTGTAATCGCCGCGCAGCACCAGCAGCCACACCAAAAATGCGCAAATCGGCACGGAGATGAACTTGGCCACGTGAAACAGCCGCATCGAGCCGGCGATGCCGATGAACTCTGTCACCACGTTGGTGTAATTCACCGCCACCAGGAGGAGCATCATCACAAAGGTGAGGCGCAGGCCGAATTCTTCCCGGATAAGGTCGCTCAACCCTTTGCCGGTGACCACCCCCATGCGTGCGCACATCTCCTGCACCACGATCAGCGCGATGGTGATCGGGATCATGGACCAGAGAAGCGTGTACCCATATTGCGCGCCGGCCTGCGAATAGGTGAAGATGCCGCCGGAGTCGTTATCGACATTCGCGGTAATGAATCCGGGGCCGAGAACGGCAATAAAGAGCAGAATCCGGGTTCGCCAGCGCTTCCACATGCCTTCGGGTTCCTCTCGCGAACCCGGAACGGTTCATCCCGAAGGCGTGGGCTCGATCCGGTAGGCCCCGAGACCGGACCCCACAGTTCGGTCGTCGTCCGTGGGCGGTAACGAGCGGCCTGGCCCGGAACCTAGCAGGATGCAGGGTCTCTGGTTTCGCCGTAAAGTGGGTTCATTGCGGTTTGCGGAACACGAGTTCCTCACTGACCATAACAGGTAACACCCGGATCGGAAAACCGCTTACTCGCGGCGCTCGATCGAGTTGGCGCGTCACTTCGCGCCGGCGGCGGATTACAATACGCTTTCGAGTTTTCTCGCCAGGAGGAACAACCGATGCTCCCGAAACAAGGCAATGAGGACTTTCACACGCGGCGCCGGTTGCTGGGCGCGCTGGCCGGGGTTTCCGCAGCCGGGATGCTGGGCGCGGATGCGCGCGCGGCGGAAGCCGCGCCGGACGAGCCGCAAGCGCTCCCGCCCGAGGGGCTTTTCGCGTTGGCGCGGCTGCGCAGCTATGTGAATCGCCGCTCTTCCAGTTGGGACCGCACCGGCGGCAACGCGGATTGGGTCACGGTCGAACCCGGTCAGGAGGCCACCTTGCTCAAGGTGTCGGGCGCGGGAGTGGTGACCCACATCTGGTTCACCATCAATTCGCCCGATCCCATGCACTTGAAAAATCTGGTCCTGCGCGCCTGGTGGGACGGCGAACCGTCGCCTTCGATCGAAGTTCCGGTCGGCGACTTTTTCGGCCTCGGTCTGGGCGAATATTTCGTCTACCAATCGGAGCTGCTGGCGGTGGCGCCGATCAAAGCGCTGAATGCATATTTTCCCATGCCTTTCGCCACTGCGGGGCGGCTCACGCTTACCAACGAAGGCCCGGCGCCCACGCGCAGCCTCTATTTCGCCGTCGATTACGTGACTCTGCCCAACCTGCCCAATGACCTGGGCCGCTTTCACGCGCAGTTCCGCCAGGCCGCGCCCTGCAAAGCTGTCGAAAGCGACGGCAAGAACCTGAGCGGAAGAGACAACTACATTTTTCTTGACGCCGCCGGCAAAGGGCATTTCCTCGGCGTGACGCAAGCCGTTCTGCAGAACGAAGAGGGTTGGTTTGGCGAAGGCGACGACATGATTTTCATCGACGGCAGCGATCTGCCCACGATCAACGGCACGGGAACCGAAGATTACTACAACGGCGCCTGGGACTTCGGCGGCCAGCCGTTCGCCAACCTTCACCAGGGCGCGCCGTATATTGCCGACCCCGAGCGCATCGGCGGCCGTTATTGCATTTATCGCTGGCATCTCGAGGGTCCAATCGCGTTCGAGAACTCGATTCGGGTGACCATCGAACATGGTGCGGCCAACGACCGCTCCGATAATTTTTACTCCGTGGCCTACTGGTATCAGACCGAACCCCATGCGGCGTTTCCCGCGCTGCCCGCGGTGGCAGATCGGGTTCCGAAGGTGTTTGCGGTCGACGGCGCCAAGGGCCCGGCGACCGTCCCCGCGGGATGAGATCCGCGGCCCTGCCTTTACATTGTGCGCACATTCCTATACCCTCAATGTGAGCACATTTTAGAGGTAAAATGGCGACGACATCTATTGAGTCAAAGCGTTTGCGCGGCCAAAACATCAATTTGCGCGTGAGCCGCAGCCAAAAAGCGCTCATCGACCGCGCTGCCGGCGCGCTGGGCCGCAGCCGCTCCGATTTTATGCTGGAGGCGGCATGCCGGGCCGCGGAGTCCACCTTGCTCGACCAACGCTATTTCCATCTGGACGACGCCGAGTTCCACCGCTTTACGGCGCTTCTCGATCGGCCGCCCGCTGATAACCCCCGGCTGCGCCGCTTGCTCCATACCAAAGCGCCGTGGGAAAAATAAACAATGCAGGACTAACAGCTCCGGAGAGACTCACTTCTGCGCACGACGTGGCGGAGTTTCAGTGTGGCGAGCCCGCGCTCGACGACTGGCTCAAACGCCGCGCCCTGGACAATGAAGAAAGCGGCGCATCGCGCACCTATGTCGTTTGCCAGGGACGGCGGGTTGCGGGGTACTATGCTCTGGCCACCGGCGCCGCGGCGCACGCAGCGGCAACGGGCAAAGTACGACGGAACATGCCTGACCCCGTGCCGGTGATGGTGATCGGGCGGCTGGCGGTCAGTCGATCGTTCCAGGGACAGGGAATCGGAGCGGCGCTTCTGAGGGATGCCGTGCTGCGAACGGTGCAAGCTGCGGAGATCGCCGGAATCAGGGCGATTCTCGTTCACGCCATCTCCGAGCGCGCGAGACAGTTCTATGCGAGCTACGGTTTCACCGCACCGCTGAGTCATCCCATGACATTGGCGATTACCATTCGGGATGCAGCGAAAATCCTGGCGGAAAAGTAAAGCAGACCGGCTAATCTGCAGCTTCTCCCTTGGAAGGCTGATCCCATTTCACCCTGCGCCGGGGAGCTTGTGTGGGCAAGCGACCGGACCGGCCGCCGCATCGGATCCAAGCTCTCAGCCACCAGAGGTGGTTTCGACGGGAAGATACTGAAGTATCCACTTGACTATTTCCGCGGCTTGGGCAATACTGAAGTCGTTGCTTAGGTATTTCTCCCAAGGAGGAAACCCATGACCGCCGTTGAACCCACCACGATCCACGACACCTTTGTCCTCGAACGCAACTATCCGCAATCCTCGGACCGCGCTTTTGCCGCCTTTGCCCAGCCTGCCCTGAAGCGTCGCTGGTATGCCGAAGGCGACCATGAGATCAAGGAATTCGAAATGGACTTTCGCATCGGTGGAAAGGAGCGCTTCCACTACCGTTTTCGCGAGGGCCACCCGATTGCCGGGTCCGAAATTGTCAACGAGTCCGGCTATCTTGATATCGTGCCCGAGCGACGGATCGTTTGGATCTCGAAGATGTCATTGAACGGGAAGCCGATTTCCATGACCCTGATTACCCTTGAATTCCTGCCTTCGGGAACAGGAACGGATCTGCTGCTGACCAATCAAGGGACGTTTGTGGACTGGCCGAGCGGACCAGAGATGTTGCAACAGGGCTGGCGAGGGCTCCTGGATCGGTTGGGAATCGCGCTGGCGCAGTAAGGTGATCCAGAACGCGGAGTGAACATGAAGGCGCCCTCGGTTGAAGTCGACCGTCTGTTCCATGCGCTTGGCGATCCAACGCGACGAGCCATTCTCGACCGGCTTGTGCAGAGGCCGGCGTCGGTTTCCAAGCTGGCCGAGCCTCTGGGAATCACTCTGACGGCGGTGATGCAGCACCTCGAGATTCTCGAGGAAGCGAAGCTGGTGCACACCGAAAAGCTGGGGCGGGTGCGCGCCTGCCGCCTGGAGAGAGCCGGGTTTCGCGTCCTCGAGCAGTGGATTCGCCGTCACCGGACGGAGTGGGAACGGAGGCTCGATCGATTGGGAGAGGTGCTTGCCGAAGACGATAACGGCAAGCAGGCGTGAAGCCAACAAGTTCGGCGCCGGATCGATGCCAGACCGTCAGCCGGCCGTGACGAGCGCTCTACAGCATTTCGCGCAGGTAGCTAATCACCTGCTCAGCCTGGACCACGCCTACCATCTTTCCATGGGCGTCGACCACCGGCAGCGCGTGCAGGTTGTATTTGTCGAACATTTCGGCGAGCTCGTTCCGCCTCATCTCCGCCGGGCAGGAGAGCACGCGCGGCTCACTGAGCACTCTAAGGCGCGCTTCCGGCTGCGCCATCACCAGACGCGCCAGCGGAATGGCCCCGCGCAGCAATCCCGTTGCATCGAGCAGGAAAATTTCGGTCACGGTCTCGGGGTCACCATCGAAGCTGCGCAGCGCCTGCACGGCTTGAGCCACGGTGGCCTCTTCGTTCACCGAGACGAAATCGGTGGTCATCCAGCCGGCAGCGGAGTTCTCGTCGAACTCGAGCAGCTCTTCCACCTCCTGCCGCTCTTCCGGCTCCATTTCCTCGAGGATGGCGTCGGACTGGTCCTCGGGCAATTCGGCGAGCAGGTCGGCGGCCGCGCCGGGGTCCATTTCTTCCACAATGTCGGCGATCCGCTCGTCATCGAGTTTCTCAAGCAGGGCTTTTTGCAGCTTGGGATCGACTTCTTCGAGAGCCTCGGCCGCGACCTCTTCATCCAGCGAGGTGAAAACCGCCTCGCGCTCCGCCGGGGCCAGGTCTTCGAGGATGTCGGCAAGGTCGGACGGGTGAATTTCGGCCAGCCGTTCGTGCTCGATACGCAGTTTGACCCGGCGCGCGGGATCGGGCTCGATGACATCGACAAACTGCCAGGGGATGCTGTGCGCGGCCAGCTTACGGGAGAGAGCCTCGAGCCGGTGGCGCGGCAGGACGCCTTTGAAGAGTCGGCGAAAGGCCCCCCGCACGCCCACTTCCACTTCGGCTACGCGCAGCAGATGCGCCGCCCCGTGGCCCAGCCACTCCAGGTCCACGTCGTTGGCGCGGACCACCTTGCGCCCGTGAATGTCGATGATCTGCCGGTCGACCAGGTCCTGCTGCAAATAGAGATAATTGCCCTGGTCCTTGAGCGGGACGAGCGCGTTGGGCGAACGCAGTTCCAGCGCGCCGGCAGGCGTTTCCATCACTTCCTGCGACGGCACAATCGCCAAGCCCGAGCGCGTCTTGAGCACCAATCCGGCCACTCGGCCGGCCTCGGACCCGGTGGCTACGGCAACGTCCTTGAGTTTGCCGCGCAGGTGGCCCTGCGCGTCGGTTACCGGGGTCCCCAGCAACGCCGTCAGACTCACGCGGCTTGTGATGCGCGGCTCCATTGGCGCCCGGCTCCTTGGATTGAGTGTAGACCTTCGGAACTGCGATACGATCCAGATTCAAGCATGCGGACCTTGGATTCACGAATGTGCACACGGGCGCCGCACAGGGCGCACGCCATCGCCTTGCTTGACACGTTTACGCTTCGAACTTGAAACTGCCAGCTAGGTTCCAAGAGTTTCGTCGCTTGACGCCGGACTTCCGCATCCAATGTTTCGAACCCGGTGGCGCCTATTTCAATCTCGGTGGAAATCCAATTCGGTGAGCGCGGCCAGTAAAGGACGGCAGAGTCTTCGGCTTAGTTCCACCTTGGCAAGTGTCGGGGAAGTGGAGGCGGCCGCGGAAAAGCTGGCCTCCGAGGCCGGGCTCGACGAGGATGACTGCTTTCACGTCACCGTCGCGGTGCGCGAAGCGACCCTGAACGCTGTGCTTCACGGCAACGATTACGATCCCGCCAAACACATCGATGTGAGCATGGAGAACACGGGAACGGAGCTGGTGTTCGTGATTGCCGACGAGGGCAAGGGCATCGATTCGGCAGCCCTTCCCGATCCGCTGGCCCCCGAGAACCTGTTGCGCGGCGCCGGCCGCGGCATCTTCCTGATCCGTTCGTTCATGGATGAGGTACACTTTCGACAACTGCATCCAGGGACCGAGTTGACCTTGATCAAACATCTGGCGCCAGCAGACAAAAAAACCTGAGGCTTGCTGACAGACCAATGGAATGAGGTTCACTGTTCCTCGCTGGCCAGCCGGGTGAGGGAGTTTTCCGCAACCCCGGTCTCCCCAGAGGTGCTATAACCGAAATACTGAAAAAAGGAGGAATTATCCGTGGCACTGGCTATTGCTTCCCGTGATGTGGATGGGGTTACTGTTCTGGACCTGAGCGGGCGGATCACCCTGGGCGAAGGCAGCGTGCAGGCGCGCGATGCGGTGCGCGAGCTGATCGGCAAGGGGCAAAAAAACATTTTGCTCAACCTGGGAGAGGTGAACTACATCGATAGCTCGGGGTTGGGCGAACTGGTGAGCGCCTACACGACGGCGAAAAACCAGGGCGCCAGCCTTAAGCTCCTCAATCTGACCAAGCGGGTCAAGGACGTGCTGCAGCTCACCAAGCTTTACACCGTCTTTGACAT
>JASHOC010000277.1 GCA_030041305.1 Acidobacteriaceae bacterium
GCGCCGCGCGCCCGGAAAACTCGCGCAACAGCATGCGCAGATCCTCGACCATCATGTGAAAACAACCCGCATCCATTCAGCGCCGCAGCTGCTGATAGACCACGTTCCACGGCGGCAGATCATTGGGCATCATACGCCACGGAATGCCGCTCCGCACCACCTCACGGACCGCATTGAAAACCGCCAGCAACGGATAAACCCGCTGCTCGGCGTCTTCTTTGCACAAGGTTAGGTAGGGCGCCACAAACGCCCACTCCTCATCACTCACATCGCTGGGATAGCCGGTTCGTCGTCGCTTCTCCATGTTGCCAGCATGGATTCGCTCGCCCGATATCCCTCATCCAAAAGAAAACAAACGAACAAAGTTAATAACAGGCTCTAGGCTATTCCTCCTTTGGGCGCCTTGCTATCGGCTTACCCCAGATTATGACGGCTTGGACCACTACGAAGTGCGGCACTCGCAAGGTTGGTGCCAGCACATCACCTTGTCGATGGTGGCCTTGGCCGTGCTGACCGTACTGCGCGCGAGAGAGAAAAAGACCCTCTTCCCGGAGGGTTCCTCTCAGCGCGCCGGAAATTCGGCATTTGCTCGCTTTCGTGCTGCGCGAGGGCTGGCACGGCCTCGAACATCTTCTCGATTGGTCTGAGTGGCGAAGACGACATCAATTCCTCGCCCAATTCTTCCACTACCGAAAACAGAGCCGCTTGCTCCTCGCTACTTAATTACAACTGTAGTACTAGTTTCCCGAGCTGCTGCTTCCAGTTGGCGGATGCCGCACGCGCCGCCATTGCTCCGCACTTAAACGCTCCCATCGCCGTCAGAGTGACAAGCTTTTTCATCGTTCCTCGCTTGATGATTGACCGAGCTATGCGCTCACCGGCCCCGGCGCCAGGTCGCCGAGCAGCTCGCGTATCTCGAGCAGCACCTCGTCCGGGCGCATCGACGCTAAAGGATACTTGAGCAGGCCCTGCGGCGTGAACTGGGCCCCGCGTTTGGCGTTGCGCGCCACCACCCGCATCAGGTGCTGCGGATCGACGGCGGCGTTCTCCATAAAGCGAATCTGCAGCTCGCCGCGTTTGCGGTCCACCTGCGCAATGCCCATGCGTTCGCATTCCACGCGGATCTGCGCCGCTTCCAGCAGAAACACCGTCGCGTCCGGAAGCGCGCCATAGCGGTCTTCCATCTCCGCGCGCACCTCATTCACCGCCGCCTCGCTCTTGGCCCCGGCAATCTTCTTATACAGCCGCAGCCGCTGGTTTTCTTCCGGCACATAATTCTCGTCGATGCGCAGAGCGATGCCGAGATTCAGTTGCGTCGCCGGCCGCTCTTCGGCGCTCTCGCCCTTCAGCTCCTTCACCGCGGCCTCCAGCATCGACGTGTACAACTCGAACCCCACCGCCTCAATGTGCCCACTTTGTTCCCCTCCCAGCATGTTGCCCGCGCCCCGCAGCTCCAGGTCCAGCGCCGCAATCTTAAAGCCCGCGCCCAGGTCACTGAATTCTTTCAGCGCCGCCAGCCGTCGCCGCGCGATCTCCGTCAACTCGTTTTCCGGCGGGATGAGCAAATACGCATAGGCGCGCCGGTTCGACCGCCCCACCCGTCCGCGCAACTGGTAGAGCTCGCTCAATCCGTGCCGGTCCGCACGATTGATCAGAATCGTGTTCGCCAGCGGAATGTCGAGGCCGTTCTCGATGATCGTTGTCGCCACCAGCACGTCGAATTCGTGGCGCATGAAGGCCAGCATCACCTTCTCCAGCTCGCTTTCGCTCATCTGCCCGTGCCCCACGGCCACCCGTGCCGCCGGCGCCAGCTCCTGAATCCGCGCCGCAATCTCATAGATCGTCTCCACGCGGTTGTGGACAAAAAACACCTGGCCGCCCCGCTCCAGCTCCACCTCGATCGCCGAGCGCACCAGCTTCTCGTCGAATTTCGCTACCACCGTCTGAATCGCCATGCGGTCCTTGGGCGGCGTCTCGATCACGCTCATGTCCCTCAGCCCCACCAGCGACATGTGCAGCGTGCGCGGAATCGGCGTGGCGCTCATCGCCAGCACATCGATCTCCTTGCGCAACTGCTTCAGCCGTTCTTTGTGGCGCACCCCGAAGCGCTGCTCCTCATCCACCACCAGCAGGCCCAGATCCTGAAACTTGATGTCTTTCGAGAGCAGCCGGTGCGTGCCGATCAAAATGTCCACCCGCCCGGTTTCCACCCGCCCCACAATGTCTTTCTGCTCCTTCGCCGTGCGGAAGCGCGAAATCATCTCGACATGAATGGGAAACTGCGCGAACCGCTTCTTGAACGTCTCGAAATGCTGAAAGGCGAGCACCGTCGTCGGCGCCAGCACGGCCACCTGCTTGCCGTCTTGCACCGCCTTGAAGGCCGCGCGCATCGCCACTTCGGTTTTGCCATAGCCCACGTCGCCACAGAGCAGCCGGTCCATCGGCGTCGGCGATTCCATGTCGTCCTTGATCGCCCGAATGGCCACCATCTGGTCGTCGGTCTCGTTGTAGTCAAACGCATCCTCAAACTCGCGCTGGAATTCGTTGTCTTGGGAGAACGCCGTGCCCGGCGCCGTGCGCCGCTGCGCGTACAGCTTCAGCAGTTCCGCGGCCATATCCTGCATGGCCTTGCGCACGCGCGCCTTGGTCTTCGTCCACTGCTGCGACCCCAGCCGGTTCAGCACCGGCGCCGGCCCCGAATCCGTCGACCGGTACTTCTGGATCAGGTCCAGCCGCGTCAGCGGCACGTACAGCTTGGCCTGCTCGGCGAATTCCAGAATCATGAATTCCACCGCCAGCCCGTCCTGCTCGATTTCCTTCAATCCCTGGTACTGCGCAATCCCATGTTCCACGTGCACCACGTAATCGCCCATGCTGAGATCGCGAAAATCGGAAACAAACGCCGCCGTCTTCGAGCGCTTGGGCGCCGGTCGCGCCGCCACGTCAGCCTCATCCGAGAGATCGTTAGCCCCAAACACGACCACGCGCGCGTCGGCAAAGCTCACCCCCGACGCCAGCGGCGTGCGCACAATCACCGGCACGCGCAAATCGCCGGCCAGATAGCTGGCTTCCTCCAGCACCATCTCGCTGGCTCCGTGCGTGAGCCGGCTGCCCAGTCGGTACGGAACCTGGTACTCGCGCAGCATGGTGGCCAGCCGTTCCACGTCGCCCTGGTTCGTTGCGGCCAGCACCATCCGCGTGTCCGTCTGCATCAGCGCCCGCAACTGCTCGGTGAGCGCCGGGATCGATCCATGAAACCGCAGCGTCGTTCGCGTGGGAATCTCGATCTCGCCCAGCGTCGAGTCCTCTTCCAACACATCCACTGCGCCCAGTTGATCGAGATCCAACCCCATGTGCGCCTCGAGCGAAGCCGCCAGCACCTCCGGGCGCAGGTAAATATCTTCCGGCCGCACCAACGACCCGATCCCTGACCGCTCATGCCGCTGCTCGACCTTGCTCCACCAGCGGTCGATTTGGTTGCGCACCATGGCCGGCTCATCCACAAACAGCGCGCACCGGGGAATCAGCGTCAGCAGCGACTTTTCTGCGCCCGCCACGCCGGCAAAAAACTCCCACCCCGGAAAAACGCTCAACCCACCTGCCGTTGCAGCCTCTTCCGCCGCCGCTTCATCTTCGGTGGCTTTGTCATCGAACTCGAGGCGCTGCCGGCTCAGCCGCGCGTTCACCGCGGCCAGCAGACGCTCCGTCACCGGCGTCTCCGTCAACGGCAGCAGCAGCGCTTCGTCCAGTCCCGACTGCGACCGCTGCGATTCGGGATCGAACTTACGGATCGTCTCGATCTCGTCGCCAAAAAACTCGAGGCGCACCGGCCGGTCGGCTTCTGCCGAATACACGTCCACAATCCCGCCGCGCCGCGTAAACTGGCCCGGCATCTCCACCAGGTCCATGCGCGTATAGCCCACGCTAGCTAGGTGCGCCGTCAACACCTCGATGTCCACCTCTTCGCCGCGCTTGAGCGTCACCGCCAGCCCCGCGAAATACTCGCGATCGAAGAGTTTCAGCGCCGCCGACTCCACCGGCGCAATCAGAATGTCCAGGCCGCCCGTGGCCAGCTTCCACAGTGTCGCCGCGCGCTGCTCCTGCACGTCGGGGTGCGGCGAAAGATTTTCAAAAGGAAGCACATCGTGCGCCGGCAGCCGCGCCACCCGCGCCGCATCCACCGCGCCGGTCAGCTCGCAGCCCGCCTTCAACATTGGCTCCAGCGCTTCGGCGGCCTTGTTATCGGCTACCACCACAATCACCGCCTGCCGCGCCGCCCGCGCCATCAGCGGCAGATACAGCGCCCGCGCCGTCACCGTCAGTCCGGAGACACGCCTCCGTCCCGCACCCAGGCTCAGATGCCTTCGTACGCGCTCAAATCCAGGCGAGTGCTCCAGCTCCGCGAAAATCTCGCGGACGAACGGGAGAATCATCAGCTTCAAGTTTAGCAGCGGTTGCGCTCAGCCAGAATGCACCGCTCCAGGTGCGCGGCGCAGCCATTTCGCTCGGGTTTCTCGCGCCTGATCTTCGTTGTTTTTCTCCGACGGCGCCGCCACTCTACGCGGCCTCGGCGGGCCGTTCAATTTTGCCCAGAAGAAAGATGTAGCCGGCGATGCCGATCACTAGATAGATTGCGGAAACGCCAAACGCCCACGCATACGAGTGCCGCGCCGCCACCACGTACCCGGTAATAATCGGCGCCGCAATCCCGGAGATCTGGGAGGAGAAATTGATGATCCCGCCCACCGTGCCCACATCGTTGGGCGCGGCGATCAGCGAGGGCAATGACCACCCCACCGGCGCCGCGGCTGAAAGCCCCCCCAGGGAAACGCTGATCCACAAAAGGGCATGCGTCGCGTCATGGGCATGCGCCGCACCCAGAATGCCCAGCCCGAAAGCCGTTCCGCCAATCAGCACCACCCGGCGCACCCCGCTCGAGTTCCAGCCGCGCTGCACCAGCACATCCACCAGCCAGCCCCCAATGGCGATGTCGGTGAAGGTGCCAATGAACCACGGCACGCTGGTGTACAGAAACGAGTCCAGCAGATTGATATGGAGCGCAAAAGAAAGATAACTCGGCAGCCAGGTCAGTAACAAATAAAAGACGTAATTATAGGCGCCGAATCCGAGCGCCAGGCCCAGCACTTTTTTCCGCCCCAGTAGGGTGAGCAGCCCCGACGGCGGCGGCGCGGGTCTGGCCACGTATGCTGCCACCGGCGTGTCCTCGTCCGCTCCAACCTTCTCTGCTTCCTTATTTTCTGAGCCGGACTCGCAAGCAATGTACTCCCGCTCGGCTTCGCTCAGCTCCGGGTCTTCATGCGGCTCCCGGTAAATGCGCCAGAAGAATAGGAAGTACGCCAGGCTCAGGGCGCCGGTCAAGGCGAAGCTCCAGCGCCAGCCGGCCCGGATCAGCACGATCCCAATCGCCGGCACGCCAATGGCCGAAGCCAATTTGGCCGCTCCGTCGAAAAGCGACGTCGCCATGCTGCGTTCTTTGGCGGGAAACCAGGCCCCGATGGCTTTCGCGTTCGCCGGAAAGGTCGGCGCTTCCGCCACACCCAGCAAAAACCGCGCGCCGAAGAGGCCGCCCAATGTCGGCGCGCTGGCGGCGGCAAAGGTTGCGACGCTCCACAAGAATGTGCCCGCGCGTTGCACCCGGCGTACGCCCCATTTGTCCAGAATCACGCCCATCGGCATCTGGCAAACCGCGTACGTCCAGTTGTAAGCCGCAGACAGGTAACCGAAAACAACGTTCGAAATCCCGAAGGCCGCAATCAGCGCGCCGTGCGAAACCGAAAGATTAACGCGATCGAAATAGTTGACGAGTACGCCGATGCCCAGCAGCCAGGCGATACGCCAGCGGCGGTGCGGCAAAACGGAGCGCTGTTCGACAGCCTGGGTGCTCAACGCTTACCTCTTTTCGAGAAAATATCCCAGTCCATCGCCTTGCGCAACGAACCCGATCCGCACAGCCTGGCCGGCCGCCTCAAACTTAGTCCATTGGTTGCGCCTTCGAATCGCGGAACAAGTGAGCAATTAGCAGCTATGAGCTGGGAGCTAGGAGCTAGGAGCTAGCAGCTGGGAGCTAGAAGCAAAAGCTGCAACTCACGGTGGCCCCTCGAACGGCATATCCTTCCACACCAGATACTCGTCGATCAGGACCGCAACCAAAACTGCGGTTGGCACGGATACCAGTGCGCCCAGGACGCCGGCCAGCGCGAAACCCAGCATCAGCGCCACCAGCACCGCCAGCCCGGGCAGATCAACGCGGTGCTGCATAATGCGCGGCGTAAGATAGGAGTTTTCGACCTGGAGATACACGATATAAAAAATCGCCACGCCCAGAACCCGGCCCCACGAGTCGATCGCCGCAATGGCCAGAACCAGAATGATCGTAATCGCCGCGCCCAGCACCGGAATAATGTTCAGCAGGCCCGTCAAAAAGCCCAGCGCGTACGCGTAGCGCACTTTGAGCGCGACATACACAATGGTGCTGCAGATGCCCAGGATGAGCATGAGGCTGGCCTGCCCCAGAAGCCACTTACCCATCCGGTCACCGGCGCGGCGCAGAGCTTCATCCAGGCGATCGCGCCGCCGCGGGGGAACCAGCGACAGGAACCAATGGTACGCTTTGTCCCCGTCGAGGATGAAGTAGATGGTGAGGACCAGCCCGGCGGCGAAGTCGAACAGCTTGCCCGCCAGATCTTTCAGGTACTCGAGCAACTGCGCGGCGGCCGTGCTGGCCCAACTCTGCAGTCTGGAGCTCAAAGCGCCGCCATCCAACCGTTCGAGAAAGCGGATGTTCCGGATCTCGGTCAGCAGAGCCGGAACATTTTTAGAAGGCTGCGAGCTCAATTGCTGCAGGTCGTGAACCACCGGCGGGATGGCGAGAAATCCGAATGCGGTGAGGGCTCCGGCCGCGCACAGAAACATGATGAAGATTGCCGAGCGTTCGCGTAACCGCCAGCGCCCGATGCGATGCCCTGAAATCGCATAGACCACCGGCATCAGAATCACGGCGAACAGCGCCGAAACATACAACAGGACCAGCGCATTGCGCAGAACCCACAGAAGCAGCCCGGCAAACGCCAGCGCGAAGGCGAAGAGGATGTCTTTGCGGAAATTGCGCGGTTCCGCGGAAAGTTCGTTCATGCCCCGGCTCCTGACGGCAGCGAAGCCCTTTGCCCTTCTTCTCCGCGCCATCGGCGCCGGCTGGTTTGCCGCCGAAGTCCCGCGCATCGTGCGCAGAGAATTTTTCGCGACGTCCCTGAAAGCCAATCCATATTCGGATATTGCACGATCTTCGAAAGGCTCCGACTCTGAAGAAAAACCTCTTTGTCTTGGATGCGCTGTTCCGCCCGCCCCGAACCTCTGACCCCCGTTCTCTGTTCCCTGTTCCCTGACCCCTGACCCCTGTTTTCCCCGTCCCGCCTCTCAACCAAACCGCGCCCGCTTCACCGACTGGCGAAAATCGTCGCCGCGTATCTCCACGCGAATGCACATTTCCGCCAACCGCGACCGCATCCGGTCGCCAATCCGGTCCCCCAGCGTCGGCTCCCGTGCGGCCCGCTCAATATCGGTCAGATTGCCCCCGGCCGCCGGCAGGTCGGGATAATTGGTGGTGATCACCGTCGTCTGGCGGTCGTTGTAGCGCGTGTTCAGAATCAGGGCCACCGTGTCCCACACCCACTCATTCGGCTTTTGCGCGCCCAGATCGTCCAGCACCAGCACCTCGGCGGCAAACACCGGTTTGAGCACCTCGAGCTCCGAGGTCTGAACCTGCGGATTGTAGCTGTTTTGAATGCTTTTGAGCAGCTCCCGATAGTCGCAGAACAGGCCCCGCACGCCGCGCTCCCGCACCAGCCGCTGCAGCACCCCTACGGCCAGGTGCGTTTTGCCCAAGCCGGTCGTCCCCACAAAAAGCAGTCCCCGGCCAGCGGTGTCCACGGGATACGCATCGACGAACCGCCGCGCCGTCAGCAGGGCGCGGCCCAGAGAATCGTCGGCGCGCGGGTACGAGGGGTCAAAAGCGTCCAGCGTGCAATCGCGGTAGCGTTGCGGGATGTGGGCCGCCGCCAGCCGCCGCTGCTCGCGCTCCATTTCCTGGCACTCGCAAGGCCGCGAAACCCACCTGCCGCCTTCGTCGACCACCCGCACCAACCCCACCCCATCGCAAATCGAACACACACTCATCTCAACCAGCCTAGCGCAGCAGGCTGAGCCGCGCAGCGGTGGGTTGCGCAGCCCCAATTGTGGAAATTGGCGACAGACCTTCTCCGATGTCAGCTCTCAGTGGTCAGGGGTCAGGGGTCAGGGGCCAGTAGCCAGCGGTCAGCGGCCAGCGGTCAGCGATCGGCGGTCGGTGCTCTGTCCCCGGCCCCTGTTCCCTCGGTCCCTGTTCCCTCTTCCCTTAGTCCCTTAGTCCCTTGTTCCCTTCGTCCCTCGTCCCTATTCCCCCCTTCTCCGTCCCGAGGTGACCGCGCGGGGCGCCGTTGCCTACAATCGGAGCGTGCTTCCGCAAGAGGGTCACACGGCGCTGAAAACTCGCGGAAACGTGAAAGGGGGATGGAGAATGCAACGCAGGTTCGTCATGGGTCGAAGCAGTCTGGTGCTCGCGGCCGGTCTTGTGGCTGCGTTCTCACTTGTGATTGCTTCTGCGGGCCAGGAACCCGGCAAAACTATGCCTGAGACTCCGGCGCCCGCCACGCCGCCCGCCCATGCCGTGCCCAGCGATTACGCCGCCCAGCACGAGCACCTGCTGCTTACCGACTTCGGTGACCTCGAACGCTTCCAGGCCGCCGACGCCGCTCTGCCGCCGCCCGCCCCGGGAGAAGACCGCGTCATCTTTATGGGCGATTCCATCACCCAAGGGTGGAAGATTGAAGGGCCCGGCGGCACATTTCCCGGCAAGCCTTACATCAATCGCGGCATCAGCGGCCAAACCACGTCCCAGATGCTGATCCGTTTCCGCCCGGACGTGATCGATCTGAAGCCCAAAGTCGTCGTCATTCTCGCCGGCATCAACGACATCGCCCAAAACACCGGCCCCATGACCCTCCGGGAAACCGAAGAAAACCTCGCTTCCATGGCCGATCTCGCCACCTCGAACCACATTCGCGTCGTGCTCTGCTCGGTCACGCCGGCTTTTGACTTCCCTTGGCGCCCGGGATTGGATCCGGCCGCGAAGATCGTCAACCTCAATGTGTGGATCCAGGCCTATGCGGCGGAAAAAGGCTACGTGTACGTCGACTACTACTCGGCCCTCAAAGACGCGCGGGGTGGTCTGCCGCCCAACCTGAGCCACGACGGCGTCCATCCCAATCCATCCGGCTACGTCATCATGGCCCCGCTCGCCGAAGCTGGCATCGAAAAGGCGCTGGCGCAGGCCGCGCAATAACCAGAGAGCAGACGACAGGGGTCAGGGATCAGGGAACAGAGAACGGAGTTCCACCGCCGACCAGTCAACCCTGTTCGCTGACCGCTGAGAACCGAGAACTTAGAACGCACCACTGACCACTGATCACTGAAAACTGCGAACTGCGAACCGCCACCAGGAGCCCCCCAATGCAAGCCCTTCGAATCTTCGCCGCCGTCTGCGCAAGCCTCGTCGCGGAGGCAGCCTGCGCGGCCCAGAATCCCGTCGCCACCGTCACCCAGGACACCGCCGGCCTGGTGATGCATCGCGGCGAGGAAACGCTCCATCTCAGTGTCTGCGGTCCCGGCATCCTCCACATCGTCGCCGGACCCGGCGACCCCACCTCCGCCTCGCCGCACACGCCCTGGCTCCTTCGCGCCTGCACCCCGGACCACTTCGAGTTCTCCCAGGACCTGAAGCAAGCCACCCTGCGCACCGGCGATCTCCAGGTCAGCATTCAACTTGATGCCGGCATGCTCTTTTTCCGCGACGCGGCTGGCAACATGCTTCTCTCCGAATTCACCCGCCGCACCCGCGACTACATCCCCGACGTCGTCAACGGCGAAAAGGTGTATCACGTCAGCGACCGTTTTCAGCCCGCGCCCACCGAGGGCTTCTACGGCTTAGGCCAACACCAGAGCGGCCTCTTCAACTATCGCGGCGCCGTCGTCGAAATGGCCCAAGCCAACACCTCCGTCGCCGTGCCCCTGCTCATCTCCACCAACGGCTACGGAATCCTCTGGAATACCGCTTCGAAATCCTGGTTCGACAACCGCTTTCCCACCGAGCTAAAACTCAGCGCCGAAGCCGCCGACGCCATCGATTATTACTTTCTCTATGGTCCCGAGATCGACCAGGTCATCCATCGCTATCGCGACCTCACCGGCCACGCCCCGCTCTTCGGCAAGTGGGCCTACGGCTTTGTGCAATCCAAAGACCGCTACCGCTCTGCCAAAGAGCTTTTAGATATCGCCGGCGAATACCGCTCCGGGCAAGTGCCTCTCGACCTCATCGTGCAGGACTGGTTTTGGTGGAAGCTCCAGGGCGACCCGATCTTTTCCGCCGACTACCTCAAGCCGTATCCCGACGTGCCTCAAGCGCTCAAACAGCTCCATGACGAGCATGTCCACGCCATCATCTCCGTCTGGGCGGTCACCGACCCCCAATCCGACACCTATCGCGAGCTCAAAGCGCACAACTTCCTCATCCCCGGAACCACCGATTACGACCCCACCAACCCCGCAGCCCGCGATATGTACTGGAACCTGCTTCCCGGCAAGCTTTTTACGCAGGGATGGGATGGCTTCTGGCTCGATAGTGCCGAGCCCGAGTGCTGCGACGGCTATAGTGACGCCACGCTCGATACTCTCCACCTTTCCATCGGCAACGGCGCCCGCTACACCAACATTTATCCCCTCATGCACACCGGCAACATCTACGACCACTGGCGCGCCCTTACCAGCCGGAAGCGCATCTTCATCCTCACCCGCTCCGCATTTTTGGGCCAGCAGCGCTACGCCACCACTGTCTGGTCAGGCGATGTCACCGGCACCTTCTTCGACTTCCGCAAGCAGATCGCTGCCGGCCTCAATTTCGAGGTCTCCGGCATCCCCTACTGGACCACCGACATCGCTGGTTACGGCTGGCCCTATGAGCGCGACACCCGCGACCCCGCCTATCAGGAGCTCTACACCCGCTGGTTTGAGTTCGGCGTTTTCTGCCCGATCTTTCGCACCCACGGCCATCGCGTCAACAACACCAACGAACTCTTTTCCTACGGCCCGCAAACGCCTACCCTCGTCGCCTACGACAAGCTGCGCTACCGTCTGCTCCCCTACATCTACTCGCTGGCCTGGCGCGTCACCAGCCAGGACTACACCATGATGCGCCCGCTCATCATGGATTGGCGCACCGACGAAAAGGTGCGCGAGATCGGCGATCAATATCTCTTCGGTCCCTCCATCCTGGTCAACCCCGTCACCCGCACCGGCGCCATAGCGCGCGAGGTCTATCTGCCGCCCGCGCCCGGCTGGTACGACTTCTGGACCGGCTCGCGCCTCGATGGCGACCAATATGTCGATGCCGCAGCCCCGCTCAATCGCATTCCGCTCTACATCAAGGCGGGTTCGATTCTTCCCCTTGGGCCTGAGGTCGAATATGCCACCCAGTCGCCGGACGCCCCCATCACCCTCCGCATCTATCGTGGCGCCGACGCCGATTTCAACCTCTACGAGGATGAGGGCGATACCTACGATTACGAAAACGGCGAGCACGCCATCATCCCCTTGCATTGGGACGACGCCTCCTCCACGCTCACCCTCGGCGCTCGCCAGGGCCAGTATCCCGGCATGCCCTCAACCCGCGGCTTTCAGGTCGTTCTCGTCGACACAAGCCACGGCGTCGGCGCCCAGCCCGAGCCTGGAGCAGGCAAAACCGTCACCTACAACGGCTCCCAGATGCAAGTCGTCCTCCCCTAGAACTGGTTGCATAAATGGTTTCGTATCAGGGCACGGCTTCAGCCGTGCCGCAAACGCAAGAAAGAAAGGCAGGGCTTTAGCCCCCGCGGGATCCTTTTCGCGAGATTTGCGCGTTCCCTCCGCGTTTTTCTGCGGCCTCTACACCCGTAAAAACGTATCGATAGTGGGCCCTTGCCCCTCAGGAACATTTCGCAACTGCGCGAACTGTCCACTTGCCAACTGTCTCACTCCAGGGGTTCACCCCAATCTCCTGTCAAGCACGAAAATCCGCAAATGAAGGAAAAAGAAGCACTTCTCCGTTGCGTCCTATTTCTCTTTTTGGGCGCAGAATATAAATAAATGTTGAGGCGCGTGAGGATTGGAAAGGGTGATCTTGAGCTCGATTTTTGCCCAGCGCCACGCCCGTTCGCATTGCAAGTCTCCGTAAACCATTGATTCTGGAGAATCTGTGAATAAGTCCTTTATTTTCCTTATATTTGCGCCGTCTTCGAGTGGGTAACCTGCTGATAATGGGCCAGTTATCAACAGAATGGGGGGAGGGGGTAGTCGCGGGCTATTCACCTTTGTCTCCCCGGCAGGGCCCGGCCAGACGCCGGTATGCCGGAGTCATGCAATCTGCGCCGCCGCCCTTCAATCCCTCTGTGCGAAACCCGGTTCACCCCGAATGAGCGTATGACCGAATTGGACTTCATGGATGCCGCCCTTGCCGAAGCCCGCCTTGCCGGCGAATCCGGTGAGGTGCCCGTTGGCGCTGTCGTCGAGCACGAAGGCGCAATCGTCGCCCGCGCACAGCAGAGCGTTCTCCGCAGGGTCGATCCTACGGCGCACGCCGAGATCATTGCCCTGCGCGCCGCCGCCAAGGTTCTGGGCAATTACCGCCTGAATGGCTGCACCGTCTACGTTACGTTAGAGCCCTGCGCCATGTGCGCCGGGGCCATGGTGCACGCCCGGCTCGACCGCCTCATTTTCGCCGCCGCCGACCCCAAAGCCGGCGCCTGCGGCTCGGTGCTCTCGGTGCTCAACCACCCCCGCCTCAACCACCGCATGTGGGTCGAGCGAGGACCCCGCGCGGAAGAATCCGCAGAATTGTTGAAGAGTTTTTTCCGCGAGCGCCGCCAGGAGCAAAGTTAGGCTGCCACCCTCGCGCATTTGCAACACGCGAACTTCCTGCTCTGGTAACTGCTGATCTACAGATTTGCTGACTTGCTGACCTGACCTGCTGACTTGCTGACTGGCTGACTGGCTAAATCCGGGTCAGTTTCCTGATTCGCTCCGCCTCGGCGGGCCACTGTGCGGCCAGCTCCGCGAAGCTCCCGCTCCGATAATCGGCAAAGTCGAAGCCCGGCGTGACCGTGCACCCGAGCAGCGCTGCTTTGCCCCCGTCCACCAGCCGGCTCCCCTGCCACACGCCCGCTGGAACCACAAGCTGCACATGCTGCCCTGCCTGCAAATCCGGTCCAAGCGTGAAAACCTGCGAGCGCCCGGAGGGCTGAAGCTGCAGCATCTCCACCGGATCGCCCAGATAGAAATGAAAGATCTCATCCGAGGCGAGAACGTGCATCTCGGAGAACGCCCCTTCTTCCAGCAGGTAGTAAATGGCCGTTCCCAGCCCTCGCACGCCGCGCGCAAGCTCCACCGTTCCCGCCGAAGTATACGTGCGCCGATAGAATCCGCCCTCCACCGGATGCGGCTCCAGATCGAGCAGCGCCTTGATCTCGTCCGTGGTCACCATCACAGAGAATAGCAGCGCAGCAACGGTAAAATATGCTCATGAACGTGCAGGTTTACATGACGGAATGGTGCCGCGACTGCAGGGCCGCCAAGCAGTTCCTGGATCGGCATGGCGTTCCGTACACCGCAATCGACATAGACGCCAATCCCTCCGCCTCCGAGGAGGTCGTTCGTCACCTGGGCAAGCGCGCCATCCCGCAGCTAGTGATTGATGGCGAGTGGTTCCAACCCTATGCCCCCGGCCGCGGGCTGCTCCTCGACGAGTTATATCGTCGCCTGCGGATTACTCGCTCCTAACCCTCTTACCCTCGTACAATCAGGGGTTGGCGTCGCCGAGCCTATGCCCGCGGCGACGTGGGCTTTCCAATCTTCTAAGGAACAGCGCCGATCTCAACCTCGTCAAGATGGAGCTAGCAGCTAGGAGTCTGTCGGAAATAGATTTCTGATCGTTTAGAATCAACAACTTACGAATTCTACAGATTTTCGTATATCGTTGATTCTAAATCAGTTATGAAATCAAAAAGTTCAATCTCCGACACACTCCTAGAAGCTAGCAGCTAGGAGCTAGATTTGATCGATCGCTACACCCGTCCGGCCATGGGCCGCATCTGGACGGACGAAAACAAATACCGCTGCTGGCTTCAAGTGGAGGCGGCGGCGAGCCTTGTGCTGGCTGAGGACGGAATCATTCCCTCCGCAGCCGCCGAGGCCATCGCGAGTGCCGGCTTCTCGGTCGACCGCATCCGCGAGATCGAGGCCGATGTGAGGCATGACGTGATCGCCTTCACCACGGCTGTTGCAGAGTCGATGAAAGACCAAGGCCTGGACGGCCAGTCCTCCCGATGGCTGCACTATGGCCTCACGTCGAATGATGTGGTCGATACCGCCCAAGCCCTGCAGGTCAAAGAGGCGTCGGCGCTCATCCGCGAGGGGCTGCTGGCCTTGCTCGGGGTTCTCAAGCGCCGCGCCCTCGAGTTCAAGCACACGCCCACCATCGGCCGCACCCACGGCATGCACGCCGAGCCCACCACCTTCGGCCTCAAGCTGCTCAACTGGTACGCCGAAATGGAGCGCAACCTCGCCCGCTTCGACGCCGTCGCCGAGGATATGCGCGTGGGCAAGCTTTCGGGTGCTGTGGGGACCTTCGGACATCTCAGTCCAAACCAAGAAGAAAAAGTTTGCGCGCGGCTGGGATTGAAACCGGCGCCCGTCGCCACGCAGGTCATCCAGCGCGACCGCCATGCCGCCTACATCGCCACGCTCGCCATTCTCGGCGGCACGCTCGACAAGATCGCCGTCGAAATCCGCCACTTGCAACGCACCGAGATTCGAGAGGCGCAGGAGTACTTCAGCGAAAAGCAGAAAGGTTCCTCCGCTATGCCGCACAAGAAGAACCCCATCACCAGCGAACAGATCAGCGGCCTCGCCCGCATCCTACGCGGCAACGCCCAGGCGGCCTTTGAAAATATGCCGCTCTGGCACGAGCGCGACATCTCCCACTCGTCCGTCGAGCGCATCATCTTTCCGGATTCCACCATTCTCGCGGATTATCTGTTGGCAAAGACCACGGATCTCGTCGATCGTTTGCTCGTCTATCCCGAGCGCATGAAGAAGAACCTCGAGAGTACGGGCGGGCTGATCTTCAGCGGCCAACTGCTGCTCGACTTAGCCGAAGCCGGCATGTTGCGCGAAGACGCCTACCGGCTGGTGCAAGGCCATGCCATGCGGGCCTGGAAAGAGGATCTGAACTTCCGCGATGAAGTAGCGCGCGACCCGGCGATTACGAAGCTGTTGAGCACGGAAAAGCTGGCGCGAACGTTCGACTATTCTCGTCAGCTCGGCAACGTGGATGCGATCTTTAAGCGGGTCTTAGCTGAATGAGGAGCACCGAGTGACTGGAAATGCTTTCTCGGCCCAAACTGGCGAACAATTGAAGAAACTTGAAGAGGCGCTTTTGTCAGACGCCGTAAGAAAGGATCCGCAAGAATTGCACTTCTTGCTTGCGGATGAGTTCCGCGAATTAGGCGCCTCGGGGCAACGGTGGTCGAAGGCGGAAATCATCAGCGAGTTGCTCACGGCGCCACCTGCGCGCGGGCGCTTGGAAAGCTTTGAAGTTTATCCGTTATCAGGTGAGGCGGCACTGGTAACGTATCGAGCGGTAAGCGAAACTGAGGGTTCGCCTCCAATGGAATCTCTGCGCAGTTCAATCTGGGTCCGGCGAGATGACCGCTGGCAGATGCTCTTTCATCAGGGAACGTTAACCCGGAGTGAATCAGGCCGCTAAGCCAAACCTTACTGCGGGCTCCAGAGTTGATTGCTTTGCCAATATGGATGAAAAACCTCGATGAGCGAATTGAGCCTCACCGTCGCCATCACCGGCGCTTCGGGCGCGATCTTCGCGCGTGAGGCACTCCGCGCCCTCGAAGCCGACGAGCGCGTCTCCCGTGTCCATTTCGTCGCCTCGGAGAACTCGCTCCGCGTGATCGCGGACGAACTAGGGGTGAGCGGCCGCACGCAATGCCTCGAAAAGCTCCTCGGCGCCGCGCCAACCAAAACCATCCAGCACGCCGACGCCGACATCGGCGCCGCGATCGCCAGCGGCAGCCATCCTTCGAACGGCATGATCATTCTACCCTGCTCGATGGGCACGCTGGCGGCGATCGCTTTGGGGTTCGCCGACTCCCTGGTCGCCCGCGCCGCCGACGTTACGCTCAAGGAGCGCCGGCCGCTCATCCTATGCGTGCGCGAAACGCCCTTCAACCGCATCCACCTGCGCAACATGACACTGGCCGCCGAAGCCGGCGCCACCATTTTCCCCGTGATTCCGGCGTTCTATAACCACCCCATCGATTCGGAAGAGATGGCGCGCCAGTTCGTCTGCCGCGTCCTCGCGCATGTCGGCCTGCCCCAGCCGGGCGCCTACGTCTGGAAGCCGGAGGAGTAAGTCCCGGACGTTACTGCAAGGGATGCTCCCGCATCAGCGCCCGTTTGGTCTCCATATCGCGGGCCACGCCGATAATCATGAATTCGAGCGGCTGGTCGCCGGTGTTGGCGAAGGACTTTCTCTCGCCGAGGCGGACGGGAATGGCGTCTCCCGTGTGGATGGGCGCGGTCTCATCACCGATGGTGACCGTGCCGTCGCCGGTGATCACGTAGTAGACCTCGCTCATATCTGGCTCCGCGTTGGGGCCGATTGAGGTTCCAGGTGGCATCAGCAGATGATCGACATACGACCAGGTGGTGAAAAAGACGCTGGGCTCGAGAGCGCGGCGATATTGCACCGTGCCTTTGCCGCCGTCCATGTTCTCCACGGGCTTGAGCAGCGACCGATCCAGGTGCATGGTGATGAACGTCGGTATGGGATCGAGCGGGACGCCCACGCGCCCGTCGTCGAGATTGAAGGCGTCATAAATACCCCTCAGTGAACTGACGTTGATATTGATCCATTGCAAAGGCTTGTCAGTGGGGTTGTAAATGGCATGCGAGTGGCCCATGCGCGCCGGCGCTCCCGCCGGACCTTGAAGCAAAGAGGTGCGGCCGTCGATGGTAAATTGAGCTTCTCCATTGAGGATGACGAACATTTCTTCGCAATAATTATGGAAATGCGCGCCGATACCGCTTTTGGGCTCAATGATGCCGCGATGGAGGAATAGCAGGTTGGTGTCGAGGGCGTCGGAGTTGAGGAGCACCATAAAGTCCATGGCGCCGGGGCCATTGTGCACGGCCGGGATGTGACGATAGCGCGCCGGATCGGTGTGCCCAATGCGCTGCGCGATCGGCATATCCGGTCTGACTGGGGGCGTGAGTTGCCGACCCGGCGGAGCAGCGGCAGCGGCGAGTGGAAGCGAAAGCACAATCGCGAGTAGCTTTTTGACCATAGTCGTTTTACCCAACCTGATTGGATTATTTGCGCCGGCGCCAAATCCGGCGCGAGGCGCGGAGCAGTGAATATCGCGATGCACCGATTCTGTCAGCGAGCAAGGTGGGAAATCAGTTGCTAAAAATCGTACCGCGCTTAACAGCTTTACAATACTCTCGATGCGCCGGGCTAGCCGCAAATTTTATTTGACATGAGCCCCGCCCACCCTTGATACTGCCCTCAATGCCGAGCTCAACGAAGTCCGGAATTGCGGTCATGGCCATGTGCATGCCATCGGGACCCGTCCGTCCGGCTCTTGAGCGGCGCCTGCGCTAAACGCAACCGATCTTCGAGCCCAGCGGCCCGGGTCCTGGTTAGGACGCGGGCCGTTTTCGTTTGCGCCGCGGCGCGGACATTTCCCCGCTGGACCTAAGCCGAAGGAGACGAACTTCAAGGAGCCTGCTATGCCAGAACCGAATCACCATCAGCTTGCCACCCTCGCCGTCCATGCCGGCCAGGCGCCTGACCCCGCCACCGGCGCCCGCGCCGTACCCATTTACCAGACCACCTCTTATCTTTTCCAGGATGCAGACCACGCGGCCCGCCTGTTTGCGCTCAAGGAATTCGGCAACATTTATACCCGCATCATGAACCCCACCACCGATGTGTTTGAAAAGCGCGTGGCCGCGCTGGAGGGCGGCGCGGCGGGGTTGGCCACCGCCTCGGGCCAGGCTGCCGAGACCCTCACCCTCATTACCCTGGCCGCGGCTGGCGACGAGATCGTCTCGACCACGTCGCTCTACGGCGGCACCTACAACCTTTTCCATTACACGCTGCCGCGCCTGGGCATCGTCGTGCGCTTTGTGGATGGCGATGACTTCGATGGGTTACGAGCGGCAATCAACGACAAGACCCGGGCCATCTATGCTGAGTCCCTCGGCAACCCCAAGCTCGACGTCATCGATATCGCTGAACTGGCGGAAATCGCCCATGCGCACAAACTGCCCCTGATCATCGACAACACCTCGACCTCACCGGCGCTGGTGCGGCCCATCGAGTGGGGCGCAGATATCGTGGTCAACTCAGCCACCAAGTTTCTTGGCGGCCACGGTCTGGCCATCGGCGGAGTGATTGTGGACGGTGGTAAATTCGATTGGGCCGCCTCCGGCCGCTTCAAGGATTTCACCGCCCCCGACCCCTCCTATCACGGCCTGTCGTACACCGAGGCCTTCGGGCCATTGGCGTTTATCCTCAAAGCGCGCGTCCAGGGCCTGCGCGACACCGGCGCGGCGCTCTCGCCCTTCAATGCATTTCTCCTGCTGCAAGGGATCGAAACATTGCATTTACGCATGGAGCGCCACTCACAAAACGCGTTAGCCGTGGCGCGCCACCTTGCCGAGCATCCGGGGGTGGAGTGGGTCAATTATCCCGGCCTCGAATCCAGCCCTTACTATGCACGGGCGAAAAAGTATCTGCCCGAGGGTCAGGGCGCTCTGATCACCTTCGGCATTAAGGGCGGGTACGAGGCGGGCAAGAAGCTCATCGACAGGCTCAAGCTTTTTTCGCTGCTGGCCAATATTGGTGACGCGAAGTCCCTCGTGATTCATCCCGCCTCGACCACGCACCAGCAGCTTTCTATCGAGGAACAGGCCACGACCGGTGTCACGCCGGAGTTGGTACGGCTCTCGGTGGGCATCGAGGACATGCGCGACATCCTGGCCGATCTCGATCAGGCGATTGAAGCCGCGAATGGGGAGGCGGCGAATGGCCACGTTCTAACCGGCGCATGCAAAATCAGCGCAAGCGCCGGCGGTCGGGCAGAATGAAGGTAATGACGGAACCCAGGAGCGGAACCGGCAGCGCGCCGCCCGCCTCGCGATCCCTAGCCCCCACCTACGAAGGCGATTTTGTGCTCGACGAGCACTTGCGCCTTGATTCCGGCTGTACCTTGGCGTGTCCCACGCTGCATTACGCTGTTTACGGCCGGCTGAATGCGGCGCGGGACAACGCCGTTCTCGTTTGTCATGCGCTTTCCGGTTCAGCGCTGGTGGGCCAGTGGTGGCCCGAGGTCTTCGCGCCGGGCGCGGTTCTTTCGCTGGAGCACGACTTCGTCATCTGCATCAATATGCTGGGCTCGTGCTACGGGTCGACAGGTCCCGGCTCCGTCGATCCCTCCAGCGGACAACCCTACGGCCCGGATTTTCCCTTGATTTCCATCCGCGACAACGTGCGCGCCCAGGCGCGGCTGCTGGATTCGCTCGGCATCCGGCGCTTGCGCCTGGCGATGGGCGGGTCCATCGGCGGCATGCAAGCTCTCGAGTGGACTATCCTCCATCCCAACCGCGTCGAGCGCGCCCTGATCGTGGGCGTCACCCCGCTTTCGGCCATGGGCCTGGCGCTCAATCATTTGCAGCGCCAGGCTATTCAGCACGATCCGCAATGGGCCGAGGGCCGCTATCTCCCTCAGCGCCCGCCGCGTTGCGGGCTCGCGCTCGCCCGCCAGATCGCTATGATCAGCTATAAATCCGCGCCTCTTTTCGACGAGCGCTTCGGGCGCAATCCGAATCGCAGTGGTGAGGATCCGTGGAGTGCGGACGGAGAGGGGAGCGGTTTGATCGGCGGCCGTTTCGACATTGCCGGCTACCTCGACCTCCAGGGCCAACGCTTTATCGAGCGTTTCGACGCCAACGCCTATTTGGCCATTCTGCGCACCATGGACACCTGGGACCCGCTGCGGGGCTACGCTTCGGCGACTGAGGCTTTTGGCCGGATTCGAGCCCGGCTCACCTTTGTGGGGATCAGCACCGACTGGCTTTTCCCCGCCGCGGAAGTGCGGCGTTTCGCAGAAGTCATCCGCACCGCCGGCGCTCCTGTGGAGTATCGCGAAATGACCAGCGACCATGGCCACGACGCGTTCCTGGCCGAACAGGCGGAATTAGTCCGCCTGCTGCAATGAATCAAGCGCAAGAGCGCCGGGATACGCTCACGATCTCGGTAAAGGAAGACCGGTTGCCGGAGGGTTTTTGACACCGCGCAGGCGTTCGCCCAAAGAAGACCGGCTCGACGCCTGGGCCGGTAGCCGTTAATCCCTCAGATTGATCTCGTTTCGCTTGTCAGAGGCGCGGGGGCTTTCTATAATCCTTCCATTGCTGCGTTGGCGACCGTGGTATCTTGAAATTCTTAAGCTTCGTCTTCCCGGCACTCAGCCCGCTTTCTGGATCGGTTGCCGATCTTGTCAGCGAGTGAGTATGATTGACCTTCTATATCGGCGATTCCCAGGAGTACAGAATGAATAAGTTAGTCCTTGCATTTGCGATGGCATTGGCGAGTGTGGCCCTTCTGTCAGCGCCTGCGCTGAGGGCGCAGGACGCCAGCGGCCAGATCACCATTTCGAACCCCGCAGAATTCAATGCTTATCAAAATGCCATTACCCAAACCGATCCTAAGGCCAAGGCCGCGGCCCTCGAGGATTTTCTGAAGACCTATCCGCAAAGCGTGGTCAAGCACGCGGTGCTCGATCAGTTGATCGATACGTATCAGCAGTTGAACGATCAGGACCAGGCGCTGAGCGCGGCAACCCGCCTGCTGCAGTTGGATCCGACCAACCCGAAGGCCATCCTCATCTCGGTTTATATCAAGAAGAACGAGTGCCAGAAGAGCATCGACGCCACCGGCGAAAGCAAGGATCCCCAGACCTGCGATGACGCCGCGGCCCTGGCCCAGAAAGGTCTGACCGCGCCCAAACCGGCGGGGACCTCCGATGAAGACTGGAAGAAGATGACCGACGTCAGCTACCCGATCTTTGACTCGGCCACCGCCCTCGATGATGCGGTGTCGAAAAAAGATTATGCCGGCGCCATCGATGAATACAAGAAGGAGTTGATGCTCTATCCGGCCAACCAGACGACGACCGGGAACGGATTGGTGGACACTTTGAATTTGGCCGAGGCTTACGCCAAGCCGGGAACTGCGCGCAATGAAGTGGACGCGTGCTGGTTTTACGCGCGCGCCTGGAACTTTGCGCCCGCGGCGTATAAAGCCCAGATCGAGCCCAAGCTTGAATATTGGTACAAGCGGTATCACGGCAATCTCGATGGGCTGGACGCTGTCAAAACTGCTTCGGCGGGCACAGTTTTTCCCCCCTCGTCGTTCACCATTACCCCTGCGCCCACGCCGCCCGAGATCGTGCACAACGTTCTGGCGACGACTCCCGACCTGACGAAGCTGAACCTGGAAGATAAAGAGTTCATTCTGGCCAACGGGACCAAGGACGACGCGCAAAAGCTCTGGTCGGTGCTCCAGAATCAGATGACGCCGGTTCCGGGCGTCGTAATAGACGATCCCGCGGATGTGCTGAAGGTTTCCGTCACCACCACCAGAGAAGTCAAACCCAAAGATTATGTCGTTCGTCTCACCACGCCGGCGGCTTGCAGTGCAGTTCCCCCTCCGCCTACCGACCTTCACATCAAGGAGGCGCAGAGCTATATTCTGTCGAATGGAGTGAAGGCCGACACGGACGCAATGGGCGATGCGCTCACCGCGGCGGCCGGGATTCGGAAGATCGCGATCGATCCCAGCATCTCGGTGATTAAAATGGCGGTGACCCAGGACGCGAAAGACTCGAAAGCGCCCGATTTCATCGTAAACATGAAGACGCCGGTATCATGTAAAGACGCTCCGGCGCCCGGTTTCGAGTTCAAGCTGCAGCCTGCCGACGAGCTTGACGCCACCTACAGTTCCTATACCCCGCTGCCGGCCACTGGCACGCGCACGGCAACGGCCCAGATCGTCCTGAGCGACGGGTTCATCCAGGCGCAAAAGAAGGCGGCTCCGGTGCGTCGCCGGCCCCCGGTGAGGCGGCCTACGGGCGAGTAAACAACCCTTTCGCGTCGCCGGCCGGGTCGCTCCTGGCCCAGGGCCGACATCTCATTCCTGGAATCATCGAGGGCAGCCTGCAAAGGACTGCCCTTTCTTTCAGGGAATCAATCTCTCCTAGGAGTCTGTCGGAAATAGATTTCTGATCGTTTAGAATCAACAACTTACGAATTCTACAGATTTTCGTATATCGTTGATTCTAAATCAGTTATGAAATCAAAAAGTTCAATCTCCGACACACTCCTAGAGCGCCGCCCCACGCGGTGGTAGTCTTTCGGAAGCATGGCGCGACTCGGATCCTTCCTCACTGCACTCGCCCTTGCCGCACCGGCCATTTTTTCCGTCTCCGGCGCGGCTATGCCACCAGCTTCGCGGCAGAGCCTATAATTTTCCTTGTTGTGTTCATTTTTTTTTCACTTCGTTTGCGCTGCCTTTGGCGGCTCGCCGCGAGCGCCAGTCTGGTGGCCGCGACGGCTTTCTTTTCAGCATTTTGCGTAAACGCCCAAGGACCTGCCGGAGGCGATCTGCCGCTCACCATTGCGAACCATGGGCGCATTCTTCTGGTTTTGCCCTTTGACAATCGGAGCGGTCAGCCAAGCCTGGATTGGATTCGCGAGGCGGCCGCCGATCTGCTGAGCAGCCGTTTTGCCGCGGCCGGCTTCGAACCCACGACCCGCACCGATCGCATCTATGCTCTCGATCATCTGGGCTTGCCCGAAGGATTTCAACCCTCGCGCGCGAGCTCAATTAAGCTTGCCCAAACGCTGGACGCCGATTCGATCATCGTTGGCAGCTTCACCACCGATGGGTCAGACATTATCGCCAAAGCCAGCCTCGTGGACGTCCCTCATTTGCGCATGAAGGAAGAGGTCACTTCCCGTGGCCCCTTGCAAGGGATTGTCGAGGTCTTTGACACGCTGGCCTGGAAGCTCACTTGCGAGCTCGACCCCTCCTTCAGCGCCGCCGAACAAACCTTTATCGCCGAAGGGAAAGGCATGCGCCTCGACGCCTTCGAGCAGTACACCCGCGGGATCACGGAACCCGACCAGGCCGAGCGCCTGCGCCACCTTAGCATGGCCGTCAAGCTCAGCCCCGATTTCAGTTCCGCCTGGATGGCGCTGGGCGAGGAGGACTACAACAACCAGCAATATGAAGCCGCGGCTGAGGCGTTCGCCAAGGTGGATCGCAACGGCCCTGACGGTCTTCGCGCCGGCTTCTTCCGTGGTCTCTCGCTTCTGTTTTCGGGCGATTATCCAAATGCCGAGCGGGCCTTTGCCGATGTGTCACGGGTTTTACCCCTCGCCGAAGTCGTGAACGACGAAGCCGTCGCCATCAGCCGACAGGGGCAGGATGGCACCGCGCTGTTTATCCAGGCCGCCGCAGACGATCCGCGGGCCGCCGTCTACCACTTTAACCTTGCTGTAAGCCTCAAGCGTCATGGCAAGACCTCCGCCGCGCTGAACGAACTCGAGCAATGCCTCAAGCTGCGGCCAAATGATTCTGAAGCACAGTCGCTTCTTGCGGCATGGAAGAGTCCGGTCCTGCAGCCGGCTTCCGACTCCGATAGCGGGGCAAACGCGGACCCACTGGAGCGGATCGTGCGCACGTTTGACGCCGCCGCGTTTCGCCAGGCGGCGACGATGCTCGATGAAATGGATGCCGCCCGCCTGACCAAACTCCCCGCCGAGGAACAAGCGCAACGGCTCTCTGCCCAGGCCAGGACCTATCTGGACCGCGGTTTGCTGCTGGAAGCTGAGCGGTTGTATCAATCCGCAGTGGCGGCCGACGCTCAATTCCCCGAGGCGTATGTCGGTTTGGCCGAGGTTCGCCAGCGGAGCGGGGACGCCGCCGCCGCCCGTAAGGAGGCGCAAATGGCACTTGCCTTGGGGCCGACTGCCGACGCATATATCCTTCTGGCGCAATTGGACCTAGCGGCGAATCGGTTGAGCGAGGCAAACAGCGAAGCCGGCGACGCTCTCAAGCTTGATCCCGCCAGTTCGGCGGCACAGACGCTGGTCCAGCAGATTCAGGCCAAACTCGGCCAGAGCAAATGACACCAAGCCTGGCCTGGACGCCTAAGGTGGCCACAAGTCCCTGGAAGAGGTGAGTGATGGGACGATACAAAAACAGAATTCGCAATGCCTATTGGCTGGCGCTTGTCGCTTTGCTCATCGCCTTCGGGTTCTCAGATTCTTTTCGCGTTGCCGCGCAGCAGCCCATCGTGGACAAATTCGTCCTCGATGACACGATTCAGCCGGTCAGCTCTGATGAACTAGTCCGCGCTATTGCCCACGCCAACTCCGACGGGGCCCGCGCGCTCCTCATTCAGATGGACACGCCCGGAGGAATGGTCGAGTCGATGCGGGCCATGGTTGGCGCCATCCTCGGCTCGCATGTTCCCGTCATCGTCTACGTATCGCCTTCGGGCGCCCGCGCCGGCTCGGCCGGTTTCTTCATTCTGGAATCCGCCGACGTAGCCGCAATGGCTCCGGGAACCGAAGCTGGCGCAGCCCATGTCGTCTTCGAGCTCGGCAAACCCGACGCCACAGAGATGCAGAAGGTGGAAAACGATGCCGAGGCGTTCCTGCGCTCCTACGTCACCCGCCGTGGTCGCAACGCCGAGGCTGCGTTGGCTGCGGTCGCTTCGTCGAAGTCCTACACTGCGGAAGAGTCGCTAAATCAGCACCTCATCGACGTCGTCGCTAACAGCGATGAGCAGCTTCTCTCGGAACTCAATGGCCGGGAAATTGTGCGCATTGACGGCGCCAAACAGACTCTACAACTGGGCGGAGCCCGCATCGTTCCCCTGAGCTCCACCGTCCGCGACCAGTTGCTGGGCTGGCTCGTCGATCCCAATATCGCCCTCCTTTTCCTGGTTGGGGGGGCGCTTCTCATCTACCTCGAATTCAACACTCCGGGGACCATTGTTCCCGGCGCGCTGGGCACGCTGATGGTGCTGCTCGCCGTCTTTGCACTGAACCTGCTGCCCATCCGCTACACCGCCGTTCTGCTCCTAATCGGGGGGGGGGTGCTGTTTGTGCTTGAAGCGAAATTTGGGGGGCACGGGGTGCTGGCGATCGCCGGGATCGTCTGCCTTACCTTCGGCATGTTGACGCTGGTGGCTGCGCCGGTGCCGCAGATGGGCGTGAGCCCTTATGTCGCCATCTCGGTGAGCCTGGCCTTCGGAGCCATCACGCTCTTCCTGGTGCGACTCGCCGTCCGCGCGCGCAGGCGCAAGGCGTCGATTGGCGCCGATGCCATGATTGGCTTCCGCGCCACGGCGATGGAGCCCCTCGCCCCCGAAGGTCACGTGCTGGTGGAGGGGGAAATCTGGCGCGCGGTGGCCAGCCGGCCGGTTCCCGTGGGAGCCGTTTTAAGCGTCGTCGGTCACGAGAACATGCTCCTCCGCGTCGAGCCCGCGCCCGCGCCGCGCCAGTCTGAACCGTCCGACGCCGGCGAAACCAGAGACACTGCATCCCGCTCGGCTTAACAGCCCATGGAGTACAATCCCTGCTGAGTGAGGGAAGCCCATGTCCGTGAACGATCTGCCCATCCCGCTGCTGATTCTCATCGCCATCGTCGTCCTCTATCTGCTCAACTCGATCAAGATCCTTCGGGAATACGAACGCGCCGTCATTTTCCGCCTTGGCCGGGCATTGCCTGCGCCGAAAGGTCCGGGCATCATCCTGGTCTTCCGGCCTCTCGACCAGATGGTCCGCATTTCACTGCGCCAGGAAGTGCTCGAAGTGCCGCCGCAGGACGTGATCACCCGCGATAACGTGACCATCAAGGTAAACGCCGTGGTGACGCTATACGTGGTCAATCCCAACGACGCGGCCATCAAGGTGGCGAACTACGTTTACCAGACCTCGCAGTTCGCGCAGACCACGCTGCGGTCGGTGTTGGGCGAGGTGGAGCTCGACGAGGTGCTCAGCCATCGCGACAAGCTCAATCTGCGCATCCAAACCATCATTGACCAGCGCACCGAGCCGTTCGGCGTCAAGGTCATCTCTGTGGAAGTAAAACAGGTGGACCTGTCCGAACAACTGCTCCGCGCCATGGCCCGCCAGGCCGAGGCGGAACGCGATAAGCGCTCGAAGATTATCCACGCGGAGGGGGAATTCAACGCGGCGCAAAAGCTGGTGGACGCCGCAACTCTGATGGCGACCCAGCCGATGACTCTGCAGTTGCGCTACCTGCAAACGTTAGCTGACATCGGCGCGGAGAAGAACACCACCATTGTATTTCCCCTGCCCATTGAAATGTTGACTTTGTTTAACCGGCTGGCCGGGGTTCCCGGATCGGCTGCAGGGCGGCCGTAAAAACGAGGCGGAGGTGCGACTTCCGCGGCGCGCCGGGGTCAAAGGAGAAGGCGCTCCAAAGGGCGTGAAATTTCGGGGCGGCGCGGGGTCGACGGGCGCGGGCATCCGTTAGACAATAGATCAGGGACGGCCTATGAGAGGAATGTTCGACGACGACGAACCGGAGCGGGTGAACCGCCGGCGCGACACCGACCTTACGCTGGGCTCGGGCGCGTTGCTGGGCATTTTTTTCGTCTTCGTGGTGATTTGCGGTCTCTGCTTCGGACTGGGCTATTCGGTGGGCCATCACGCCAGTCCGTCGCCATTGACCGCCACGCCGCAGCCGTCGCCCGACCAGGAGCCATTGACGGCCAACGGCGCAATTCCCAAACCTTCGGCTGCCGACCAGGCGCCCCTTACGCCCACGCCGCAACCGGTGGACGCGACGCAAACCGCAGGGACGGCCGGGACCCCAGCAGCGGGCGCAGCTCCGATCACTAGCGCCGTAGCGCCCGGCGCGGCCCCGACTCCGGTTCCGGCGGTGCAAACTTCTCTGCAGCCGCCGACTGCGGGCGCTCCGGGGACGCAGGCTGAGGTTCGTCCCGCCCTGGAACAGGCCGCCAGAGCCGCCGCTTCCAGCCAGCCCGCTGTGGCCGGCGGCGTGCAGCCGGCCATCCAGCCCGAACAGCAACTTATGGTGCAGATCGCCGCGGTCTCGAATCCGCAAGACGCCGAGGTGCTGGTCGGCGCGCTGCGGCAGCGCGGTTACCCGGTGATGGTGCGGCGCAACCTGACGGATAACCTGATTCACGTCCGCATCGGGCCATTCGCCAGCCGCGAACTGGCCAACCAGTGGCGCATGAAGCTGCTCAACGACGGATATAACGCGGTCATCCAGCCGTAGCTGTAGCAGGCAGCGGGTCAGCGGGTCAGCGGATCGGTTGCAGCTTCTCTGGTTTCGCGTTTTAGCTAAAATAGCTAACCCGGGCCCCTACCCCCTCCCCCACCCTTCGACGCATAATCTTCATTCTCGGCAGCTTAGCCGATCCTTCGCGCGTAAATATGTGAGAACACAGGTGGTTTTACGCAAAATCCGGAGAACAAGGGATTTATCGGCTTTTGACTTCGGCATTTCGCCGGCTTTTGCCGGTATTCTTCGGCCGCAATCTCCCATAGATTGGCCCTGAATTGCTCCCTGATTCCGAGACAGGGTCAGAGATCAGGGGTCAGAGTTCAGGAACCACCCCCCGGTTCCGGTGAAAACGATTCGCTTTTCCGCCGTGGATACTTCCCATTATGCCGAAATGCGCGAAATTACCCGCAAATCAGGAAAGAATATTTTGAGCGACCACGCCATTATAGCGGTTCTCCAATTGGTGTAGAGCAGAACCTCGAACGTTGAGTGGCGTTTTTCCCAAGAAAACGCCACCTGGCACGCCCCTCAAAACTCCACGGGAATTGGAGAACCGCCGTAGTCAAGATTCACACTCCAAGAGAAGACCTGCTTCGAAAAAAGCGTGACCGATCATGTATTACAACGAAAGTACCATTGTATGGGTTACCACAGAGAGGATATGGTCACCCACAGGAGCTCATCTCAAACGATCAAGATTGCGGGCTGAATCAGAGGGAGGAGGCCCGTTCTTTTTCCATGTTGAACCCGCCATGAAAAAGATCATCCTCGCCGATTCACAGGCAATTTTTCGCGTCGGCGCCGCCAAGGTGTTGGCGATGGACGGAGATTTTCGCATCGCCGCTGAATGCGCCGGTCTGGACCGCATGTATGATGCGATTGCGACCTCTCCGGGATCGATTGTGCTCTTTGCAACCTCGATGCGTCCAGATTTTCCACGTCTCCGGATGCTGCTCGAAACCGCCAACAGCCACGGCATTGTGATCGCAGAAAACAGGGAAACCGCGAGCGGCTATCTTCACCAGGGGTTTCGCGGGGTGGTCTTCCGCAACGTAACCGGAGGGGCGCTGACCGAGTGCGTGCGGCGCGTGGCGGCGGGCGGAATCTGGCGCCCGCTGCAGATGTTGCAGCCCGACCCGGACCCGGTCGGCGCCCGCGTCCGTGTTCGGCTCGCGCCGAAAGAAATGCAGATCGTAGCGCTGATCGCGCAAGGCTGGAGGAACCGCGAAATGGCCCTGCATCTCAAAACCAGCGAGCAGGTGATTAAGAATTACTTGCGTTCGATCTACGATAAGGCCGGCGTGGACAACCGCCTGGAACTGGCCCTTTTCACCGTCCATCACCCTGAGCTAGCCCAAGCTGCGCTCGATGTGGGCGTTAAGCTTCTGGAGCAGAGAATTTGACGCATCCCATCTTGAAAGCCGCCTGAGATTGCACGAAGTGGGTGCTATCGTTAATTCGGGCGCGCCCATGTAGGAAAGATCACCATAGGGCAGACGGGCTCTGAGGAACCAAACCGACTCCAGTTGATTACTTTAGTTACTTGCCTCGACTCTTCAAATGATTTAGATCACTTTCAAATAAACAACGCTCCGCAACCTTGGCGTAAAGCTCTTCGGGGCTTTGGCTGAGCGGGCAGTTGGCAGTGGGCCATTTTGCTAGATACAGCCTAACTGCATCAGGCAGCAGTCGATAGTTCGGAAAGCCGGGCCCCCCAATCCAGTTATTTATGGCGTAGCCATCGAATGTAGGGAAACGCCAGATTCGATTGGGGCTTTCTTATTTTACGGCGGCAGGCGCCGCCGTGACCCGGAACGGAATACACCCCGCTTGCACAAAGTTTTGACCGGCGCGCCCTTGACGCGGTGTTTGCCGGAAAGGCGCCGGGCGGAGGAAGGGAATGAGCTTTGTGATGCATGCGGAGCACGTTTACATCGCGATGCCTCGCAGCCGTGAATACCGGAAGGGAGATTTTTTCGCCGGACTGTCGGCAACGGCTTTGAAAGACCTAGAATCCCTGCTTATCGCTTCAACATGGCCCGCTCACACGTTGATCTTCGCTGAGAACCAGCCCTCGACAGGCATAGTGGTGGTGCTGGAGGGCGCGGTGAAACTCTCGATCAATTCAGGTGATCGCCGCCTCGTCATCCGGATCGCCAAGGCTGGTGAAGTGCTTGGCCTCCACTCCACGATTTCCGGGGGGCCGCACGTGATGACAACGGAGACCCTGTATCCGATCAGAGTCGCCCGTTTGACTCCGCAGACATTTCTCCGCTTTCTCGCCCGTCATCCTGAAGCTTACGGGACGGTGGCTCGGGAAATGAACCGCAGCTTCAACGCGGCCTGCGAAAGGTTGCGCGCCTTGAGTCTGTCTCCTACGGTCCGAAGCCGACTGGCCCACCTGTTATTGGGCTGGAGCGAATCCGGTGAAAATGACAAGAGCTGCGCGCATTGCCGTCTCGCCTTCACGCACGAGGAAATCGGCGAGTTCATCGGCGCATCGCGCGAAGCCGTCTGCCGCGCGCTGACGATGCTCAAGTATCGCCGCCTGGTGGTCCAGCATGGGAGCACGCTGGCAATTCCCAGCCGGGAAGCTCTAGAGAGGCTCGCGAGCGGCAACAATAGATCCCCCGTCGCTCTGCGAATGCCTCAAGACGCGCAACAAGGGACAGAGTTGCCGGATTGCGGAGATGCAGGTTCCCAAAAGAGCCGCTCTCCTTTGCCGGAAAGAACCCAGGAAGGCGCATGATAGGGGCGCTGCGCCACTTCCGTGGAACGCAGGGTTCGGAGGCGCGCAGAGGTTATTCAAGGGCGAAATTGGGCAGCTGGAGCACGCATCATGAATAAAATCATCCTGGCCGATCCCCAAACACTTTTTCGCACGGGCGCTGCCAAGGTGCTGGCGATGGAAGAGGATTTTCGCATCATCGCTCAATGTGACGATCCGGACCGCATGTGTCGTGCGGTTGCGACTTTTCCGGGATCGATTGTGCTGTTTGCGTCCTCGTTGCGTCCCGACCTTACGCGTTTGCTGATGCTGTTCAAAACCACCCACAGCCACGGCATTGTGATTGCGGAGAACTGGGAACTCGTCAGCGGTTATGTTCAGCAAGGGTTTCGCGGGGTGGTCTTCCGCAAAGTAACCGCATCGGCGTTGGCCGAGTGCGTGCGCCGCGTGGCGGCGGGAGAAATCTGGTACCGACAGCAAGTGACGCTACCGGGATCAACCGAACCCGACTCGGTCGGCTCCCGCGTCCGGGACCGGCTCACCCCCAAGGAAATGCGGATCGTCGCGCTGATCGCGCAAGGCTGCAAGAATCGGGAAATCGCCCTGCGTCTCAAGACCAGCGAACAGGTAATCAAAAATCACTTGCGTTTGATCTACGATAAGGCCGGCGTGAGCGACCGCCTGGAATTGGCCATCTTCACCGTGCATCACCCGGCACTGGCGCAAGCTGCGACCGCGGCGGGCGTTCGACTTCTGGAACGGAAGATTTGATACTCCCCCTACTTGATAGCCTCCTGAGTTTGCGCGAGGTGGATGGCGAGGTGAAACCCGACGTGCTTACTCGCTGGGATGTAAGAAGAAGTGGCTGCTATGGGGGAAAATCAACCAGCGCCTTGCGCACGGATCGCGTCTCCGACGCGAGGATTTTGAGCACATCGACACAAAATCTCGGACGGCTCTGGACCAAGTTATCAAAGTCTTCGGGGGTAAGTTGACGGATTTCGGCGTCCAAACTGGCCCTAGCCGTCAAGGAATATGGCTCGTTGCTTACGACGGCGGGAAGGCCGATGAGTGAGCCGGGTCTGGCGCGCACTCGCATCAATTCTTGATCCCCCGAATGCATTGTCAGAGTGATCTCGCCCTTCTTAAGGAAATAGAGCAGTGTTGGGGGGTCTCCCTGGCGGAACAAAATCCGATCGGTTTCGGGGCTATACGGCGTCGATTTGGCTTCAATCTCCAGAGCTAGATCGCCTTCGGCGACACAATCCGAAAGAACCAGGTCAATGGGGAGCCGCGAGAATTCGGAATCCGGTCTTTTTGATGGAATCATGCTTACCGACCTTTCAGAACCGCATGGTTTCATGAGCGGGTGTCGGCGAATGTGATTTGCGTCACACATGGACAGTCGAAATTCCTCTGCCGTCCGATTAAACTCAATCGCGCATTTTGAAACTGACGAATGCCCGCCTCAGCCGAAGGGTTCTCCAAGTTCAATTATTAGAAAGGGAAAGCTAAGTCTATGACCCTTTAGAGGAAAGGCCTGCCGTTTCGATCGATGGGCCTCCCTTTATGCAGTGGATAAAGGGGTGGTGCGTATTCCTACAATATCCTCTTCCCAAAACTAACGCTTGTGTTCCAAATCACATTCTTTCGTCTAAAGTCCCGGTAACCTTCCCTCAAATGCGCAGTCTCGGGCCTGGGGCTGACCGGGAAAGACGAGTTTTCGTCGGGAGTCTGTTGCGCTTTGGCTTTCCATCGCCCTTTGGGTTACCGCGTTCTCGTGACCGCTATCGGAGATCTTTGGTTACCGCCGTGGCTCAAAGACCTCTTAAATCCCCTAGTCAGACTCCTTGGGTGGAGGGTAGAATCGGTCCAAACACCCGGGCTCCAAATCACTAGCGCAACAGAGAAAAGGGCGGATGGTTTCCCCGTTGAGCCTCAGTTGATCCTCACCGTTTGCCCGTGAGACGAATCAGGCCCAATTTTCCGGCTCCCCAACATCGTAGGTGGCCGTTCCCCGGCTCGGCAGAAGGCAGTTATGGAATTCATCGACAGAGCCTTGACGTGCATCGACTGCGGCGGAGAGTTTGTGTTTTCCGCCGGTGAACAGGTCTTCTTCCAAACGAAGGAATTCAGTCACGCACCGAAGCGCTGCGCGTCCTGCCGTGCAAAGCGCCGCTGGGGCCCTCCAAGGGCGCATTTGGACGTTCGAGCGACTTGCGCCGCGTGCGGAGCCGAAACAACCGTTCCCTTTACGCCTCGGCAGGGGCGGCCTGTCCTTTGCCGCCTGTGCTTCCAAACAAAAAAAGACGCCGGGGCGGGGGCTACGGAACGCGCTGGCGAGAGCGTAACGGCACCCTAAAAATCGTGGGATTTGGCGGAGGTTGAGAACACCGCCCGGAACGGCGTTGCAGGATCGCGCCTCGCGTCCCGGAGGCATTGCGCCAGAAACTCTCTCAACTCAAAAGCTCGCGTATTCGCCAACCCTGTGAGGATTTCGCGCACCCAAAATACGTCCGGCATCCGCTCGTCCAATCGCCAGAGGCACCCTGGAGGCTCGCGGCCTTCAGTCGGTCTGGTCCAGAGAATCAATCGTTCCTGGAGGTCACCGTTCGCGACGTGTTTCGGCTCAGATGCGGCATGGCGGCGATTTCCGTTCGAATCCATTCCGCCGTAATAGAGATAGAGATTTGAGCTTTCCCGATCCTGTTGACGAATGGGAATAAAGATGGTGAAAGAAACGGATCCCATTGAGCCCATGAGCCAAACACCAGGGGCCGGATTCACAGTCTGCGGCATGGCCCGTTGCCGGACTGCGCAAATCGGGGGCAAGTTCTATCAAGTTTTTGAAGGTCACACCGAAGATGGCCCTCGGGTTGCCAAGTCAGGAGTTAAGCAAAAATACGGCCGCTTCATAAGCGAGTCAAGATGCCGGGTCATTTCAACTGGGGAAGTGAGTATAACCAAAGTAACATTATTGGAAACTAAAGAGAGGACTAAGGTAATTTGAGAGGCCTCCAAAGACTAGACTGCGGGCTGACTCCGGGGGGAGGTAGCTCGCTTCTTTGCGCCTTCCTGCATCAAAGCTAACGCCTGAATGTTGTCCTGCGGGACTACAGCCAAAGTAATGTTGTCCGAGTACCCGAATAGGGGTTACCGTGGGTCGTAGGACGATGCCCATCCGAACAGGAAGCGGGCTGCTCCCCAAGGTACCTGCTTCTTGAGCCTGTTAGGCCGCCTCCCCGGCGGCCTTTGGCTTTTGTGGCCCTCCTGTGGAAAACCAGACTGAGCGGCGAAAGCCGGGAGGGCTGCGGGCGCAAGGCGAAGCATGCTGGAATTGTGTTCTCCCACTCACGAGCGCTTTGGGGCGGACCCCCGCCATGCCCGCGTTCGAGAAGCTGCTCCGGGTAATCTCCGGTCAGCCGAGAACACGCCCAGAAGCCGTCAACGGGTGGTTTGTCCTGTTGGCAGCCATCGTCACTCCGCGCAAAGGCGACTCAACGTTTGGCCAAGCTCCAAAAGAGGTGCGGCGGGCTGCGTGGCACGAATCATGGAATCGTGCTATTCTTCAGTTTCCCCATGGAGAATCGATTCGCCGCTAAGGAGTGACCGTGGGCGGTCTCAGCAGAATCGGAGTTGCACTCGATTCCGATCTTCTCAAACGCTTCGACAATTCGATCGCGGGCTTGGAGTACGCCAACCGGTGGGAAGCTTTTCGCGATCTAATTCGCGATCGCTTGGTCGCCGAACGGACGGCAGGCCCCAATGCGACGGTGGTTGGCGCCGTCATCCTCGTCGATGATCGTCACTCTCACGGTGTCACGGAGAAGCAGACCGAGCTTCAGCATGAGAATCACGAATTGGTGGTATCCCCCAGCCATGTGCATTTTGACCACGATTCCTGCCTGGAAATCCTGATTGTCCACGGGAAGTGCGGACAGGTCGAAAAGTTCGCCGGTCGCCTGATAGGACTGAAGGGCGTGCCGCACGGCCGTCTGGTGATGACGGTAGCGCAACCCGCATCGGGAATTCCTCAACACCGGAACGGGAAACCTCACACGCACAAACACTGATGCCTACGAGCGATCTCGGAAAGGGCTTTATTGTGGAATCCAGTAGCACTAAACTAAGATTCGTAATACTGCTCGAATCATTCTCAATTCTGGCCACAACTTTGTTCCAGGCGACGCCAGCTTCAGGACAAGCGGACAGTGCGAACGTAGCTTTCCAGGGGAAGACGCCGGTTGTCACAAGTGGTAAGGCTTATCCAGCGCAGCTAGCAGGAACAGTGGTTGACGCGTCCGGCGCGGTGATCGACGGCGCCTCCGTGCAGGTGAGGAGCGCGAACGGCGGGGTGTTGAAAACGACGCAGACGGACCGGAACGGCTCCTTCACGATTTCAGGTCTCCCAACAGGCAGTTTTCAACTCGTCGTGTCGAAACCCGATTTTGACACCAA